>CBFHTP010000012.1:649-28211 GCA_965658705.1 Candidatus Nanopelagicaceae bacterium
AGCGGGTCACTGATGATTTAGTCGAGCTCGGCATCAAAGCAGCCGCAATACATGGTGACTTGCCGCAGCACGCCCGCGAAAAATCACTCGCCACATTTTCTGATGGCAGCGCCCAGGTACTCGTTGCCACCGATGTTGCTGCCCGCGGTATCCACGTTGAAGGCGTCACCTTGGTCGTCAATCTTGAATGCCCAGATGATGAACGTTCTTATACCCACCGCATCGGTCGTACTGGTCGCGCCGGCATGGTGGGCACAGCGCTCACTTTGGTTGACTGGAAAGATGTCATGAAATGGAAGAACATCTCTGATCTGTTGAAGGTTGAGCTACCAAAGGATCCACCAGAGCTCTACTCGACTTCAGATGTAGTAAAAGAAATGTTCCCTAAGGTGCGCGAACTTGCTGCAGTTAAAAAAACTGCGGCGCCATCAAAGAAGCCGACTTCACAATCTGGCCAAAAGAAATCTGCGGCGCCTGGGAAATCTGTACAGGCACCGCGCACGCCGAGAGAACCAAAAGAAGCTAGAGAAGCGAGAAATCGCGTCCGCCGTAAAGCCGGCGAAATAGTTAAAGAGTAATTAGATCCCGGTAATTCGTACCGCAGCAAGTGCAACGCCCGCAACAATTACCCAAGCAAGCAAACCCATCGCCATCGGGCGAGGTCCGATCGATTTTATTGATTTCCAGCGAACACTTGAACCAAGTGAGACCAAACCAGCGGCGATCAATACCTTGCTTAACGTCACCACATCGTTGTGAAAACGCAGCGAGGTGTGCACTGTGTTCTGTAGAGTTGCAACAAAGATAAAGCCGAGCACAAAGAGTGGGATGAGCGGGACTTTTTTAGTATCTGCCTGAACTTGCCCGGTGGTGGCCAAGAACTTTCGATGGCGAATCGCCAAGATCAAAACAATCGGCGCAAGCAAACAGACCCGGGCCAATTTGATAACTATCGCTGCTGATACCGCTGATGGTGACCAGACCGATGCGGTCGCAACTACTTGACCAACATCATGCACTGCGGCCCCTGCCCATGCACCAAAAGTTCGATCTGATAAATGCATCAAGTGGCCAAGGAAAGGCAAAATAAAGATCGATAGCGTTCCGCAGAGAGAGATCAGTGCGATTGCATAGGAAGTTTCTTCTTCAGTCGCTCTTGTTTGCGGACGGATCGCAGCAACCGCTGTTGCTCCGCAGATGCCAAAACCAATACCGATTAATAGCCCAAGCTCACCTGACATTTTGAAAACTTTGGATAGTCCAAGGATTCCAAAAATTGTAAAAGTAACGACAAGCAAAACAGTTAAGACACCTTTAATCCCAATCGCCTTCAGCGCAGTGACTGACACCTGGGCACCCAGCAGAACTACTCCGCTTCGAAGTAAACGTTTGCCTGCAAAGACGCTGCCAGGCATTGCCCAATCCGGCCACTTCCAAAAATTAGCAACGATAAATCCGAAGGCAACAGCGAGAGCAAGTGGGCTAATCGCTTGTTGAATATGGTTAATAAAGAATGCGACTGCAACAAGTGCGCCGATAAGTCCAAGTCCAGGCAGTTGGCTATCTCTTATTTTCATAGGATTTTTGCTGCCCACTGATCAAGCTCTACTAAAACAGAATCCGCGACCGTGATCTCATCGGCAGGATTGAGGTTGGCAGGATCAACTCGATGTGAACCAGGCATCCTGCCACCGGCTTCCGTAATTGCATGTGAAAATTCAGCTAGCTGATCGCCACCGGTTACGGTCAATTTTGAGGCATCAATCGCGATCACAAAGAGGCTGATTCCTTGCGGCTTAGCGACATCGGATTTCACAAACATATCTGGCATATCTTTAGCAAGAGTTGGGCCAATGAGTGCGCCGGTAAGTGACTCAACCATGACCGCTAGTGCATAACCCTTTGCTCCGCCAAGTGGTGCAAGCATTCCTGCAAGGGCCGCCTTTGCATCAAGCGTTGGTTCACCAGATGCAGTAAATGCCCAACCCGGTTCTAGCGGCTCATTAGCCTGAGCCTTCGCGGCAATTTTTCCGCGGGCTACGGCTGACGTAGCCATATCAATAATCGTTGGTGGGCTGGTAGGAATTCCAACGGCAAGTGGTGAAGTAGATAGGACTGGCTTGTTGCCACCCCAAGGTGGCATGACTGCAGGTCCGTTACTAAAAATTAAACCAACTAAACCCCTCTTGACGATGGGTTCGAGGTAGATTCCAAGTGCACCGCAGTGAGAAGAACGACCAACACCAACTGCAGAAATTCCATTGACTTCCGCTCTAGCCGCTGAAAGTTCTGCGGCATGCTGTAGCTGCCAATGGCCAATTCCATCATCACCATCCAAGATGACGAGTGCTGGCATGTCTGTAACGACTTTTAACTCTGCTTTCGGATTTATGCCGCCAGCTTCTAATCGTTCTAAATAGAACGGCAAACGCATTAGGCCGTGGCTCGCGATGCCCCATCGATCACTTGCAATAATGCAACGTGCAGTCGTTGCTGCATTAGCCGGTGAAAGTCCTGATTTTTCTAACAGTGCTGAAGCTCGATTTAACTGCAGGCCCAAGTTGGTTTTTGCCACTAGCGAGCTGATTTCATTATTGACCCGACGGCATGTGTTGCCGGGCTATTGGAGAGAACTAGTTCGATATTTGATGTGAGAATCTGATTAATCTTCGCTTGGCTTTCAGTGGTAATTCCAGCGATGTGCGGAGTGAGAATCACATTGGGAAGCGTTTCTAACTCGCCAATTGAGGGCGGTTCGGTAGCTCGCACATCAAGAGCCGCAGCGGCAATTTGACCTGATTTGAGGGCAGAGATGAGGTCTGCTTCGACGATCACTTCACCGCGGCCGACGTTAACTATCAACGCTCCGGTTTTCATGCTCGAAATGCGCGCAGCATCGAGTAGACCATTTGTCTGCGAATTAGAAGGCATGTGAATGCTGACGATATCTGACTTGGACAACGCATTTTCTAAGGTACCCATGGTAATGGGTAGGCCGGCAATCCTTTGATCGTTGGGTTGAACAAATGGATCAAAGCCGAGGAAATTAATTTTGAAGCCAGAGAGCAATCTCGCTGTTGCGATACCTGTTGCACCGCAGCCAAGCAGCCCCCAAGTCATACCTGATAATTCGCGACCTGGAATTCGATTCCAGTTTCCAGACTTGGTTTCAAGATTTGATGCTGGAATATTTCTCAACAGTGAGAGCGCGAGGGCAACTGTTAGTTCGCCGACACTTTGAGCATTTGCCCCCAAGCCGGCAACAACAACGATGCCCAGTGAATCAGCGGCCTTGAGATCAATATTATCTAGCCCGACCCCTGCGCGTGCAATTACCTTTAATTTTGGCGCACTAGCAAGAATTTCAGCAGTTATCTGAGTTCTATTTCGTACAACTAGCGCTGTGGCTCCTTGAAGTCGAACCTTAAGTTGATCAATGTCTCTCCAAAGATCGGGGTCCTGCACAACATCGTGGCTCTTAGCAAGTGCGATGAAGGCAGGGCCCCAGACATCTTCAGATATCAGAATCATTATGCAGAGATATGCAACTTAGTGAAGGTGAACTCACGATGGCCCATAACTTCTGCAGTACACAGGCGGCCATTAACCGTGCGCTCAACAACTGACATCATCTTGTCGCCAGCTGTAGTGAGGTCATACTCATAACGCAGAAGCCCGGAGACATCAAGATCCATATGTTCGGTCATTGATGCCGCAGTCTTTTTATTAGCGGTCAATTTCAGTACTGGGATGATGGGGTTGCCGATTACGTTTCCTTGACCAGTAGGGAACAAGTGAACGACAGCGCCGGCCGCAGCCATGAGCGTGACGCATTCTGCGGCCGCAGAGGATGAGTCCATGAAGTAAAGACCGGGCTTAGCAAAATCAGGCTCTTCGGCATAGCCAAGAACGCCAACAACTGGGACTGATCCAGTCTTGGCAATATTGCCAAGAGCCTTCTCTTCAATAGTTGTCAGGCCACCGGCAATATTGCCTTGAGTTGGTTGCGAGCCAAGCAGATTTGCTCCAGTCGATTCAATTACATTGATGTAATCATCATATTTCTGCTGGAACATCTTGCGAACTGCATCGCTAATACAACGATCCGCAATGAGGTTTTCTCCGCCGGTCAATTCAGAAGTTTCGCCAAAGTACACAGTGCCACCGGCTTCAACCCAACGATCAACCGCTTGCGAGGTTGTGGGGCATGAACCTAGACCTGAAGTTGTATCGGACTCGCCACACTTAATTGACATAACAAGATCGCCAATTTCTGCAGGCTCGCGATTGATTTCTGATGCATCTTGCAGAAACTTTGCGGCAACGCGAGAAGCTTCAGCAATTACATTGAGGTCGCCCTTGCCCTCGATGGAGAAGGTGGCTACTGGCTTGCCGGTCTTTGCAATCCCAGCTGCAACTCGCTCTGTCCACTTTGGCTCGATGCCAATGACAACAACAGCGGCAACATTCGGATTTTTTCCGGTACCAATAAGTGTCTGAAAAGTAAGCTCAAGGTCGGCACCAAATTGGAGACGACCAAATGCATGTGGAAGTGCGAGAGTTCCTGGGATTACCTTGGCGACCGCTTCTGCGGCTGCATTTGATAAATCATCGACAGGAAGAATGATGACGTGATTGCGGATACCCATGCGACCATTTTCGCGGCGGTATCCGGTTAGGCGCGGCTTGCTTCCCATCGATAACTCCTCATGTTGTGTGTGTGAACGTAATCGCCTTTTTTGATCGGCGCTGATGCGAGTCCGACTTTGGTGCCGTACTTAATGATGAAATCGCCTTCTGCTATATCAGCGAGCGCAAACTTGTGCCCGAGAACAACCGAGTGGTTGAGGGTCGCAGTGTGAGCTGTTCCTTCCTTCACCGAGAGCCCTTGTAGGGTTCCGGGAGTTAGGTCGTCCATTGCTACGGCGACATTGTCGCCATCATGATGGAGCAGGAACTGTGGAGGTGTAATTGCCATGGATACTCCTTTCGAAGATCATCTATAAATATCAGTGGTCTGACCTCTTGAAAGCAATCTAAGCGTGGATATGCCTAAATGTCTACCCCTTTTAGCCCGCGTGGTCTAACCTGTGGCAATGAGCAAGCCCCTGAGATACGGAATTATTGGCGCTGGCAGCATGGGGCGCGAACATATCCAAAACCTCAAGGTAATGGATGGGGTCACTGTTACTGCCCTCTGTGACCCTGATCAAGGTTCGATCGGCGCCGCACTCCGATTAGCTCCAGAGGCGAGAATCTTTACTGAACATAAGGCGCTTCTAGAGTCGGGCCTGATCGATGCCATCATCATTGCTACTCCAAATGACACACATATCGAAGTACTGCGAGATTGTCTCAAAACCGATCTCGCGATATTTGTTGAGAAGCCGCTTGCGACCACCATTGAAGATTGCAAAGAGATCGGCGCCCTAGCTGCGACTCGCAAAGCACTTACCTGGATGGGCCTTGAATATCGATTTATGCCACCAATTAATGAAGTCCTGCAGCGTAGTAAGGCTGGTGAAGTCGGAGAAATTCATCATGTTTCAATCCGTGAGCATCGCGAACCGTTTTACCCAAAGGTTGAAAATTGGAATCGCTTCACCGCAAGAACGGGTGGAACTCTGGTAGAAAAATGCTGTCACTACTTTAATCTGATGGATTTAGTTTTAGGAGAACACGCAACAAAGGTTTATGCCACTGGTGGGCAATCTGTGAATTTCTTAAAAGAAAATTATGATGGCAAGCCCGCAGATATGTTGGATAGCGCCTATGTTATTTTGGAGTATGCATCTGGCAAGCGAGCAATGTTAGACCTTTGTATGTTTGGGGAAGGTTCGCATGACAAGGAAATATTTACTGTAGTTGGTGCTGAAGGAAAATTAGAATCTTTTTTGCCTTCTCACATTGTTCGCTCAAGTAAGAGAAAGGACTGGGGCGACGCATCAGAATGGTTCGCTGGTGCTCGTGGCGGCAGTACAGAGCGAATCGTCTTGGACCACAGTGCAAAATATCTTGGCGCGCATTACGGCGCTTCATATATTGAGCATATGAAATTCCATAAAGCTATTCTTGATGGCTCCCCAGCAGAAGTAACAATTCAAGATGGAATCACTTCGGTTGCAACAGGTCTGGCTGCTCACAAAAGCATCGCAGAGGGCCGGCCGGTATTGCTTTCAGAGATTCTTTAGACCCTACAAATTAAGCCCGATTCTTAAGCCCGGTTCCATGGGCGGGCGTATTTATCGACGATAGCGGCAAGATTTTCTAATCGCGGTATTGAAACTTCACGAAGAGCGGCTGGAGTATCCGCCGAACCGACAATATCCGCCCAAACGGCTCGACCTGCCAAGAAACCACTTGCTCCACCTTGGCAACATGCCATTACTGCATTAGCAAACAGTTCTGCTTTAACGCCATTCGATAGAACTACCCAAGGCCCATCGATTGCATCAGTGATCGCGGCTGCAGCTTCAGTAATTTTCGCAAGGTCGCCTTCGCCTTGATAGGGCACTTCGGCTTTATAAAGATCTGCGCCCCACGCTCTCGCTTCTCGAGCTGCAATGATGATCTCTACCTCTCGATCCCATGTTTTCGTTGAGTCATGAGGTGGTTTCACAATTACTTCAATGATTGATGGCAGCCCTGACTTATCGCAAAGCAGATTGAACTCATCAACAAGTTTTCTTCGCGACGCTACGCTCTCATCATTGCGCCACAAAATGAGAAACTTTAAACCAACGGCTCCAATTTTTGCCATGCGCATTGGATCTACATCTGGGTCAACTGCAGTGTCTGTTGCTGCTCCTCCCGCAGGTCCGATTAACAAATCTGCAGCAGCAATCAGGCCACAGCCATTCGACAAAGCTTCTGCATCCACGATGGCATCAAGACCGAATTCTTGGTCCACCAAGAGCGCTGATGCAAACGGAGATAGCTCCCTGGCGACTGAAACCTTGAATTCGGTGAGTTGTGAATCGGTCACAGCTTCATTCTGATGCTTTGCAAGCATGCCTCTCAAAGCCTCGCGTTGATCTACCGCGACCATCGCAAGTGTTCCTGATGGTCTAGCTAAGTTGGTCAGTGATCTTTTCATCATGCTCCTTTGAGAAATTGTTCGAGTTCGCCTTGCGTGGGAATCATCGATTGGCCATCTAGGCCCCGGCAAGAAAGCGCCGCGACCGCATTGGCGCGGCGAAGAGCCTCTTCAAGTGGGCGGCTTTCAATCACTTGAGCGAGCAGTGCTCCATGAAAGACATCTCCGGCGCCAAGAGTGCTCGAAATCTTCACTTCAAATCCGGCGGCTCTCACAAAACTTGTATCAAAGCCAACTGACCCATGAGCGCCATCGGTAGCTGCAACTATATTTTTTGCCTTCGCGGCTTCGGCTACCACTGCATCCTCAATGCTCATTCCAGGGTTTCGTTCCAACAAGGCAGGTGAGTTTGGGGCAAAGAGATCAACGGTTGAGGCATCAAAATCTTTTACTCCATAGCCAGCATCAAAAGAGATCTTTGGGCCCGTGCCTCGAGAAATTCCAAGTGCTCCCAGCTGCGTGACCCCGACATGATCCACATGGATCCAGTCCGCAGATTTTGCTAACTCCTGTGCTCGCTGATTGGGCTGCGGCTGTACTGGAGGCTGTCTCGTACTTATAGCTCGCTCGTTGTTGGCACGCGATGCAACGATTACTGAGCCAGCTGTTGGGTCAGCTCCAATTGAAATTCCTTCGGTATTCACGCCTACTTCTTTGAAGATTTTTAAAACGGCTCTTCCGTCTTCATCATCTCCGATTGTGCCAACAATCGCAACCGATTTGCCTAGCCGCGCCAACGTCACCGCTGCGACAGCAGCCGGACCTCCACCCGCACGAACAATTTCGTGCGCGATAACTCTTTGCCCTTCGTGTGGATAATTATCCACTGCTGCGATTGTGTCAATTGTAATTACTCCGACACAAATAACCTGTGGAATCAACGTTGAGACTTTTTCTTCGCTTCTGAAAGTGCGGTCTCTCGTGCGCCAAAGATGTGGGCCTTGGTTAGTTCTGCGGCTAACTCGCCATTGCCCTCTTCAATTGCCTCCAATATCAGATTATGTTCGTGCCTAGAAATTTCAGATCGTCCAGGCACTCGAAGCGTGGTGTCCATCGACAATTGCATCACATCTTGCAAAACACCAAGTGTCTGATTGATAAAGCGATTTCCGGCAATGCCGACGATTGTAAGGTGAAACTTTGCATCCAGAGCCTGAAGTTGCTGGTAATCAATGCTTTCAGAGTTGGTGATCTGCTCCATCTGATTGATCGTGGCGCGTAAAACTCGAAGATCTTCCTTGGTCGCCCGCTTTGAGGCCCAATTTGAAGCAGGGACTTCTAAAACTTCACGGGCATCGAATAGTTCATTCAAGTCATGAGCACTCGTCATCATGGCTGCGCGAAGCTCTTGCGCGACCACCGGCTCCGCCACGAAAGTACCTTGGCCGTGCTTAATAGAAACGATTCCTTGTGCTTGCAAAATATGGAGCGCCTCACGAAGTGACGGGCGACTTACCTCAAGCAGATCAGCAAGTTGTCGCTCTGGCGGCAAGGAATCCCCAGGCTGCAAACGTTGAGTTTCGATCATTCCCACAACTTGATCGGCAATTCGAGTTGCCCGAGTTGTCCGCGAAATTAGATGAGGAAGCGCCACAAATTAACCTTTCACAGCGCCGGCAGTTAGCCCGGCCACAAAAGACTTTTGCATCAGGAGATACATCAAAACCATTGGAACTGAGGCCACCATGATAGCGGTGAATAGCATCGAGAAACTTGTACTGAATTCACCTTTGTAATCGATCAGAGTCAGTGGCAGAGTTTTTTTATCAGCCTGTGTGATCAACATCAAGGGATATAGCAGATCGTTCCAACAGATCACAAAGAGAAAGATTCCAGTAGCGCCCAACGAGGGCCGAGAGAGTGGAAGTGCAATTGATCGATAGGTACGCCAATGGGTTGCGCCGTCGATATTCGCTACCTCATACATCTCTTTTGGTAGCTGCCTAAAGAAGGTTGTGAGAATAAAAATTGAGATGGGCAGTGTCACCGCTACGTTTACCAGAACCAAACCAAGTAATGAATTGGTGAGATGAAGCTTCACAAAGAGAAGGTAGATTGGAATGATATTCACTTGTCCAGGAATGGCAAGACCGAGCGCAAAGAGGGTGAAGAGTACTTTTCCAGTAACCGTAATCATTCGACTGATTGCGAAAGCGCATAATGACGCAAGGAAGAGCGTTATCGCAACCGAGAAGAAGGTGACGATGACGCTATTCATGAAAGGAGTTAAAATATTGCCCGTTTTAAAGAGCGTCTTATAGTTATCGAGAGACCAATGTTTTGGAAGCGCCAGTGGCTTTGTATAAATCTCAATATCTTTCTTAAATGACCCCAAAACCACGATTGAAGAAGGAATCAGAACCAAGAGAGCAAAACCTGCAAGAAGTACGCGCCTACTTGTATTAAAGAACATTATTTCTCACCATAATCAATCCGCAGAGTTTTGCGTTGGATCCACGTAATCGTGAGAACAAAGAAGACCAAAACAATTGATTGCGCTGATGCATAACCGAGTTTGTATCCTCCAAATGCAGCGTTATAGATACTCGTGACAATTAGGTCAGAGGAATTCATCGGTCCACCTTGTGTCATTGAATAAACTAAGTCAAATGCTCTAAATGTCTGAATCGTCGTATAAGCAACCACGACTGCTGTAGTTGGAAGCGCCATCGGCCACGTGACATTCCTAAATTGCTGCCACCTAGTAGCGCCATCACAGTCGGCTGCTTCGTAGAGCTCTTGGGGGATCTGTTGTAACCCAGCAAGATAAATCACGATCATCTGGCCGGTATGGAACCAGACCTGGGAGAGAGCAATTGAGTAGAGAACTATCTTTGGATCGGAAAGCCAGTTAAGCGCAAACGAATTGAGACCGATTGCCTTGAACGCTGCATTAATAAAGCCATAATTTGTGTCGTACAAGAATAGCCAGATCAAGCCAACAGATACTGAGGAGAGAATTGTTGGGAAGAAGAAGACGGTACGGAGCAAAATATTTGTTTTCGTATTTTTTAAGAGAAAAATTGCGAATAATAATGCAAAAGCAGTTTGAAGAATAACGACGACAAAAGAGAAGCGAAGGTTTTGAAAGACAATCTTGCGAAAGAGGTCATCGCTTGTCGCTAGATATGTGAAATTATGCAGGCCAACAAATTGAGCCTTGCGAATGCCATCCCAACGCTGAGTCGCATAGAGCAGGTTTGAGATCGCTGGATACAAATATAAAAAAGCGTAGATCGCCATCGCTGGCAAAGCCATGAAAATTAACGTTTTGGATTCTATTTTTCTTCTTTTTTTATGCAGGCCAGAGTCGACCCCACCGTTGCTGATGGGGTCGACCTGGGTTAGGAGTGTCTTGCTGATTATGCGCCTAGGTTCTGCTTAATCGTCTTAGAAGCATCTGCCAGCGTCTTTGTGATGTCCGCACCGCCGCCAATCGCGATCAGCGCATCCTCCACAACGTTACGAACTGTTGTTACGTTATTGAACAAGAAGCGTGGAGCTAGTAGTAGCTTCTTACCCATGATGTCTGAAGTATTCAGCAAGTCAATATTCGCAGAATAATCAACGTTAACAATCGAAACGTGTTGTGATGTACCCACTGCATACTGCTGAGCGACTGGCGCTGTAGCAAGGTATGACATGAATGCACGCGCAATGTTCTGATCGCGAGACGTTGACTTAGCATTGACGCCAAGAATGAAGGTGTTGTTAGTGATACCCATATAGAGCGGCTTATCATCAACAGTGATCATTGACATGACCTTCATATTGCCCTTCATTGCAGGGTTGAGATTTGTGACTGTACTCATTCCGAAGGTACCAGTTGGGTAGATCGCAGCCTTGCCGGATGCGAAATCAGCTGGAGCAACAGTGTCGTTGTATCCAGTCACATTTGCAGGGAAGCAGCCCGCGTCGTTCATTGCCTTATATTTATTAGCAATTTCTACGAACCAAGGCTGGTTCAGGTCTGCCTTGCCGGTGTCGATTGCAGCAATGCGAGATGTGAGAGTTGCTACATCAGGAGCTGAGTTCATCAAGAATGAGTTCATGATCTGACCAGCATTTCCACGAGTTGCAGCTGGCCAAGCAAATGGAATGATTCCCGCTGCTTTTACCTTCTTGCAGAAACCAAGAAGTTCAGTCCAAGTCTTTGGTGGAGTCCAACCATATTTAGCAAACATTGATACGTTGTAAAGCGGATCGTTGAACAGCGACTGGTAAGGAAGACCGTAGGTCGAGCCGTTAACTAAACCAGGTGTCAGTGCAGATGAAACGACGTTCTGCTTTAAAAATCGTTCCGCGCTTAGATCCTTAAGAAGTCCAGCGGCATAGAAGTCATTAAACTGCCCACCACGGACCATTGCGAAAAGTGCAGCCTTTGGATTCGCTTTGATCTTAGAGAGCGCAAGGTTTGTGTAATCACCTGAACTCATGATCACCTGGGTGATTTTCACACCAGGGTTAATGGCCTGGAATTGATCGATGATGGTCTGGAAGACTGCCTTATCTTCCGCGCGAAAGTGGTGGAATTCAATAGATCCAGGGTTGGCGTGCAATGCGGCAACTGGAGCTTGACCATTTGATGAGAGACGAACTTTCGCCCAAGCAAGAACTCCATTTGATCCCTTTACGCAGATCAGAGAGGTTGAAGCTTGACCAGTACTTACGCCTTCAGTTGGGCACTTGGCACCAAACATTGGCATCGTGTCTGCGCTAACTGTTGTGAGTGAAGCTGTAAGAAGGCCAAAAGCCATCACAGCGACCGCTCCCAAACGGAACGCGCTCTTCTTTGAGTTCATGTATTTTCCTTTGTTTGATTGTTTAGAGGGATTTTTCATTACTTTCTTACCATTCAGTGAGGGGTATCTCTAGGAGTTCTGCCATTCGGCGTAGACCAGGACGCACATCAACCCATGAGATCACAAGATGATGCGGATATCCGCCGGTGACTATTCCATTCACCAAGGTTTGCGCATCGGGCTCTGTACGAACCGTTGCTGTATTTCCTTGGAAGTGATTAGGAGCAGAGATTGATTCCCCTCGACTCACAATCATGCGCAGACCCGTCTTGTTAGTCGGATCCACATCCCGATCAATCCGGACCAAAGTTACTGGTCCAGTCTTGAGCGGAAAGTTACCTGCTACTCCATATCCACGATTGCAATGGGTGGATTGCGTAGCCGCTTCGGGCTCTGCTGCCAGCTTTGTTGCCGCTGAACCACAGTGCCATAACCGAATAATGTTCTCATCTTCTTTTAAATCTACAATATCAACAAGATAATTTTCATTTGAGCCAAGTGCTTCACAAACCAGCATTGTCACTGCACCCATAACATCTCGCTCGCAAGTCGTTACTGTGCCGCGGTCTGCAAGGCGACCGAGAGCTGAGCAAACGCAAGCGCCCATCTCTGTTGGAAATTCTGGCCAGCAGCGAACAGCGATAGCATCAAGTCGATCCACTTCTTGCCACTCATCAAGTGCAACTTCAACTCCTGCAACTTTGACCGCTTCGATCACATTAACTGAGGCGAGTGAAGGTTGGGCGGCAACCGCAGATGCGTGAGCAGCTTCTGCCTTTGTTGATGAAACTTCGCCGATTTTGGCAAAGGCATCAACCATGGTGAGTGGCAAAATATTTAATCCGAAGAGTTCTTTTAATTTTGGACCATCAAATGTACAAGGCGTGAAACCATTTGGAGCCTCACCGATCGTGCCAATCCTCTTTCCTGCAAGGTCTTCAAGTGATTGCATCACTGCCTGCGTGTCGGCAAGCGGCCCACGCTTATTTTCGGGATGGATACCGGCCGGAAGATTTCCGGTGAGCGCGTTCATCAACTTCGATCGCACCTGTGGTTCGTCTGCATTTCCATGTAAATGGCGAGAACTCTGACCTGCCGTCATCAGTGCATGGGCTGCAAGATTTGCTCCGCACATCGAATTTAATTTCAGCCGTTCACCAATTGCTCCTGGCTCGCGCATGGACCACAAGAGAATCGGGCCTTTGACACCCGCATAAAGTTCTACAGCTGGCGATGCATCAGAGAAGGAAGCCATAAAGAGAATATGCAGGTCGGCTTCGAGCGAGCTAACTGCTGCAACGTCTTCGGGGGTTTGAATTAATTGATCTGGTCCGACCACTTGCGCGCCGAGCTCTTTAAGTAGAGCCTTTGCGGAATCGAAATTTGCCTGCGCACACGCGAGATCGAAGGTTGGCCGGGCCAACGCAACGAGAGCTACTTTGCTCATCAAACCTCCAGTGGTAAGACCTCTTGAAGCATGAGGGTTCCAGTTGCCGGCAGATAGGTCAAGGGGCGCGCCAGAGAAGTTATAACACCGTTACTTTTGCCTTTTATACCTTTTTGACTTTTTTTGAGGTGAGGCCCGTTGGTTTTTGAAATCTGTAGCGGTGAGGGTCAGGGTAGAACGAGAATTGCAGGTCGATTTCGACCTGAAATCTCAATGGTTGGCCAGCTTGGATCAACACTTAATAACTCTGGTCCACGTGCTGAAGAGATAAAGGTATCTTCAACTTTCCAACCCTTACCGGTGGGATTCCAAGCAATCGGCTGGCTATCCGCAATGAGCCGGGTTGAGCCCACGTTGGCCGGCCAGTCTCTAGGTAAATACCCGGTCGGCCCTCCTTGGTGATGTTTATGCCACTCAAACTGGTCGAAATTATTTGCTCCATATGCCTGCGTTGCCGCCAGGATCGGAGCTGAAAATGGTTGGCCCACCTCGCTTGCATTCAGCATTGCTGCTTCGACGGAGAGAAGATCTCTGTATTCGCTCTCAAACGCTGATGTGATTTTCCCAAAGTAGACGATGCGCGTAACCGAGGCAATGAGTCCTTTTCGCTTCGCGCAAATGGAGGCAACGACGCGATCACCAACGACTGTGGTCGTAGGGAGAGGATGTCTAAATTTAAATACTCTCGCTGCCCCCGCAACACCAAGAAAGGCAATTTCTAAGTCAGATTCCCAAAGTGCTCTAGAAATCTTGCCAGCGACATCAATCTCGCGATCGTGTGCTTTAACTTCGCGCATTGCTTTGCCTAAGGCAACCGCCGCGTCTGTCGAGATCACACGCAAGCGTTCCTTGTCATAGACCGACAACGTTGCACGTAAAATCTCTAAGTCAGTCGCAATTGGCCTATCTGAATCAGAAACTACTCCATCTCCACTAGGTATTTCTGCATCTCTACTCTCCCACCATTTGATTGCCTTGACTTTTATTTCAGGGGGAAATTCTTCGGCGATGAGTCGGGGTGCTTCAATTTCATTTGCTATCGCTGTCACGCTATCCATCGTGACAATCAGATCAAAACAAGCCGCATCAATCGTTGTTGGGACGTGAACCCGTCCACCAGTCAGCCATGCCAAATTTGGATTTTTACGAATGACGAGGGCTCTAAATCCGCGTTCATCCATCAACTTTCTTAATTGCTCAATACGAGCTTCAAAAGCTGACATCGTCTCTACTTTCTACTACGTCGTTCCAGCTTGGCGGCGCTGATAATTCTAATCCCATCGTGAGCGTCGCCCATGCGGCCGCATTTTTTAGCGCTTTATTTATGTTGGTCGAACCATGGAGAAGGGTTGCCACGAAACCAGATAAAAATGCGTCACCTGCCCCAGTCGCATCACGAATTACGCCTTGAAGCGCTGGTTGAAATATTGATCCTTGTGTCGAAAAGTGGGTAGCACCTTGAGCTCCGTTGGTCACAACAATTGTGGGGAATCGATCTAGATAGTCAGCAAAGGGAAGCTGACCTGCGTCATTTATTGAGCCAATTGCGATATCTGCTCTCACTTGCGAATTTAAAAGTGCGCCTAGCCCAACTACGGTGATGCATCTGTTCTCTTGAGCTACTTTAAGTTGTGTAACGAGTGAATCACGCCAGACTGGAAAAATCACATAATCAGAAGGGCGTAGTCCACTCAGCGAAATTTTATCTAACTGACTCTCATTAAGCGCAAGGATCGTACGATCTCCGTTGGCATCGATCAAAATAATGGCTTGAGCAGTGCGTCCATCAACTTCTGTGATTCTTAAATTTTTAATTGAAGTACTTGCAAGATATTCGGCAATCATTTCCCCTTGCTCATCAACACCAATCCACGTTTGAAATCCAGTTTCAATTCCGGTTGATGACAAGGCTATTGCAACATTGAGTGCGCTTCCCCCTATGCGGTCCCGGCGATTTAGACCCTGGGCAAAGGAACCACCTTTTGGTACAACATCCAGATTTACTATTGTGTCGATTGCAGAGGTACCAACAACCCAGACTCGTTTCGTCATGAGATTTCACTCCAATCAACTTCAAAAAACCAAGGAATACTTGTCAAGTCATCATCAAGTCGCAGTTGCACAAGGGCACCGGCCAAGGCTGAGACGGTGTCCGTGTCACCACCTAGCGAACAGGCAAGTCGGTAGGCATGGTTCGTGCTTTCTGCACGATCTGAGACCCACATAACTGCTCTCAATGTTTCCACTGAATCATTACTCACATCTATGGATGAGTCCCACTCTCTATAGTTTGGAAAACTTTCGCCAGAGAATACCCGCGCCATCACAACCGCGGATTCGATTGCCAACTCTTCTTTATGTGTCACTTGAGCTAGCGCCCTGACCCAACTATCTAATTCCTCACCAGCGAAATAGAGCCCCAAAAGAGCGCAGCGCATCATTGCGCCATTCGTTTTCCCAACTTGATTTAGTTCATGAGGCTTCACGGGTAGGCCAAGGGCGCTTCGGGTTGTTGGTCCCAACCCACGAAGTTTCGGGATCGATTCTTGGAGCAATTTCTTAAATTCTTCGGCTCCCGCTTCTGGACTCTGCTTCTGGGATGCTTCCAGTGTCAGCAAAGTCAGTAATGTGTCGTCGCTGACACCGCCAAACGGCCAACCCTCTTTGTGCATCAGAATATTTGGAATTTCGGTAGTTCGCGGAGCGAATTCATAAAAAGCCCCGAATGCATCGCCAGCAGCGAAGGCTTTCAGAACATCATGCATCAGCGGTATTAGCAAAGAAAATAAAGAGCGCAACCCAGGCAAGCGCTGCAAAGCCGGAGATCAATTGCTCGGTGGCCTTATTGGTCACAGGAATAAGCACAGCGCAGAGCGCAAAGATGGCACTGAGCGCCCACAGTGAGACGGCTGCCATTGGGCGAGGAACTCCGGCGCGGATCAATCGGTGGCTCAAGTGATCTCGGCCCCCTTGAAATGGAGAGATTTTGCGCTTTAGCCGTGAGATAACAGCCACCGATGTATCCAAGATTGGGACGGCGAGTAAAAGCACCGGAGTCGCCAGCGAGGTCCATCTAGTCTCTGCAGTTGGATGCAACCGGATTGTTAGCGTTGCGATCAAGATTCCCAGAAAGAGCGCACCTGCATCACCCATATAAATACGAGCTGGGCTCTTATTCCATAAAAGAAATCCAATTGTTGCGCCCGCTGTTGTCGCACCCATTGCAGTAATCAAATATTGGTTGCCGTTGTAACCAAGAATGACAAGTGCGATTGATGTCACTGCGATGGTTCCGGCGGCGCCACCATCAAGATTGTCAAAGAAATTAATTGAATTACAGATGCCAACAATCCAAAGCGTTGTGATGATCGCATCAACAACTTTCGAACCAGAAGGCGTCCCGACTGTGTTGCTCGAAATTAAAAGAATCGAAGTGAAAATACCAGCTACGCTTTGCGCAATGAATCTTGGTAGTGGTTGCAAATTTTTGATGTCATCCCAAAGACCAATCAGACCTAAGATCAATGCAGGTACTAATACGGATGCGGCAAGCCAAATATTTTTACTCGCTGCCCCTTTAGCAAGAAGTGCACCAAAAGTCACGATTGAAATCCCAAGAATTATTGCTACACCACCCAAATACGGGGTCGACTCTTTATGGGTTTTATGGTCAGAGACCGGTGAATCCATCACACCAGTTCGCACGGCGATCTTTCGCATCCACGGCGTTAACCCACCAACCAAAATGAAAGTTGAGGCGAAGAGAAGAAAGTATTGGGCCCGTGTCAGTGTCATGCGCCTGGAAGGGCGTTCAGTAGTGCTTTTACTTCTGACTCTTTATAGCGACGATGACCACCAAGCGTTCGGATCGAAGTTAATTTGCCAGCCTTTGCCCAACGCGTAACGGTCTTTGGATCAACACGAAAGAGAGCTGCTACCTCGGAAGGTGTTAGCAGCACTTCTTGTTGCGGTGGTTGCTCGCTCACGTATGTCCAATTCGTCCGTTATGAGAGGAGTATTCCCTGACCGAATCAGTTAAGACAAGGGGTACAAGGGGTACAAAGCTGGTCAAAAACTTTTATTGCGCGCTTTCGAAGGCTGCCACACGGCGCCAGCGAGAAGTGAGACGCTCATAGCCCTCACCAGCTAGCTGACCATCACCCTTGGAAAGGCCAGAGAGGCTGAGATGAATGTCCTCAATCGAGGTATCAGCTTCTAGCCCTGCTTCACCGTTTGCAATCAGTGCAGCTTCTAAATAATCAGCGAGGCCACCGTAATCACATTCGACGATGGACTCTGGGTGGAACATATTGAGCCATTCGAGCAGATCCGCAATCTCTTCTTCGATGGGGCCCGTGCCAAATGAATCTACAACTGCTTGATGTGTGAACATGCAACGACTCTTTGCATTTTCAATCGTTGTGCGCATTACGCAATACGCGCCCTCTTCAACTTGGCCACGGATTCGTTCATCAGCAGCGAAGAGTGAGAACCAACGCGGTGGGATCACCCAATTCTCGGTGATGATATGCGGAACCTTTTCATCGAGTGCTTCGCGCTCCATCGAAATTTGAATCGCTTCTTCTACTTGCGCCGAAACAAAGAGTTTCCCTACTGAAGAAGGAAATAAATCTTTAAATGATTCAAGCGCTGCCCAGCAACGAGTTGCAGTTGACCACGGCGCAACATATTTTTTTCCTTCGTACTCCAAGATATGAGCGCCATCGACTTGAAGAGTTGGAGCTTGCGTAAGAATCGTTCTGCGTAGCGAGCGCACTTGTTCATCATGGCCAGTCCGGGCAGTCATTGGAATCGCTTCCCAGCGAAGTTGATCAACTGGTTGGAATGAGGAGACAGGTTCGTAGACTCGAAGTGAAGTCACGTAAGGAGTTGGACGCATGATCAGATGTGAAGCAAGTTATGCGCGCGCGATGTAATTGCCTTCGGCGAAGGGATCGTCATCCTGATCGTTTTCAGTGTCGACCTCACCATGAAGTTCCTTGGTCAAGCGCTCAAGATCCATCTCTTGGCCACCATATTTGAGATCTCTAGCGACCTTGGTCTGCTTTGCTTTTGCTCGGCCTCTACCCATAGTAAGAGCCCCCTACTCATCTAAACTCGTAAAACTAGTAAATGTCTTCAGACCCGAAGGTTATCGCGCCCGGTACTTCCCCACCAAAGCAGAGCCTTCGGCCCCAGTTCTATCCTCAATAACACCGGCGACCCAGGCTTTCATTCCCCGGGCAGCGAGCGTGCGCAGGGCTCGGTCAGCGTCGTTGGGAGCCAAAATAGCGACCATTCCGATGCCACAGTTCCAGGTCCGCTCCATATCAGCCTGCGGAACCTTGCCCATGCTGGCCATGAACTCCATTTCGACCGGAAGCGACCAGCTCGAACGGTCATAGCTAGCCATCAAATGATCTGGCATAACTCGGGCAGTATTTGCCGCGATACCCCCGCCTGTGATGTGGCTAAAGGCGTGAAGTTGATCGTTCATCGCCTTGTAGAGCGCCAAACAATCCAGTGAGTAAATCTCGGTTGGGGTTAAGAAGACTTCACCAGATGTTTTTCCGTATTCGGAGACGTTAGCTTCAAGGCTTAGATTTGCAGTCTTAATAATATGCCTGACGAGTGAGAAGCCATTTGCGTGAAAACCACTTGATGGCATGGCGATGATGACGTCGCCTTTTTGTACCTTATCAGCGCCAAGCAAACGATCTTCATCCACGATCCCGGTTGCTGCTCCGGCAATATCAAATTCGTCGTCATCTAAAAGTCCTGGGTGTTCAGCGGTTTCACCACCAACAAGTGCACAGCCAGCCTTTGCTACACCAACTGCAATGCCGCCAACGATCTGGGCAATATTTTCTGGAATCACTTTTCCGACTGCAATGTAATCGGTCATGAAGAGCGGCTCGGCGCCACAGACCACAAGGTCATCAACAACCATTGCAACTAAATCTTCGCCAATGGTGTCGTACTTTCCCATCGCTCTTGCAATCTCAGTTTTGGTACCGACGCCATCTGTCGACGTTGCAAGCAGTGGACGCTTCATATTCTTTGCAGCAGAGATATCAAATAACCCGGCAAAGCCACCAATGTCACCGATTACTTCTGGCCGACGGGCCTTTGCCAGGTGCGCTTTCATCAATTCAACTGCGCGATCTCCTGCATCGATATCTACGCCAGCATCGGCATAAGTACTCATTCGAATCTATTCACCACTTCTAATAGATTTTTTCCGGCCGAAAGATCAGCTGGGACTTCAATCGGGTAGACGCCGGTAAAACAGGCGGTGCAGAGCTTGGATTCGGCGATCGTCGTTGCTTCGACCAAGCCTTCGAGTGAGACATAGCCCAATGAATCCGCACCGATTGAGCGACGGATCTCTTCTACTTCAAGGCCAGCGGCCACGAGCTCAGCTCGGCTAGCGAAATCAATGCCGTAGTAACACGGCCATTTCACGGGTGGGCTCGAGATTCGGACGTGAATTTCAAGTGCGCCGGCTTCACGCAGCATTCGAACAAGTGCGCGTTGGGTATTTCCGCGGACGATTGAATCATCCACCACGACAATGCGCTTGCCCTCAATAATGTCGCGCAGCGGATTGAGTTTGAGTCGAATACCAAGTTGTCGAATCAATTGTGATGGTTGAATAAAAGTTCGCCCGACATAGGCATTTTTAACCAACCCAGCGCCATAAGGAATTCCAGATGCCCGGGCATAACCAACTGCTGCTGGTGTTCCGGACTCTGGAACTGGGATTACTAGATCCGCTTCCACTGGATGCTCAAGTGCTAACCGTTCACCGACTGCAACTCTGGTTGCGTGCACATTGCGACCGGCAATCGCAGTATCTGGCCGGGCAAGATAGACATATTCAAAGATGCAACCTTTTGGGGTTGCTTCGGCCCACTTGTGAGAGCGCAGGCCATCTTGGTCGATAGCGATGAATTCACCTGCTTCAACTTCGCGAACAAATGATGCTCCGACGATATCTAGTGCTGCAGATTCTGAGGCAACGACCCAGCCATGATCTAACTTTCCAATTACTAATGGGCGGACACCATGACGATCGCGAGCAGCGTAAAGCGTTCGCTCATCCATAAACACTAACGAGAATGCGCCTTTAAGCATTGGCAAAACCGAGAGCGCTGATGACTCGAAGTTTTTACCTTCTTGCGCAGCAATCAGTGCAGTCATAATTTCAGAATCAGTGGTTGCGTGATTGCTATGTTCTTTGTAATCCGGATGATTCTTTGCCAAGTATTCGGCGAGGTCACCGGTATTGGTCAGATTGCCATTGTGAGCAAGAGCGAGTGTTCCGTGAGTAGTTGCGCGGAGAGTTGGTTGTGCGTTGTTCCATGTTGAAGAGCCAGTAGTGCTGTAACGACAGTGTCCGATTGCTAATGAACCGGTGAGCGTTGCAAGATCGGACTCGGTAAATACTTGTGAAACCAGACCCATATCCTTATAAACAAAGATGCGTTCACCATCAGAGGTGGCGATTCCCGCTGACTCTTGGCCTCGGTGTTGCAGCGCATAAAGCCCGTAAAACGTTAACTTTGCGACCTCTTCACCCGGCGCCCACACACCAAATACTCCGCACTCATCTTGCGGCAGATGCTCTTCAGTGAAGAGTTCGTGGGTTAGGCGGCCATCGGGGCGTCTCATTGCCTCATCCTATTCGGCTCTGATCTTTTCAAAAAGTGCGGACAAGTCAGATCGATCACCTGTCGCGGTAAGTGCGCCCACTTCAAGAAGTTCGGCCCATGAGAGTTCACCTGACACGAGTTGAAAGAGAGCATCAGCGCTCATTTCGACAACGTTAGCTGGCGTACCTCGGGTGTGCTTTGAGCCAGCAACACATTGAACGGCTGAATATGGTGGGATCCGGACTTCCACGGCATGCCCAGGTTCGGCTTCCACAAGCGCAGCGAGAATCTCTTTCACTCTCGCCATAACTTGTGGATCTCTCATCCGAAGAGCTTTGGGAACGTCTCGGTGTAGGCGGCGTTTAATTCTGCAATCGAAATCGTTGCATCGTTGATCACTAAGTCATCACCACCGGTACTTCCGATTGGGGTGCACTCGATCTGGTATTTGCCAGCAAGTGCAACGATCGTGTTGATATTACTTTCGTTGATCGCTACAAGGACACGACCTGGCGTCTCAGCTAACAACGAAGCTGCGACGTTGCCCTTGAGTTCAACTGTTGCTCCAATTTTATTGCGTAAGACCATCTCTGAGATTGCAGCAGCAAAGCCACCATTTGAAATATCGTGAGCAGCCGCAAAAATTGGTTGACCTTCAAGTAAGAGATTGATCAGCCGTTGGGTACGTTCGATGTTTGCGGCAGGTGCCACATCACCAATCTGCTTGCCATTGATGTGCGCCCACTCAGAGCCAGAGAAGTTCTGATCGACTCTGCCGATTTCGTAAATCCAGAGACCGTCGGCTGCAAAGCCCATCGGTGTGCGCTTCGTGACATCTTCAATCACACCAAGAACTCCGACAACTGGTGTCGGCAAAATCGCTACCGGACCAGTCTGGTTGTAGAACGAGACGTTGCCGCCAGTTACGGGCAGACCCATCTCTAAGCAAATATCTGCAAGGCCGCGAACGGTCTCGCTAAATTGCCACATCACGCCTGGATCTTCAGGTGAGCCAAAGTTGAGGCAATTGGTGACCGCGAGCGGTTTGGCACCGGTCGTTGCGATGTTGATGCATGACTCAAGCATTGCTAGGCGCACACCTTCGTATGGATCCAGATAAGACCAGCGGGCATTGGCATCAGTAGATATCGCAATCCCGAGATTGGTCTGCTCATCAATTCGAACTAAGCCAGAGTCTTCTGGCTGCGCAAGCACGGTATTGCCCTGAACGTACTTATCAAATTGTTTGGTGACCCATGACTTATCAGCGATATTTGGGGCAGCGATAATTTTGAGGACGGCATTTTTGATCTCTGCGGCGCTAGTTGGAAGTGGAACATCAACTGCCTTTAGCGTCGAAAGATAGCGCGGTTTTTCGATCGGACGATTTAATACCGGTCCATCATGGGCAACAGTTCTTGGTGGCACATCAACAATAAGCTCGCCATCAAAAGTAATGTGCAAGCGATCTCCTGAAGTGACCTCTCCAATCACGGTCGCAGTCACATCCCACTTTTTGCAGATTGCCATTAAGCGAGCGAGCTTTGCAGGTTCGATGATCGCACACATACGTTCTTGTGACTCTGACATCAAAATTTCTTCTGGCGATAGTGATGGGTCGCGCAGCGGAACTTTCTCGAGCTGAACGTTCATTCCACCAGTTCCGGCAGATGCAAGTTCGGATGTTGCACAAGATATTCCTGCGGCGCCAAGGTCTTGGATACCAACAACTAAATCTTCGGCAAAGATCTCAAGTGAGCATTCGATCAGAACTTTTTCGGCAAATGGATCTCCGACTTGAACTGCTGGGCGCTTCGTTGGTTTTGCAGTATTAAAGGTTTCTGAAGCAAGAATTGATGCTCCGCCAATTCCATCGCCACCAGTCTTTGCGCCGTAAAGAACCACGAGATTTCCGACTCCATGAGCTTGTGCCAACTTAATATCTTCGTGGCGCATAACCCCAACACAGAGAGCATTAACCAAAGGGTTGCCGGCATAACTTTCATCAAAGACAATTTCACCACCAATATTTGGTAGCCCCAAGCAATTGCCATAGCCGCCAATGCCAGCGACCACACCCGGCAGCACCCGCCTAGTATCTGGTGCATCCGCTGCGCCAAAACGAAGTGGGTCCATGACCGCAATCGGACGAGCGCCCATGGTCAAAATATCGCGGACGATGCCACCGATTCCGGTCGCTGCGCCTTGGTATGGCTCAACAAATGATGGGTGGTTATGCGATTCAACTTTGAAGGTGACGGCGTAGCCCTGGCCGATATCGACAACACCCGCGTTCTCACCAATGCCAACTAGAAGTGCATCAGACTTTGGAGCCTTATCACCAAATTGCTTGAGGTGAATTTTCGAAGACTTATAAGAGCAGTGTTCGGACCACATTACCGAATACATGGCTAACTCTGATCCGGTTGGGCGTCGTCCTAAAATCTCTTTGATCTTCTTGTACTCATCGGCTTTTAGGCCAAGCTGTTCAAATGGAAACTCAAAGTCAGGAGTAGCGGCTGCGTTTGCAACGGTATCTAGCGCCATTACATAACTCCTTGGGTTGCAAGAGTTGTGAGAACAGATGTAAAGAATGTCAGTCCATCTTTAGAGGGACCAGTAAGTAAATCAATCGCATGTTCTGGATGCGGCATCAGGCCGACTACATTGCCGCGAGCATTTGTAATGCCTGCGATCGCATTGCGCGAACCATTTGGATTCTTGCCCACATAGCGAGCAATGATTCGACCTTCACCTTCGAGCTCTGCCAACGTCTGGTCGTCGCAATTGAAATTACCTTCGGCATTCTTCATCGGGATCAAGATCTCTTGACCGATTTCAAAGCCGCCGGTCCAAGCGGTCTTATTGTTCTCAATTTTTAATACTTGATCGGTGCACAGGAAATGCATGTCGGCATTGCGAGTAAGCGCGCCTGGCAGCAAATGCCCTTCGGCAAGGACCTGGAAGCCATTGCAAATTCCAAGAACCGGAAACCCATGCTCAGCCGCGACAATAATTGACTTCATAATCGGGGCTTTGGCGCTGATTGCGCCGCAACGAAGATAGTCACCATAAGAAAATCCACCCGGTAAAACAACAGCGTCAACGTGTTTGAGATCATCCGAGCCATGCCAGAGGCTTACCGCCTCGGCGCCAGAATATTCAATCGCCCGAGCGGCATCACGATCATCGAGCGTGCCCGGAAAAGTTACAACTCCAACTCGCATTAATTCTCAACCTTCACAACGAAAGATTCGATCACGGTGTTGGCCAAGAACTCTTCAGCAGCCTTTGAAACATCAGCCACTTGAGCAGGAGTTGGGTCACCTTCTACCTCAATTTCAAAGCGCTTTCCTTGGCGGACAGACTTTGCAAAGGTAAAACCTAGACGGGGCAGCGCATTTTGGACCGCTTGACCCTGTGGATCCAAAATCTCGGGCTTGAGCATAACTTCGACGATGATCTTTCCCATGGGCTAGAGCGCCTTTCCTGTGCGTGGAGATGATCCAGTTAATAGTTTGTAAGCAGAGTTGTAACGCTCTTGCGTCTTTGCAACAACGTCAGCAGGTAAAGCCGGTGGTGTACTTGCCCGATCCCAACCAGATTGGATTAACCAATCGCGAAGGTATTGCTTATCGAAAGATTGCCGAGGGTTGCTGGTCGCATCCCAAAAGCGAGATGAATCAGGGGTCAAGGCTTCATCGCCTAGGCAGATATTACCCTCTGCATCGATCCCAAATTCAAACTTAGTATCGGCCAAGATAATTCCGCGCGTGGCTGCATAATCGTGTGCTCTTGTATAAAGAGCTAGCGTCAAATCTCGAAGCCGCTCTGCGGCTGCAAAACCCACAATCTCACTCGCTTGGATGAAATCAATATTCTCGTCGTGATCACCGATTGCAGCTTTTGTAGCGGGAGTAAAAATTGGCTCTGGCAACTTATCGCCATCCTTCATGCCATCCGGCAGCAAGATTCCGCAGACTGACTGGCTCTGTTGATACTCAACCCAGCCGCTTCCTGTCAGATATCCACGTGCAACACATTCGATCCCAAACATCTTGAGTGGCTTCACGATAACCGCACGGCCTCTGACATCTTCAGGCAGATCTGCCTCTGAATCAGGAACAATGTGATTTGGCACGATGTCTGATAAATAGTTGAACCAGAATAAAGAGAGTTGAGTAAGAAGTTCGCCCTTGCCAGGAATCTCAGTCGGCAAGATGTAATCAAATGCGCTGATTCGATCTGACGCAACAAATAATAAATTATCGGATGCGCCATCATCGCTGATGTAAAGATCTCGGACTTTTCCGCTGCGCGAGTACTTCCAACCCGCCAACTCTTGCATTAGCGGATAGAGCCAGGTCGATACTGCGCCGCGGCAGCGTGTGCGGATGTGATCGCATGGATGCGGGCTACAACTCGCAGGGTTTGTTCTTCGGCATCACCGGTAAATTCAAGTGGCTTCGCAAGTAGTGCAAGAAGCTCAGCCTTCTCAAGTGGAATTCTTGCATCCGCCGCAATCGCGTCGAGCATTGTGTTTGCCTTGCCTGCGCGAATACCTAGCGCGGCAGCCACCGCATGTTCCTTAATAACTTCGTGAGCTACTTCTCGGCCCACACCTGCTTTAACCGAGGCCATCAAAATCTTTGTTGTCGCCAGGAATGGCAGGTATCGATTGAGTTCGGCCTCGATCACATCGGGGAATGCGCCAAATTCGGCGAGCACAGTCAAGAAAGTTTCGATCAGACCATCGATCGCGTAGAACGCATCTGGCAGGGCAACCCGGCGAACTACTGAACATGAAACATCGCCCTCGTTCCATTGATCACCAGATAGTTCGCCGACCATGGATGCATAGCCGCGAAGTACAACAGCTAGGCCATTTACACGCTCACACGATCGAGTATTCATTTTATGTGGCATCGCCGATGACCCAACTTGGCCTGCTTTGAAACCCTCAGCGACAAGTTCGGCACCAGCCATTAAACGAATAGATGTGGCAAGAGATGATGGCGCAGCAGCTAGTTGAACCAATGTTGTCACCACATCAAAATCAAATGATCGTGGGTAGATCTGTCCGGTCGAGTCTAGGACGCGTTCAAAGCCCAGGTACTGCGCAATCTCTTTTTCAAGTTGTGCATGCGCAGCAGATGATCCAAGTAGATCAACTGAATCTTGAGCGGTACCCACTGGTCCTTTAATCCCACGAATTGGATAGCGAGTGATCAGGTTATCTAGACGCTCGTAAGCAAAGAGCAACTCTTCGGCTGCGGATGCAAAGCGCTTACCTAACGTTGTAATTTGTGCGGGCACATTGTGTGAGCGACCAGCGATTGGCTGCGCAATATATTGCGTTGCACGAATACCAAGTAGAGAAAGTATTGCAACAATTCGATCCCGTACCAGTAGTAGACCATCTCGTACCTGCATTGCTTCGACATTTTCGGTCAGATCACGAGAGGTCATACCTGCGTGAATTGCCTCGTGGCCAGCGAGTGCGTTGAACTCTTCGATCCGCGCCTTAACATCGTGACGGGTAGTTTTTTCGCGAGCATCGATCGATGCTACGTCAACGTTGTTGAGTACAGCTTCGTATGCCGCAATAATTTTTTCATCGATTGAATGACCAAGTTTTGATTGTGCCTTCATCACCGCAATCCACAGGCGACGTTCTGACTTGATCTTCTCTTCTGGTGAGAAGATAGAGCGCATCGCTACCGATGCATAACGATCAGCTAGCAAGCTCATGACCTAATTCTCCCTCATTTCTGACCTCGAAAACTCCGTTTAATTCCCTTTTTCAGCGATCGATGCGTTGAGCGCAATGTCGCTTCGGTAATGGCTGCCTTCTAATGTGATAGCAGAGATGACCCGATAGGCAAGATCGCGAGCCTCGGTCAGATCGCTACCGGTTCCGGTCACAGTGAGAACGCGGCCGCCAGCAGATTTCAGGCTCGCACCATCAGTGACTGTCCCGGCATGAAAAACATCGCTGCCAGCAAGTACTTTGATGCCAGAGATCTCCTGCCCGATAACGGGGGAAGCTGGGTAACCCTTTGACGCAAGCACAACAGTCACTGCAGATTCATCGGACCATTCAAGTGGTGGATGATCCTTCAGGCCGCGAGTTGCCGCCTTCATCAATAGTTGCGCAAGCGGGGTCTTTAACCTTGGCAATAAGACTTCTGTTTCAGGATCACCAAAGCGAGCATTAAATTCGATAACTTTTGTACCAGTGTTGGTGATTGCAAGCCCAGCATAAAGTAATCCAACAAATGGGGTTCCGCGCGCCGCCATTTCGCTAATCGTTGGATTCAAAACTTGGGTGAGTGTCTCTTCAACAATCTCATCTGGCGCCCATGGCAGCGGTGAGTATGCACCCATTCCACCAGTATTTGGACCTAGATCGCCATCAAACGCTCGCTTAAAATCTTGGGCTGGCTGCATTGCAAGAACATGTTTTCCGTCAGAAATTCCAAAGAGTGAAACTTCGGGGCCATCTAAGAATTCTTCAATCACAACTTGGGGTGAAAGCAGTGCATGAGCCAGCGCCTCTGCG
>CBFHTP010000012.1:28308-33373 GCA_965658705.1 Candidatus Nanopelagicaceae bacterium
AATGCTGCGATTCCGGCGGCTCGGCAGGCATCAGCAAGTCCATTAACGAGTGGCTTTTCTGGACCTATAACGACTAGATCAATCTCTAGCTTTTCGGCCAGTGCAATTACTGCGGCATTATCATCAGTATCAATTGCGTGACAGAGCGCGATTGCCGAAATTCCTGGGTTGCCTGGTGCAACGTGCAGCTCTTCTAGAAGTGGATCCCGGTTGAGCGCTGCGGCGAGCGCGTGTTCGCGTCCACCTGACCCAATCAGCAATACCTTCAAATGAGCGGCCGTACTGAGATCGTCTCATCGCGGCCAGGGCCAACGCCGATCGCAGACATTGGAGCACCTGAAATTTTCTCTAGGTACTCCACATAAGCGCGGGCGCTCTTTGGCAGATCTTCGAGCTTGCGGCAATGTGAAATATCTTCCATCCAGCCATCGAGATATTCATAAATGGGCTTCGCATGATGGAAATCAGTCTGCGATGAAGGAAGCTCCTCAACGCGAACGCCATCAATATCGTAAGCAACGCAGACCGGAATTTTCTCCCACGTAGAAAGTACGTCTAACTTGGTAAGGAAGAAATCAGTCAGACCATTAACTCGAACTGCGTACCGCGCAATCGGAGCATCAAACCAACCACAGCGACGGTTGCGGCCAGTGGTAACACCAACCTCGCCACCAATAGCACGTAGCGCTTCGCCATCTTCGTCAAAGAGTTCGGTAGGGAATGGCCCGCTACCGACGCGAGTTGTGTAAGCCTTCAAGATTCCAATTACGCGAGTGATCTTTGTTGGACCGATACCAGAGCCAGTCGATGCACCGCCCGCAGTTGGATTTGAAGAAGTCACAAACGGGTATGTTCCATGATCAACATCGAGCAGGGTTCCTTGTGAGCCTTCGAGAAGTACAACTTTGTTTGCTTTTAGCGCCTGATCCAAGAGCAGCGCGGTGTCGCAGACATAGGGCCGCAAGATTTCGGCATACCCAAGATACTCATTGAAAACATCATCAACGTCAATACCCTTGCGATTAAAGACCTTGATCAAAACCTGGTTCTTATCCTTCAACGCACCTTCAATTTTCTGGCGAAGAATTGATGGGTCGAAGAGATCCTGAACGCGAATTCCGATTCGATTGATCTTGTCGGCATACGCTGGTCCGATTCCGCGACCAGTTGTTCCAATCTTTGAATTACCAAGGAAGCGTTCTGAAACCTTGTCGATCGTGCGGTGATAAGGAGTAATCAGGTGGGCATTAGTAGAGATCTTCAACTTCGACGTATCAATCCCGCGTTCATTTAGATCCTTGATCTCTTCTAAGAGAACAGAAGGGTCGATCACGACGCCATTGCCGATTACAGGTACAACGTTGGGACTCAAAATTCCTGAAGGCAGCAAGTGCAGGGCATATTTCTGATCACCAATAACTACCGTGTGACCAGCGTTGTTTCCACCTTGATAGCGAACAACGTAATCCACTTGATCACCAAGTAGATCAGTCGCCTTGCCCTTACCTTCATCGCCCCATTGGGCGCCAAGTAATACAAGTGCTGGCATTTTAAATGACTCCTATTACTTGCTGAGAGACGTACCGGTTGAGCGAAGGTCGCTGCAAGCAACTCCAATACGCGCGGCTAATCCAGCTTCTGCGGCTTTGCCCCAGGCACGTGGATCGTAGGCCTTCTTGTTTCCGACTTCGCCATCAATCTTGAGTACCCCGTCATAGTTCTTCATGACGTGATCTACTACTGGGCGAGTGAATGCATACTGGGTGTCCGTATCGATATTCATCTTTACAACACCATGATCGAGTGATTCACGGATCTCTGAAAGTAGTGAACCGGAACCACCATGGAAGACCAGATCCATCGGCTTTGAACCAGCAGGAAGCCCAAGTTTTGCAGCAACTGCATCTTGAAGTTCGCGAAGAATTTTTGGTTGAAGAACAACGTTGCCTGGCTTGTATACGCCGTGCACGTTTCCAAATGTTGCTGCAACCATGTAACGGCCACGCTCACCAGAACCGAGTGTTGCAATTGTCATCAACGCATCTTCAGGGGTTGAGTACAACTTTGCATCATGTTTTGCTTCGATGCCATCTTCTTCGCCACCAACAACTCCGATTTCAATTTCTAGGAGTGTGCGAGCTGCGGCAGATGCATCAATCAACTCAGATGCGATCTTCATGTTCTGGTTCATATCAACTGCCGAGCCATCCCACATATGTGAATTAAAGAGCGGGCTCTTGCCAGCTTTAATGCGCTCAGCGCCGAGTGCGAGCAATGGACGCATAAAGCCATCTAGCTTTTCAGCTGGGCAGTGATCGGTGTGAATTCCAATATTTACTTTGTAGTTCTTCGCCACGATGTGGGCGTATTCAGCGAGCGCAACTGCGCCATCAACCATGTGCTTTACGGTTGAACCCGAGAGGTACTCGGCGCCACCCCAAGAGATTTGAATAATTCCATCTGATTCGGCTTCGGCAAATCCACGAATAGCGCCGATCAGGGTCTGCGAGGATGAGACATTGACTGCTGGGTAAGCAAAGGCGCCGGCCTTGGCGCGATCAAGCATCTCAGAAAAAATTTCAGGGGTTGCGATTGGCATGTCATGTCTCCCAGGTAAGGGTTTTAAGGCCCACCGCTCTGTGGCTGGAAACTTTGGCTTCCTGGCCTATCTTATTACGGTGAGCCTTACTCCTCTAAAACTCCTCTAAAACCCGAGCCTGTTAAGCAACCGATCTAGGCTTAATAGCCCGAAATTGCTGTGCAAGGTGGCCTGGGTGATTTTTGCTAGGCCCCGAACTGCGGCGCTCAGCAGGTGGAAATGGGCAACTGTTGTGTAAATTCGATAGAACCACATATCTCTCTCCTCTCATTCTTTTTCTTTTCCTTTGAAATCCATTGAAATCCCTTGAAATCCCCGTTAGATGGGAATCCATAATCGGAAGTTCCTACTTTTGATAAGTAGCTGGAGGCGAGAAATTACGCTTTTACCCTCAAGTAAATACTTTGCAAGATCCATAGTGGGGATAACTTTTGGTTGGTAATCTAGAAAGTATGAGTGAGCAAAAACCATCCGATTCAATCTCAAATTTAGGCAGTGAGAGTCGAACCTTTGCGCCATCTGCCGCATTTGCTGCCCAGGCAAATGCACAATCAAACCTTTATACCGAAGCGGCTACCGATCGTTTGGCATTCTGGGAGAAGCAAGCCGCGCAATTGCACTGGGGCAAAAAATGGAGCCACGTTCTTGATTGGCAGATCCCATTTGCAAAGTGGTTTGTCGGTGGAAAATTAAATGCTGCCTACAACTGCCTTGATCGTCATGTGCTCGAAGGCCGAGGTGGCCGAGTTGCGATTCACTTTGAAGGCGAACCAGGTGATACCCGAACTCTTACCTATAAAGATTTGTTGCGGGAAGTTTCAAAAACTTCCAACGCACTTATTGAACTTGGCGTTAGGTGCGGTGATCGAGTCGCAATCTATCTGCCGCACGTTCCTGAAGCTGCGATCGCAATGTTGGCTTGCGCACGAATTGGCGCAGCGCACTCAGTTATTTTTGGTGGCTTCAGCGCCGAAGCACTCTCACAACGAATTCAAGATGCTGACGCAACAATCGTGATCACTGCAGATGGCGGTTATCGCAAGGGTTCCGCGTTTGCGCTGAAACCTGCAGTGGACGAGGCGTTGCTCTCACCGAATAACGTTCGGCACGTTTTGGTTTTGAAGCGCACTGGTCAAGAGACTGCTTGGAACCCTGAAAAAGATATCTGGTGGCACGAGATCGTTGATCGCCAATCAGAGGTACATCTGGCTGAAGATTTTGATTCAGAACATGTGCTCTTCATTCTTTACACCTCTGGCACTACGGCCAAACCAAAGGGGATTTTCCATACAACTGGCGGCTATCTGACTCAAGTAGCTTTCACCCACAAAGCGGTCTTTGATCTGAAGGCTGCCACTGATGTTTATTGGTGCACTGCAGACGTTGGTTGGATTACCGGCCATTCATACCTGGTTTATGGCCCAATGATTAATGGTGCTACTCAAGTCATGTATGAAGGCACACCGGATACACCTGACAAGGGTCGTCTCTTTAGAATTATTGAGAAGTACAAAGTCAGCATCTTGTATACGGCTCCGACTCTGATTCGCACGTGGATGAAGTGGGGCGATGAATTTCCACGAAGTGCTGATCTCACTTCGCTTCGCTTACTTGGCTCTGTGGGTGAGCCAATCAATCCAGAGGCATGGATGTGGTACCGCGAAGTAATCGGCAACAATAATTGTCCGATCGTTGATACCTGGTGGCAGACCGAAACTGGTTCAATCATGATTTCGCCGCTACCTGGAGTTACGGCAACAAAGCCTGGTTCTGCGATGGGAGCGCTTCCCGGAATTGTTGCCACAGTAATTGATGATGAGGGTCGTGTGATGGGCAATGGCCACGGTGGCTACTTAACGTTGAATGAACCTTGGCCTTCGATGCTTCGTGGCGTTTGGGGTGAAGAAGAGCGTTACAAAGAGACATATTGGTCTCGTTTTGAAGGCAAATATTTCGCAGGCGATGGCGCAAAACTTGATGGTGATGGGGCGTTGTGGTTGCTCGGTCGAGTTGATGATGTCATGAATGTTTCCGGCCACCGAATATCGACGACCGAAGTTGAATCCGCACTTGTTTCGCACCCCGAGATAGCTGAGGCCGCAGTCGTTGGTGCAAACGACGCAATGACCGGGCAGGCAATCGTCGCCTTCGTAATTTTGCGCGGTGGCGTCGATCATGTTGATGGCGACGAATTAATCACATCACTCAAAGCACATGTAGCCAAAGAGATTGGCGCAATAGCCCGGCCAAGACAGATCATGGTTGTTAACGAATTGCCAAAGACACGAAGCGGAAAGATTATGCGCCGTTTGCTTCGAGATGTTGCCGAGAACCGGGCGGTTGGGGATTCGACAACGCTAGCCGATCCAAATGTCATGAAGTTGATTCAGGCTGGGCTGGCCACCGGAAAATTAGAGGATTAATGCGAACCTTTAGAAAGTGACCCTAAAGAGTAATTTTTAGATA
>CBFHTP010000013.1:0-31288 GCA_965658705.1 Candidatus Nanopelagicaceae bacterium
TGCGGGTTTCTTTATGAGGGTGTGCAGCTCGTCACGGTTGGGATTATGAGTCAGGCTTCTTGAAGTTGGTATTTGCAGCCCTTGGCGCAACGGATATTGAAGTCATCATCTCTGAATTCTCCCTTGCTGGAGTTGCTCCAGGAATGGAGCAATTCATTACAAATAAAGAGGCCTCGATCTCTGCAGGCAAAGAGGCAGCACGCCTTCGCGCAACTTCGTAATTACGCCCTCAGTAGCCAAGGCATTAAACTGAGGCCATGACCCTGCAGCTTCTCTTCGATCCATCCGCAGAGCAACTCGTTTCACAGGTCGCAGATCACGCTATGAGTGCTATCAAGCACGCATGGCGCGATTCGCGTGAGGCCCACATCGTCATCACCGGGGGTCGGACTGGACTTGCAATTGCAGAAGCGATCGACTTTGCTCTTTATCGCCTGGTGGGAACTGAACCAGAGTTCAAGAATGAACGCCTTCGAATCTGGTTGAGCGATGAGCGATTTGTTGGGTATGACGACTCCGATCGTTCTGATACCGCTTTGATCGCCGCATTCCGGCACTCGAACTCCATAATCTCTTTTGAAAGAGTCGGCACACCTGCTGAAGGTGATCTGGACTCTGCCGCAGAAAAATATGCCAACACTCTCGATTCTTGCCTGGGCCAGAACCTACGCTTTGATTGCGTAATTCTGAGTATGGGCGAAGATGGCCACGTAGCCTCACTCTTCCCTGGCCATACTGCCCAGCTAGCATCCACTCAATCAGCAGTTGCAGTGGCTAATTCTCCCAAGTCGCCTTCGCAGCGGGTATCGATAGGTGTCGCCCGACTCGCAAAATCATCGGCGATGTACATCTTTGCCCTGGGTGAGAGCAAGCGGGAACCGCTTACCGAGCTTCTGGGCGGTGCACAGAGCAGCGAAGATGGTCCCATCAAAATATTCCGACAATATTCACCTGCAAGCCCCATCTACCTTGTTACAGATCTTAAAATTACTGAATAGATTTAAGACTTTACTATTTGAATACTTGAATAGAAAGCGTCAAAGGAGAAGAAGATGAGTACAGAGTTGAAATTTACGATGGTCGGTCTCGGTCGCATGGGGGCAAATATTGTCCGCCGCATTTCTACACACATCGACCCCGCGACCCCAGTTGCAATCAGTGTCTTCGATGTAAACCCAGAGACAGTGAAGACCGTGGCCGCCGAAGGATTCACAGGGCTTGGCTCGCTCTCCGAAATTTCCAAGCAGAATAGTGAGACCAATCCGCAGGTGGTCTGGATCATGGTTCCTGCCGAAGTCACGAAGGCAACTATTGAAGCAGTGGCAGAGCATCTAGCACCTGGTTCCACAATTATTGATGGTGGAAATACTTTTTACCGCGACGATATTGCGAACGCCGAATGGCTTGCAACTAAGGGAATTAATTTCGTAGATGTCGGAACTTCGGGTGGCGTATATGGATTAGCGCGTGGCTACTCATTGATGATCGGTGGTGATATTTCAGTCGTCGAACGCCTCACACCAATTTTTAAATCGCTCGCTCCAGGTTTTGAAGCTGCCGAGCGAACTCCGGGACGTGAGGGAGTGCCAGCTAATTCAGAGCAAGGTTTCTATCATTGTGGACCCGTGGGTGCTGGCCACTTTGTGAAGATGGTTCACAACGGAATCGAATATGGCGCAATGGCGGCTTACGCAGAAGGACTCAATATTTTTAAAGCCGCAGCAGATGGCATTTCGCATCCGACAACTGTGGGCTCGCAGAACCGTACCCAATACGATCTCGATCTACGTGAGATTACCGAAGTATGGCGACGTGGTTCAGTTGTTGCGTCATGGTTGTTAGATCTGACGGCGACGGCCTACAACGAGGACCCAGGGCTAGATAGTTACGAGGGCTCTGTCTCAGATTCTGGCGAAGGCCGCTGGACCGTCGCAACTGCAATTGATGCTGGCGTACCGGCAAATGTGCTCAGCGCCTCACTCATGGGACGTTTTACCTCCCGCGGAAATGATCTCTATGCAAATAAAGTTCTCTCTGCAATGCGCAAGAAATTTGGCGGACATATCGAAGTGAAGAAGGCAAAGTAAGTTAATGATGATGACTCCTCGTAAGAAGAAGCTAGAAGAGGCAGATGCGCTCGTACTCTTTGGTGCCACTGGCGACCTGGCGAAGAAGAAGCTCTTTCCAGCCCTTTACAACATGGCGCTTGGCGGATTTCTCGGCTCCGATGTCATTGGAGTCGCTTCCACTAAGTGGAATCACGAAGAATTCATGGCTTACGCAATGGATTCAATCAGCGCAGTAGTAAAAGATCCTCAGGATAAAGTTCTAAAGTTTCTCGACCAGCATCTAGATCTGATTGTTGGAAATTATGAGGAACAACAAGTTTATGACGACTTAGCGATCCGCCTTAAGGATTCCAAACATCCAGTGATCTACCTGGCCATCCCACCGTCAGCATTCGAGCGAGTAACACGTGGTTTACATGCTGCAGGAATCATGGAAGGCGCGCGCTTAGTCGTTGAAAAACCTTTTGGGCGAGATCTCAACTCTGCCGTTCACCTCCAAGATCAGCTCGAGGCGGTTCTGCCAGAGGAGCGGATCTTCCGCATCGATCATTATCTTGGCAAAGAGTCGGTGGAAGATATCTTGGTCTTTCGTTTTGCTAACTCTATTTGGGAGCCGGTCTGGAATCACCGCTACATATCGAGCGTTCAAATCACGATGGCCGAAGATTTTGGAATCGAAGGTCGTGGTGCATTTTACGATGGTGTTGGAGCGATCCGTGATGTCTTCCAAAATCATCTCCTTCAAGTACTTGCTTTGATTGCCATGGAGCCACCGGCTGAGATCTCCTCGCATACGATGGAAGATGAAAAGTTAAAGGTATTTCGCGCAATAGCGCCGTTGCTCCCAGAGAATGTAGTTCGAGGTCAGTACGTGGGGTATCTCGATGAAAAGGGAGTTGCTCCTCATTCCGAAACAGAGACCTTTGTAGCTGCACTCGTTCATGTTGATAATTGGCGCTGGGCTGGTGTTCCGTTCTATCTTCGGACCGGCAAGGGCTTAGCCGAAACAGCTCTTGAAGTAATCATTGAATTTAAACAGCCGCCACGCATGCTCTTTGCAGGTAGCCAAGCAACCTCACCAAATATTTTGCGATTCCGTCTTGGCAAGAAGGATGGCGTAGATATCGAGCTACTGGCCAAATCTCCAGGCGATTCACTCTCAACACAGCCGGTTCAACTCAATGTTGAATTTTCTGCCGCATTGGGTGAGCGCCAAGAGGCCTATGAACGCCTACTTCGTGCGGCAATGTCTGGAGACCATATGAGATTTACGCGAATCGATTCAGTTCTCGAAACGTGGCGAATTGTCAGTGGCATAATCAATCGCGAGCCCCATCTCTCTCCTTATTTCACGGGAACGTGGGGACCAGAGAAATCTGACGAATTAGTTGGTGGAAGTTGGATCGAGCTCTAATTACTTCCACTCAAATTTAGTGGTTATTGCGGCATAGCTAATTCCATCGATCACTAAGACGTAACGCTTGTGATTATCAAGTAGCGCCTCCAATAAATAGCTTTCAATTTCAGGAGCGAATGGCGCAGATGCTCTGGCAACTGGCGCTGGAAAGCCAAAGAGCACGGTGAGTTTTTTACCAGGCGCGCTGACGCGAGCGGCATGACCAAAATCTGGAGTGAATGAGAGCTCTGAAACGAGAAAGTCGGTAGAAGATTTATGTGCATAAGCGGCATATTCCGAAATAGCCGCAAATTCTTCTGCTAATTGAGGTTGATCAATAGCAGCAAGTGATTCTTTAGAGATTGCCTCAGCAAGTGAATGAAGGAGGCCATTGACGAGCTCTTCAGGAAGATGAGTACCAGGAGCGCCAGCAAGTGGATCACACACTACGAGCGCACTTTCGACTGAAAATATTAAGAGAGGTTCAGGTTGTTGCGTTGTGGTTTGATCAACCGGCTTTTTCCGAAAGAGGCGAGCGAAGAAACTCATGGGTTACTTGAGCGCCGCTAAGAAATCTTGATGGAGCAAGCCATTTGAAGAGAGTCCGCTTGCGCCATGCGCACCATCGCTTCCTTCGAGGTCGCTAAATCTGCCCCCAGCTTCGGTCACAATAATTGCGTTCGCTGCCATATCCCAGAGTGCGAGTGAAGGTTCAACGGCAATTTCAACTGCGCCTTCGGCAACCAACATATGTGACCAGAAATCACCGAGTCCGCGGGTACGCCAAATTTTCTCTTGTAAATCAATAAATTTCTGACGCCGCTCGCCCCACCCGACCAAGTCGGAGTAAGAGATTGAAGCGTTAGCTAAGTCGGAAACCGCAGAAACGTGGATTGGGCGAGCAGCTCCGCCATTCTCACTCAGATGAGCTCCGCCACCTTTGTGGGCCGACCATCGTCTAAAGAGAGCTGGTGCGCTTATAACCCCAACAAGTACCTCGTGCTGGGGGCTGACGAGTGCAATCAAAGTTGCCCACGTTGGAACTCCTCGCATGAAATTTTTGGTCCCATCAATTGGGTCAACCACCCAGTAGTACTGAGCATTGCCTGGAGAAAGCGCGATCTCCTTGCCTCCAAATTCTTCACCAATCACTAGATCACGTGGGCGCTCTTGCGAGAGAACATCTCGGATCATAAATTCGATTGCTTTATCTGCCTCGGTGACCGGGGTGAGGTCTGGCTTTGTTTCAACGACCAAATCAGTACTTCGATATTTAGCTAGTGACATTGCGTCGGCTGCATCCGCTAATCGATGCGCCAGCGACAGATCGAGTTTTAAATCCCTCATGAAGAGATCTTACCCTGACCCTCTTTGAGCAGGCGTCGTAGATTTTCTAATCGATGATGGGCCTGCGGCGAGAGTGAAGGCCAGTGATTGAGTGCGCACTCGCTCTCATCATGTGAACAATTGCGCGGGCAATGTTCGATCGCTTCTCGAAATTCAGAGAAGGAGCTGATGACGCGGTTACGTTCCACATGAGCCAAACCAAATGAGCGGACCCCGGGAGTATCAATGATCCAGCCGGTCTCGTTCACATCAGCATCTATTTTTAGTGCAACGGCACTCGAGGAGGTATGTCTACCGCGACCGGTCGCAGCATTGACATCACCGGTTGCCCGGGATTGGCTCTGGGTGAGAGCGTTGACGAGCGTTGATTTACCAACGCCAGAGTGACCGAGCAAGACTGTTCGCTTATTTCGAAGAGTGGCACGAAGATATGTGAGATCGGCCCCGCGTTCAATGTGGATTGATTCAATATCTAAGTCTTTGTACATAGATAAGAATTCGGATGGATCAGCCAAATCACATTTAGTCACAATGATGAGGGGAGTAATACCTTGATCAAAGGCGACAACCAGCGCTCGATCCACAAATCCATGCCGAGGTTCTGGGTCAGCCGCCGCGATGACGATGCCGATTTGATCGACATTTGAGACGATCATTCGCTCAAACTCTGCAACATCATCGACAGTTCTCGTGAGAACGTTGGTGCGAGTATGCACGACAACAATGCGAGCGAGTGAGCCTTCTTGGCCGGTGAGGTCACCGACGATTCCAACTACATCACCAACAACAACAGACTTTTTCCCAAGTTCGCGAGATTTCATCGCGGTGATTGTGAGGCCAGAGCCCTCGATCAGACAAGAGGTTCGACCGCGATCTACTCCGATAACTCTGGCGACCGTCGCCTCTGAATAATCGGGGCGGTTCTTCGTTCTGGCAAAGCTTCGGGGGCGAGGGCGAATGCGAACATCATCCTCATCGAACTCCCTCGTTGCCATGTATTACTTACTATCTCCGCGAAGCAGTGCGTTCCAGGCGCCAGGAAAATCTGGCAAAGTTTTTTGAGTGGTTTCAATGTTCTCAACTTCGATACCGGGAATTCGAAGGCCGAGCATTGCACCAGCTGTCGCAAGGCGGTGATCTTCGTATGAGTGAAAGATTCCAGCGTGCAATGGAGAAGGGGAGATATGTAAGGCGCCCTCTTCTTCGTCAACATCCCCACCAAGCGCATTGATTTCGGCGGCGAGCGCGGCCAAGCGATCTGTTTCGTGCAACCTTAGATGACCGATTCCACGAAGGGAGGAGGGCGAATCTGCCAACGCACAGAGCGCGGCAATTGATGGGGTCAATTCACCAACATCATGGAGGTCCACATCGATTCCGTTAATAACTCCGCTGCCTGTAATCGTCATATCTGAACCTGTTGCAGAATCTGAGAAGGTAATTTGCGCGCCCATCTCTGTAAGAATCTTTCTTAGCTGATCACCTGGTTGGGTTGTACTTCTTGGCCAATCGGTAATCGTCACGGACCCTGAACAAATCATGGCTGCGGCCATAAATGGCGCAGCATTTGAGAGATCGGGTTCAATCGTGATTTCGCGACCGAGCATCACTTTTGGCAAAACTCGCCACTCTTTACCGGCCGGGCTATCGACAACCTCTACCTCAACGCCAACTGCACGCAGCATGTGAACCGTCATTTCGATATGAGGCATCGAAGGTAATGATTGGCCAACACTTCGAATTGTGATTCCATCGATGGTGGCAGGTGCAACAAGAAGCAACGCTGAAATGAATTGACTTGATGATGAGGCGTCGACTTCGACAGTTCCACCTCGAAGTTGGCCATTTGCGTTAATAGTAAGCGGGAGCGCATATTTTCCGCCATGTTCAATCGTCACACCAAGTGACTCAAGTGCAGCAATAACTGGGCCCAATGGCCTTACGTGAGACCTTGGATCGCCATCAAAGTGGATTAAGCCGGTGGCCATCGCGGCAACTGGCGGAAGGAATCGCATCACGGTTCCGGCGTTGCCGACATCGACCTGCGCTGGACCATAGAACTTTGCCGGGGTAACCACGAGGTCGCCATTTGATTCTTCAGTAATACCGACACCGATCGCTCTCAACCCAGCGATCATCAGCGCAGAATCTCTAGAGTGAAGCGGCTTTCGAAGTATGGAGGGGGTCGATGCGAGCGCCGCCAAAATAAGCGCTCGGTTGGTGACTGACTTTGAGCCCGGAATTGTGATGCGCGAATTAACTGGGGTATCTCCGCGATGCGGAGCTGGCCAGAGTTGCGTCATTCCCAAAGTCTACTGGACTAACCTTACGATCATGTGCGGTCGTTTTGCCCTCTCTAAACTCCCTGCGGAGTTGATCGATGAGTTTGAGATTCACACTGGAAAGTCACTATCAAAACTACCGATCCTGCCCGAGAATTGGAACGTCACCCCGACGCAGGATATTTACATTGTGAGAAATGATCAGAGTAATGTGCGCGACCTTGCAGTAACATCGTGGGGGCTGATCGCGCCTTGGGCAAAAGATGCTACGGAAGCACTGCGTTCACAATCACAAGCGATCAACGCGCGCTCTGAGACTGTAGATCAGAAACCAACATTCAAGAGCGCCTTTCGAAGTCGTCGCTGTTTGATTCCAGTTGACGGTTATTATGAATGGGCGACAGAGCTTGGCCCATTTGCCCCTAAACAACCGTTCTACATTAAAAGCAGAGAGTGGGAGCCATCTCGAAAGTCATTAGCACTTGCAGGAATCTGGGATAGATGGATTGATCCGGATGGAGTTGTTAAAGAGAGCGCGGCAATAATTACGCGCCCAGCTGTGGATTTTCTGGCGACAGTTCATCGCCGCATGCCAACGCTGTTACCGGTTGATCGTTGGGATCGTTGGCTAGATAACTCACTGAGGGATGTCGATGAGATCAAGTCGCTGATGGAGCTCTCCGAGCCGGCGAAGAACCTGGTTGCGATCCCAGTCTCATCGGCAGTTAATAAGACCGCTAACAATGGCATCGAATTGACGTTTGAGGTACCACTAGGTGAGCCGACCACTCTCTTTTGAACGATCCCGAGGCTAGCTTCTTGGAAGGTAGGTGCAAGTCTCGGGGAATAAAGCACTCCCTACAAAGGTTCACCCTTTATGGCGGTAATCTTTGCTTCAATGGGTAGCGAACTTGATCTAGTGGACGGTGGCGATCGGGCTGTCGATGCTGTCGATGCTGTCGATCGTTCAACGGAGACGCTTGTTCAGATGAAGGCGCGCTTTGAGCATGACGCCTTGATCTTTGCTAACCAACTCTATGCTGCGGCTCTTCGCTATACAAAAAATCAACAAGATGCCGAAGACTTGGTGCAAGATACCTTTGCAAAAGCATTCAATTCGTTCCACCAATTTGAGCCAGGTACCAATCTAAAGGCCTGGCTCTATCGAATTCTCACCACTACTTTTATCAATACTTATCGAAAAGATCAGCGACGTCCACAACTCTCAGATACAGAAGTTGAAGACTGGCAACTCCACAAAGCAGCGAGCCATACCAGTGATCAAGGCAGATCTGCGGAAGATCTAGCGTTAGAAAATCTGCCGGACGGTGGCGTGAAGAGTGCCTTAGCTGCCATCCCTGAAGATTTTCGAATGGCGGTTTACTTTGCAGATGTAGAGGGTTACACCTACAAAGAGATTGCTGACATCACTGGCGTGCCAACTGGTACCGTGATGTCGCGCTTGCATCGCGGAAGAAAATTGCTCCGTGAACTCCTCGCAGAGTACGCCACCCAAAAATCGCAGGAGGTTTCGTCATGAACCCATGCGGCGGAGAGCACAACCTACCGTGCAGTGAAGTTGCGGAATTCATGATCCTCTTCATTGATCACGAGCTAGAGCCAACCTTGGTGGCAACTGTTGATTCGCATTTGGCTGAGTGCTCGCCATGTCACTCAGAAGTTGTGGCTGAACAAACCTATCTTGCCACCCTGAAAGAGTTACTGGGAAGCGCGTGCTGTGAAGAGGCGCCAGAATCTTTGCATGAGAAATTATTGATTCAAACGCAGGCACTTTCAGCCCAGATGCAGGCTGAATTTTTCGCACAGAATATGAACAACCTCAATATTGCTACCCAGATCACAACTTCGTTCACTCGCACCGAAATCACCGTTGATGGTCAGCGAAGTATTGAGATTGAACACACTCAGGAATTTCGACACGATTTCTAACCCTTCCTTCGAAAATTAGAAATAAGCTTTTTCGCGCTAAGTTAATTCCATGAACTCGGCCGATCTTCTAGGATCCGTTGGCATGTCCACCATGGTGGTGCGAGCTGGCGATACCGCCGTTGCTCAAGGAATCAATGACCTGCCAGTTCTCTCATCTGGCGCCGCCATCTCGGCAATTGAATCTGCGTGCAGTGCGGCCCTGGCAGAGTTCTTTGAAGCTGGTGAAACCTCTCACACGATTAAAATTGCTCTTGAAATGAATACATCGGTACCAATCGGGGATGAGATACGAGTTACTGCCCGATTAGTTGAGCATGAAGGTGATCTCGTCCTATTTGAAGCAGAATTAACGCACCAGAACAGAACAATCGCCGCTGCTCAAGTGCAACGGCGATTGATTGATCGAATCTCGTTTATGGCGCGGATAGCGGCCCAGAGATTAGTGAATTAGGCTTTTTTAGTAGCCCAGAAGATCTCAGAGATCTCTTCAATTTTGCCGAGTAATTTATCGGCTACTGCTACGTCGTTAGTACCCTTAGTACCACCAGCACCGGCAAGCTTTGTTGCCTCGTTGAAGAGAGTGTGTAATTGTGGATATGCCTCAAAATGTGGCGCCTTAAAGTAATCAGTCCAGAGAACGCTGAGGTGGTGCTTCACCATCTCTGAATGCTTCTCCTTTATCGCTACCGCGCGAGATTTGAAATCGACATCGGATGAGGCGGCGTACTTCTCCATCGCTGCCTTGACCGTTTGTGCATCAAGCTTTGCTTGGGCTGGGTCATAGATTCCGCAGGGCAAGTCGCAGTGCGCGGAAGCACTTTTGCTTGGCGCAGCGAGTGAGAGTAAGAAATTTAATGGCTGTGTAAGTGTGATCATGTCGGCAATGCTACCTCTTCGGTTACCAGTTTGGCTTGGGGAACCCAGGAAGACTAGGAGATAGGAATCTAGAGACTTGGAATCTAGACTGATCTCACTATGACTCAGGAACATCGAAGGCGCGTTTTACAGCGCATCGCAGTCACGGGGCGATCGATGGAGCCGGCGCTCTTCGAGGGCGATTGGCTGATCTTTCTGAACCTTCGATACCCGATTGGCTCACTCGTGGGCAAGATTGTTTTAGTTGCGCGAAAAGCAGACACTGGGCAGCTGACAATCAAACGGGTGGTACGAGAAGAGGGCTCGCGTTACTGGGTCGAAGGCGAGAACAAGGAACACTCGACGGATTCACGCCAGTATGGCCTGATAGAGCCTGCCGAAATTATTGGTGTGTATCTGTTCCGTTACAAAGTTGGTTATAAATTTGGTCACAAAAAGGGTTAGCGGGCGAAGGCTTCGCCCAGAAGTGCGCTCTGCTCCTCTTCATGCTGATGGTGTGAACCGGTTGCAGGTGAAGCACTTGCCCCGCGACTTACCAACTTCAAAGAGCGAAGCCCGAGCGCATCACGAGTATTCATCGACACAAATGGCCATGGACCCTGGTTTGCTGGCTCATCTTGTACCCAGAGGAGATCTGCTTCTGGGTACTTGGCTGCCTCTGCCGCCATCGCCTCAACTGGTAACGGGTAGAGCTGCTCAACACGGAGAAGGGCCGTTGCACTGTCATTGAGTTCGCTCCGCTTGGCGAGGAGATCCCAATAGACCTTACCGGAAGAGAAAATCACGCGAGTTGCACTGCTGGTAGCGGCGTCACTGATCACTGGTTGGAAGTTTCCGGTGGTGAAATCTGTGAGCCCTGATCCCGCTGCTTTAAGTCGAAGCATCGATTTAGGCTCGAAGACAATGAGCGGCCTACGAGCAGGGTTCTTCATGTGCCAGCGCAATAAGTGAAAGTAACTGGCAGAGCTACTTGGCTGCGCAACAGTCATATTTTCTTCGGCGCATAGCGCAAGGTAGCGCTCAATTCGTGCAGATGAGTGATCTGGTCCTTGGCCTTCATAGCCATGTGGTAAGAGAAGAACGAGAGATGATCGCTCGCCCCACTTTTGAAGCGATGAAGAGATGAACTCATCAATAATTGTTTGAGCACCATTTGCGAAGTCTCCAAATTGTGCTTCCCACAACACCAGTGCGTTATCTCGAACGACTGAGTAGCCATATTCGAAACCAACTGCGGCATACTCTGAGAGAAGTGAATTGAAGACGAAGAATTGATTATCAGTTCCGTCAGTCAATTGACGAAGTGGCGTCCAGAATGCACCATCATTTTGATTGAGAACTTTTGCATGGCGCTGGGAAAATGTGCCGCGACCAACATCTTGGCCGGCAAGTCTGATCGAGTAACCTTCAAGGAGAAGTGAGCCCATTGCAAACATTTCACCAGTTGCCCAGTCGACTGTTCCTTCATCAAGCATCTGAGTTCGCTTCGCTAATTGCGGAGCAAGTCGTGGGTGGACGGTAAATCCTTCAGGGATAGCAACTTGTGTAGCTGCGATCTTGCGCAGAGTGGCCTCATCTACCGCCGTTGCGACACTCTCTGGGGCCGGAACTTGTGGAATCTCAAATTGCTGAGGTTCCGGTTCAACATTATGAACTGCAGCAAAGACAGACTCCAATTGAGTCTGGTAATCACGAAGGACTTCTTCTGCCTCATCAACGGTGATATCGCCTCGACCAATAAGCGCTTCGGTGTAAAGCTTTCGAGTGGAGCGCTTAGATTCAACTAATTTGTACATCATTGGCTGGGTAAAGCTTGGTTCATCGCCCTCATTGTGGCCACGTCTTCTGTAGCAGACCAGATCGATGACGACATCTTTGTTAAATGCTTGGCGGTACTCGAAGGCGAGCTTTGAGACGCGCACTACTGACTCGGGATCATCGCCATTTACGTGGAATACCGGAGCTTGAATCATCTTTGCAATATCGGTGCAATACGTTGAAGAACGTGCAGCCCAAGGCGAGGTAGTGAATCCAATCTGGTTATTTACGACGACATGAATGGTTCCACCAGTTCGGTAGCCGCCAAGTTGAGAGAGACTCAAAGTTTCTGAGACGACGCCTTGTCCTGCAAAGGCGGCATCGCCATGAACCAGGATAGGGAGTACGTCGTAGAGTCCTTTGACATTGCGTAGATCTTGTTTTGCGCGAACTATTCCTTCAAGCACTGGATTGACTGCTTCCAAGTGCGATGGGTTTGCTGCAAGATAAACTTTTGTTTGTGCACCTGACTCGGCAGTGAATGTGCCTTCGGTGCCGAGGTGATACTTCACATCGCCTGAACCGTGCACCTGATTATCTGCGTAGTGACCTTCAAACTCTTGGAATATCTGTCCGTAAGACTTGCCACCGATATTTGCCAGGACATTGAGTCGACCACGGTGCGGCATTCCGATACAAACTTCAGTGAGCTTTGAGTCTGCTGCCGAAGAGAGGATTGCATCAAGCATTGGGATGAGGGATTCTCCGCCTTCGAGTGAGAATCGTTTCTGCCCCACGTACTTCGTCTGCAAGAAGGATTCAAATGCTTCTGCGCCATTGAGGGTACGAAGAATTCGCAGCTGCTCAGCTTTTTCAAAGGTAGGCGAGCCAACTTCAATGCGCTCTTGTAACCACTTGCGTTCTTCGGGATTCTCGATGTACATGTATTCAACGCCGATCATTCGGCAGTAAGAATCACGCAAAACTCCAAGGGTTTGGCGCAATTGCATAAATGGTCGGCCGCCAAAACCACCGGTCGCAAATTCTCGATCTAGATCCCAGAGCGTGAGTCCATGGGTGACGACATCCAAATCTGGATGTGAGCGCTGGGCATAGCGAAGTGGATCAATATCAGCCATGAGATGGCCACTTTTTCGATAGGCCTCAATGAGTTGTTGAACTCGGGCGGTCTTTGAGATCTGATCATCTTTAGCGAACTGCATATCTTGCCCCCAGCGGATAGGGACGTATGGGATGCGTAGTGCTGCAAAAATCTCGTCGTAAAATTCTCCCTCACCGAGAAGCAATCCATGAAGTTTTGCTAAGAACATTCCAGATTGGGCGCCTTGAATTACTCGGTGGTCATAGGTGCTTGTAAGAGTGATTACTTTGCTAATCGCCATGTTAGCGAGAGTCTCTTCGTTGGCACCCTGAAACTCTGCTGGATAGTCCATTGCACCAACACCGAGAATCAAACCTTGGCCTTGTACCAAACGCGGAACAGAGTGAACGGTTCCGATGGTGCCAGGGTTAGTAAGTGAAACAGTGGTTCCGGCAAAATCTTCAACAGTCAAAGTGCCTGTGCGCGCTTTGCGAACGCTCTCTTCGTATGAAGCCCAGAACTGACCAAAGTCGAGCTCTTCGCAGCCTTTGATAGATGGAACGAGTAACTGCCTTGTTCCATCTGGCTTTGCTAGGTCGATCGCGATTCCGATGTTGATGTGCTCTGGGCGACCAATTGCCGGCTTGCCTTCGGCTTCGGTGAAGAATGTATTCATCTCAGGCATCTCGCGCAGCGCCTTCACCATGGCATAACCGATGATGTGGGTGAAGGAGACTTTTCCACCGCGGCCACGCTTTAAGTGATTATTTATAACCGTGCGATTATCAATCATGAGTTTGGCTGGAACTGCACGAACCGATGTTGCAGTCGGAACAGATAATGATGCTTCCATGCTTGCTACAACGCGTGCGCCAACGCCGCGGATCAGTTCTACTGAAGCTGCGCCCGGGCTCACTAATGTGGGAATTGGTTTAACAATCGGTTCAGCGGGAGTGTTGCTTCCGGGTGCAACCTTTGCCGGATCAACAGTTCTAGCAGGTTGAGCAGTTCTAGCAGTTCTAGCAGGCTGAGCAGGTTGAACTGGTGGAGTTGGCTGATTCACTGTGATGGGCGCATTCGTGACGGGTGCGGCAGAAGTGAGTGGCGCTGAGAGAGAAGATTTTGGAACCGGCGGTCTTCCACCCTTGGGGGCAGCTGCGAGCGGTGGCTGTACCGACTGAGTTGGCCCACCAGAATTCTTGCTGTAATCGTTAAAGAACTCGTGCCACGATGAATCTAAAGAGGCAGGGTCTGCGACGAACTTTTCGTACATCTCATCGACTAACCATTCATTGGGACCAAAGGATCCACCAAAGTGGTTCTGCGGCGTATTCGCCCCGGAAGTCGACACTGATTCTCCGATTCTTTTCTCTCGCATCAGATAGATCTGATAATTCTCTACTTCGAATCTTAACGAAAATTAGGCGCCTCGAAAGTGGCTGGTTGGTTCGCTCTGGCCGATTTTGCTGTCAAATCAGTCGCATGCGTCACAGTGGGTGAAACCGGAGCCGAAGTTCTGGTCAAAATCTTTGCTCGCCACAAGCCTATCGAGAGCCTATCGAGAGCCTATCGAGAGCTTTCTTACTCGCCATCTCGGTAGCCGAGCAGTGCGGTGAAGAGTGTGGCAAATGCGAGAGCGGCCAGAGGGATTGCTGTGTAGTACACGCCGCTGCCAGCCATGAAATATGCAACCCCAAGGGCGATTAGGTTGGCCAAGACCGCTGGTGCCCGACCATAAGAGCGACCCCGAGAGAAACCAAGTGAGCAGATATAAAGACCAATAGCCCCAGATAACGCGAAGACCATCTCTGCTCCCAAGGCACCTGGATTTTTTGCAGACTTGAAAAGAGATGCGCTCGCTAAATAGAGCGCTAGCAAAATTAAAATTATTGATTCAGTGCGCAATAGAACGACTACGTACTTTCGAGAGAATTCATAGAATTTCACAGCCAAAGCGTATCGCCAGTCAAAGCCGCGCGTTAGCATCATCAGATGGGCATCAAAGCAGAACTTCATACTTTGGAATTTGAAAATGATGGCCGAATTGATTTGCTCACCGGGGTAATGGCGCCTAAGCCGTTTATGGATGGGTTGGCCCGCGAAATGGAGATCGGCCGCAGAGAGGCACGATCTTTATCGGTGCTTTCCGTAAGAGCTAAATTAGAGAATTTTTCCGAGCTCTCGCTGTTGGAGGCAGCGATCCAATCAACGGCAAAAAATTTGCTCAGCCAATTGCGAACAGGCGACCTATTAACTCGGATTTCAGATATCGGCTTTTGGTTGATGCTTCGAACAAGTGCCGGGGGAGCCGCAAGCGCAAGCGCTCGCTTAACCGAAGGTGTGGTAATGGCGGATTGGCGAGTTGAGGTGATCTCAAGCGAGCGGCATGAACTCTTGCATGGGTTGATCCAACGCCTCGACTCAATACATTTTAAGTAAGTATCAGCCTCAGATAGGCTTGGGATATGTCACCCACCAGCAGTGAAAACCAGAGTAGCCAGAACAGCAAGAATAAAGTCCTCGCCTCTTTACCTATTGGCGAGCGCGTTGGTATTGCTTTCTCTGGCGGCCTTGATACTTCGGTAGCTGTTGCTTGGATGCGCGCCAAGGGTGCGGTGCCATTTACATACACCGCCGATCTCGGCCAATACGACGAGCCAGATATTGATTCAGTTCCAGATCGTGCAAAGGCCTATGGCGCAGAAGGTGCACGTCTGGTTGATTGCAAATTGGCTCTCGTTGAAGAAGGGCTAGCAGCCATTGCCTGCGGTGCATTTCATATTCGCTCTGGCGGAAAACAATATTTCAATACAACACCTCTCGGCCGGGCAGTCACTGGCACCTTACTCGTTCGGGCAATGCTGGCCGATAACGTTTCTATCTGGGGCGATGGTTCTACATACAAGGGCAACGATATTGAACGCTTCTATCGTTACGGGCTATTAGCAAATCCAAAGTTACGAATTTATAAGCCGTGGCTCGATATTGATTTTGTTAATGAACTTGGTGGCCGCAAAGAAATGTCCGAGTGGTTAATCGCCAACAACTTGCCTTATCGAGATAGCGTCGAAAAAGCTTACTCAACCGATGCGAATATTTTGGGTGCAACTCATGAGGCGAAGCAGTTAGAGGATTTAGATGCATCCCTTGAATTGGTAGATCCAATTATGGGTGTGAAATTCTGGGATCACAGCGTTCAAATCGAAAGTGAAGATGTCCGGATTGAGTTTTCGCAAGGTCGACCAATTTCAATTAACGGAAAAGTTTTTGAAGGCTCGGTCGCTCTCATGCATGAAGCAAATGCAATTGGGGGTCGCCATGGTCTTGGTATGGCTGATCAAATCGAAAATCGAATCATTGAAGCGAAGAGCCGTGGAATTTATGAAGCTCCAGGTATGGCGCTGCTCTTCATCGCCTACGAACGTTTGATCTCAGCAATTCACAACGAGGAGACCATTGCCAATTACCATGCAGAGGGCCGTCGTTTAGGTCGCTTACTTTACGAGGGCCGCTGGTTTGATCCGCAGGCACTCATGCTTCGCGAATCTCTGACTCGTTGGGTGGCTTCGGCAGTTACGGGTGAAGTGACGCTACGCCTTCGCCGCGGAGATGATTACTCTGTTATGAATACAACAGGACCAGGGTTGAGTTATCACCCCGAGAAGCTTTCGATGGAGCGCAATGAGGACTCCGCCTTTGGGCCGACCGATCGAATCGGCCAATTGACGATGCGAAATCTAGATATCGCAGATACTCGCGCGAAGTTAGAGCTCTATAGCAAACAGGGGCAACTGACCGGTGAGGGTCAATTCAAGCTTATTGGAGAGCTCGAGTAATGAATGAACTTCATGAAAAGTGAGCAGAAAAGTGAGCAGATTCGCCAACTCTTAAAAGATTCATCGTCAATCGCCATCGTTGGGGTCTCTGATAAATCTGATCGCCCGAGTTTTGGTGTTGCAAAATATTTAATTGAGAATTCTCACCTTGAGGTTTTTCTGGTCAACCCTATGATCGACTCTCTCTTTGGCCGTCCTGTGTATAAAACCTTGCAAGAGGTACCCGGGTCAGTAGATATTGTCGATGTCTTCCGCAAGGTATCTGACATTCCTGGCGTTTATGAGGCAGCGCGTGAGATCGGTGTAGAGACTCTCTGGCTGCAATTAGGCCTTTCGCACCCAGAAATTGCCGCTAGTGCCGTGGCAGCTGGGATGAACGTTGTGATGGATAGGTGCACAAAGATTGAGTACGAAGCTTTACTGCGAAGTGCTTAAGATCGGCCCATCACTAAATCTAGAACGAGTCAGAATTAAGAATTCGGTTTAAGAAGAAGGATTAAGCTTTAGGTTCAAGAATGAGCGCAACTGAATTGATGCACCAGCGCTGATCAGTCGGAACGTCATAACCTTCGCCTTCAAAAACATGGCCAAGGTGAGAGCCGCAATTAGCGCAGCGAACTTCAGTGCGAATTCTTGGAGCGAGCGAGCGGTCCTCAATAAGCACGACTGCATCATCAGCTGATGGCGCGTAGAACGAAGGCCAGCCACAGCCAGAGTGAAATTTGTTCTCGCTCTTAAAGAGCTCGGCCGCGCAGGCCTTGCACCGATAGGAACCGACCGTCTCCGTATCGTTGTATTCACCGGTAAATGGTCGTTCGGTCGCAGCCTCACGAAGAACAGAATAAGAGAGTGGATCTAACGCTTCTCTAAGAGCGCTCTCATCTACCGTCATAGGAAAGGCGATTGGATCACCTTCATTAAAAGTTTTACTCATGATGTGCCCCTAGAATTGGTTTTGAGCTTCGAGCAAGCGAGCGCGATTTCTTGCTGCTCTACGCTTCATAGCGCGACGCTCATCTTCAGAGAGCCCGCCCCACACTCCCGCATCCTGACCAGATTCAAGGGCCCAAGCCAGGCAGGCATCTTTCACGGCGCAGCGATTACAGACCTTCTTAGCCTCTTCAATTTGAGCGAGGGCAGGTCCGGTATTGCCAATCGGGAAGAAGAGCTCGGGATCTTCCTCTCGGCAGGCTGATTCGTGGCGCCAATCCATGCGTGGGTAACTCCTTTTTAACGGTCTTGACGGTCTTAACGGTAGGGCTAACGGGGAAGAGCCCGCTTCGAAGGAACAGAATTACTGTGGTAATCCCAATACATGAAGCAATCTCAGGTGCTTATTCTCTCGCGCTTATAGGCAGATAACAAGGACATTTGATGTGAGATTGCCGTGAAGTGCCCCCGACAGGATTCGAACCTGTGCTCCTGCCTCCGGAGGGCAGTGCTCTATCCCCTGAGCTACGGGGGCTCATGTGAGTGAGCCAGATGTGGTGCCTATAAGCCTACGGCATGAAAGTATTATGCAATGAGCCACGAAGAGATGAGCCACGAAGAGATGAGAACAGAGCACCGCATGGCCCGAGCCTATTTTGCAACCGGTTGTTTCTGGGGCGCAGAGCGTCGCTTCTGGCAGATGCCTGGAGTTATTGAAACCTCGGTTGGCTACATGGGCGGAAAGCAAGATTCGGTAAACCCAACGTACGAAGAGGTCTGCTCTGGTCGAACCGGCCATTCTGAAATTGTAGAAGTTCTCTTTAACCCAGCGATCGTGAGTTACCAGCGTTTGCTCGAAGAGTTTTGGACGATGCACGATCCGACTTCACTCAACAAACAGGGTGGAGATATTGGAACCCAATATCGCAGTGCGATTTATACCTCAACCCCAGAACAATTGATTGAAGCGGTCAATTCACGCGATATTTATGAAGCCGAGTTATTAAAACATGGCATGAACCGAATTTGCACAGAGATTCAATCTGCTGATGGTTCCCCTTATTGGCTAGCCGAGGAGTATCACCAGAAGTACCTGAAGAAAAACCCACATGGATATGACTGTCATTCTTCAACAGGAGTAGCGTTCCCTATTTTGATGGCGCAATGAGTTCACCTACTCCTATTAGTGGCAGTGCATGGGCGATCACTATTGGATTGCTTTCACTTGTCTTAGTCTTCGATTTTTACCTGGCATTCAAAGCTCGACATAAGCCAACGACACTACGCAAAGCAACGCTTGCTGTGCTCTTCTACATTGCGCTCGCTGTTGGGTTTGGACTTTCACTCGCCAGTTGGGCTAGCGAACAAGCCCGTAGTGAATTCTTTGCCGGCTGGATAACGGAGTACTCACTCTCCTTCGATAACCTCTTCGTCTTTATCTTGATACTTGCACGATTGAAAGTTGCAAAAGAGAAGGAAGAGTTGGTTCTCTTGATCGGCATCGTTTCATCGCTCTTCCTGCGCGGCATCTTTATCGCCGGCGGATCTGCGATAGTAAATCGCTTTGAGTGGATCTTCTTCTTCTTTGGGGCATTCTTGATTTACACAGCTATCCAACTTATCCGAGAGAGCGATGAAGAAGAGTGGCAAGAGGGCAGGACGCTTCGCTGGATTAGAAAGCGAGGGGCCTCAACTTTTACGGTTGCCCTAGTAGCGATTGCAATGACCAATGTGCTCTTCGCCTTTGACTCAATCCCGGCAATCTTTGGCCTCACGCGAAACTCGTACATCATCGTAACCGCGAATATCTTTGCGCTGATGGGTCTGCGTCAGTTGTATTTTATGATCGGCGGCCTCATGGGGAAGTTGATCTATTTAACCGAGGGTCTCTCTCTTATCCTGGCCTTCATTGGGGTCAAATTAGTTCTCGAAGCGCTGATCTCGCAAGATATCCATAAAGTCGCTGGTATCACAGTGCCAGAAATTTCACTCCAAGTGAGCCTGGGCTTCATTATCGGAACACTCGCAATCACAACAGCGTTAAGTTTGTGGAGGAGTAAAGATCTGCCCAAGCACCGCAACCACGAAAGTATCGAGTAATGGTAGAAAAAAAGAACCGACAAGTGGAATACTCAGCAAATGGTTGAACTACAAAAGGCGCACTCCCTTGCACAGCTTAAGAACCGAGCAAGTGTTAAATGGCGCGAATTTGATGAAGATGTTCTTCCGCTCCATGTTGCTGAAATGGATTTTGAGGTCGCGGCCCCCATCAGGGCAAAGCTGGCAGATATGCTCGGTCGATCTGATGTTGGTTATCTCGGCCCCATTCCAGAGCTTGCAGAAGGTCTAGGAAAGTTTGCAGCAAAGCGCTGGGGTTGGAACCTTGATCGCAATCAGATTTTTACCGCAACAGATGTTGGCGTTGGCATGGTTGAAATGGGACGGACGATTGTTAAGCCAGGGGATCAAATCTTGGTCAATACTCCGGTTTATCATAATTTTCGAAATTGGATCACCGAGCTAAAGTGCGAATTGGTGGATGCACCACTTCACAAAGATGGTCTTCATTACACGCTAGATTTTGATGCGATCGAAAGTGCATATAAGAATGGGGTGAAGATTCACTACTTGTGCAATCCGGCGAACCCAGTTGGTACAGTCTTTACAAAAGCAGAACTTGCACAACTTGCCGAGCTTGCCAAAAAATATAACATTATTATTTTCAGTGATGAGATTCATGCACCACTCACTCACTCTGGCACCCTGTTCACCCCATTTCTCAATGTCGGTGATGTTGCACGCGAAGTGGGAATCTGTGTGACATCTGCCAGCAAAGCCTGGAATCTTGCCGGCCTCAAGTGCGCGACAATTATTACTCAGGGTGAGCGGATGCAAGAGCTTGCCAAATCGATGCCGCCAGCAGTTCACTATCGTGCCTCACTCTACGGAGCGGCCGCGGGGGCGGTGGCGTGGGGCTGCACTGATTGGCTAGAGAGCACAATTGCGACTATCGAACACAATGCAGAATTTCTTAAGAGTGAACTTGATCGCGAACTGCCTGAGGTCGGGTATCGGCCACCTCAGAACAGTTATTTGGCCTGGCTAGATCTGACTGAGCTCAATTTAGGAGCAGATCCTTTTCAACGCTTAATTGATGAAGCCCGCGTGGCTTTTAATGCTGGTGTAACTTTTAGCCCATCTCACACACAATTTGTCCGGTTTAATCTGGGAACGAGTGAAGAGATTATCACTGAGGCGGTGCGACGTATCGCTAGCCTGGCTCGCATGAGCAAGGGCAATAACTAAAGATGAGTCATGATATGACGAGTGAATCAGGCAACTCACCAGATTTAGATCACCTTGATGTTGCGACAAGAGTGGTGGCAGCTGGACGACCTGCGCGGAAAGAAGATTCTGATCTCAACCCCACTATCTCACTGAGCTCGACCTATAACTCACCTGGTCCGGTTGGATATGCCAGATTCGGAAATGACACATGGAGTGCACTCGAGATCGCAATCGAAGCACTTGAGGGCGGGAAAACACTCCTCTTCTCTTCCGGAATGGCAGCAATTTCTGCTGTTTTTGCACTTCTCCCAAAAGGGTCTGTCGTTCTTACTGCGCAACATAATTACACAGGTACGATGCGAATTTTGCGCGACTTTGAGGAGTCTGGTCGCGGGGAAGTTCGTTATGTAGATATTTCAGATTCTCGGGCTGTTCTGGAGGCGCTACCTGGCGTTAACTTCTTCTGGTTGGAGTCTCCAACAAATCCAGGATTAGAAGTTGCCGACATGCCACTTCTGATTGCAGCGGCAAAAGCGGGTGGTGCAGGAGTTGGTGTTGACAACACTTTTGCGACCGCTCTCTTACAAAATCCCATTTCGATGGGCGCAGATATCTCCATGAATTCAGTGACAAAATACATTGCTGGCCATAGCGATATTTTGATGGGATCGCTATCGACCACCGATGAAGCACTTTTTAATCGTATCCACGATATTCGTAAATTTGGAGGTGCTATCCCGGGTCCATTCGAGGCTTGGTTAGCACTTCGGGGCATGCGCACGCTCTCCATTCGGTTAGAGAAAGCGCAAGCAAACGCTATGGAATTGGCAAAACGCCTCTCCCTACACCCGGCGGTGACAAGGGTTCGCTATCCAGGTTTACCGAGTGACCCACATCATGAGCGGGCAGCATCTTTCATGAAAGGTTTTGGAGCGGTTATCTCATTTGAAGTCAAAGGTGGAGCGCAAGCTGCAGATCTAGCAACTGCATCTTCCAAAATTGTCACTTTTGCCACCTCACTTGGTGGAGTTGAATCATTGTGGGAAAGGCGCCACCGCTGGAGCACAGAAAGCCCGCTCATCCCCAAAGATTTAGTGCGGCTCTCGGTTGGAATCGAAGATGTTGAGGATCTGTGGCGCGATATCGATCAGGCGCTCAACGCATCTCGGCAGTAGCCAAGGTAGACTTCATCCATGTTCAAGGCGATTCGCAGATTATTCGGACTCTTCGCAGCACTCGCTGTAATTTTCGGTGCCTTAAAAACAGTATTTGAATGGCTGGACCGAAATAGTGAAGATAAGAATGAGATTTTTAATGAAGAAGATGAGCACGCGCTCTAGTGGCTAAATCAAGTTCGGGTAATTCATCAGTGAATCCAGAGTATGCGACAGGCTCTTGCAACATTGGTCCATCCGAAATTCGCAAGCGTAAAATAGTTGCAGTGGTTGGGCTCATTCTATTTTTCATCTCACTTTCACAATTTAGCGCTAACCACGTGTCGGCTGGCGCACGTGTGAGCATCTTCTTTCCATCGTTAATGTTCGCTATCGGTTTTGTTCAATCTCGTCGTAAATTCTGTCTTGCTTACGGCTTCATGGGTTCATTTAACATGGGCTCAGCAAAGCAGATCGCTCGAGTGCAATCAGCAGAAGATCGAGCAATTGATCGCAAAGTAGCAATCTCAATTCTTGGTCAAGCTGCATTTGTTGCAGTGATTATGACTATTGCCGTTGTCGCGCTGCCTCTTTAATCTGCATGGCCTCCAGCACTAAGCCCTTGTTGAATCCAGCGCAGGGGTCGGATGCACCGCGTGCTCTTCACATCGTTCTGAACTCAGTTGTTGAAGATTCACGAGTATTAAAATGCGCATGGTCACTCGGCAACGCTGGCTGGGATGTGATCGTTGCGGGGGCAACACCATTTACGCATCGCGATTCACTCACCATCGGTTATGCAAAAATCGAACGCCTGCCGTTGAAAGTGGTTCTTTCAACAGCGTTCATTGCAAAGGTGCTACGAAAACTTCGTTACTACAAGCGCCGTTTCCAAGCTCGCTTTTTGGGTGGGTGGAGTGCAGGAATTCCAAACTTCACTAGGGGAGTTAAGTACCTTTTACCAGTCGCCCTAGATTTCAAGCCACACATCATCCACGCGCATGACTACACCGCGCTCCCCATGGCAGGCGCACTGATCGCTGAATTAGAAAAAATGGGCTGGCAAGCACAATTAGTTTATGACGCCCACGAGTATGTCCCGGGCGTTGCTCACCTGACAAAGCCGCTTATGACCGCTTATTCATTGAGTGAACGCGAAGCGGTCAAGAGCGCAGCAGCGATTCTCTCGGTGAGTGAAGGCATGAATGAACTGCTTATTCCGCACTTAGGACTTTCGGAAGAGAGCATTCTGGTCCCAGAAATTGTTGCGAATGATCCATTAGTTGCCGGACAGCTTCCTTCGAAGCGAAACCTTCGCGCTGATTGCGCAGTCTCAGCGAGTACGCCACTGATCGTCTATAGCGGGGCAGTAGCGCCGCAGCGAGGCATCGGAACAGTTATCGAGGGCCTGCGACAAATGCCCGAAGTACACTTTGCTTTGATTGCAAATCCCGAGAGTGCAAGTGTGAAAGATTTTGTATTACAAGCATCCAATGTGGCTGATCGATTCCACGTTCTGCCATACGTGCCTAACGCAGAACTCGTTTCATACTTATCAGGAGCTGACATCGGATTAATTCCAATTCACCACAAGCTGAACCATGAGATCTCTCTCATCACAAAATTTGGCGAATACATGCAAGCCCGCCTACCAATTGTTGTGAGTGATGTGCGCACGATGGCGGCTGAAGTGCGTCGCCTTGGTAATGGTGAAGTTTTTATTGCGCAAGATTGCGCTGATTTTGTGCGGGCAGTCGAATTAGTGCTCGCACAGAAGGTGCGCTATCAAAGTGCGTACACAGAAGAGGTATTGAGTGAGAGATCGTGGGAGCGTCAAGCAGAGAACCTAGTAAAGATTTATAACCGGGTGGCGAACGTCCACGCAGAAGCGAGAGAGCCGCTACCCTTCACTATCTCTTAAAACGAGCAAGGCTTAATGAGCAGGCGCACCGATAACGCGTAAGCGAATTCCAGCAAAGTTTGCGCCAGCGAGTGTTCGTCTGCCATCAACGATTGCCACAGCGCCTGGGAAATCTTTGCCCGTTAACTCTTTATATTCAGCGTGATCGGCTTGCAAGATGACGCCATCTACCGAATCACCTAAAGCATGCGGAGTAAAACCTAGCCGAGTCGATTCTTCGTCTGTGTACATCGGATCATGAACCGTGACGATCGCACCTTCGCCAGTGAGCGCGCTCACCGTTGCGAAGACACCAGAGAATGCTGACTCTTTGACGCCGCCACGGTAGGAGATGCCAAGTACGACAATTTTCTTGCCCGCAAGGGAACCCAACTCCTCTTTCAGTATCGAAACAGCGTGCGCGGGCATTGCCGCGTTGGCAGCGCGAGCGGCACGGACAACGGTTGCTTCTGGGTCATTCCATAAGTAGAAGCGTGGATAGATCGGAATGCAGTGGCCACCGACGGCGATTCCAGGTTGATGAATATGGCTGTAAGGCTGTGAGTTAGATGCAGCGATCACCTTTGCGATATCGATATTTGCACCTTCGGCAAAGATCGCGAACTGATTAGCTAGCGCAATGTTCACATCGCGGTATGTAGTTTCAGCAAGTTTTGCCATCTCGGAGGCTTCGCACGTTGATAAGTCCCAAACTCCATTAGCTTGTGCAAGATCTGGTCGGTCATCAAAATCGAGCACTGCCTGATAGAAATCAACTCCAGCCTTGGTACTTGCAGTATCGATACCACCAACAAGTTTTGGATATTTGCGAAGGTCTGCAAAGACTCGACCGGTTAAGACGCGCTCAGGCGAGAAGACGAGTGAGAAGTCTCTGCCGGCAACAAGTCCAGATCCTTTTTCGAGCGCTGGTGCGAAGCGATTACGGGTAGTTCCAACAGGCAGGGTTGTTTCATAGGAGACGAGCGTCCCAGGTCGAAGCCCAGCAGCGATCTTCTCGGTTGCCTCATCCATCCAGCCAAAATCAGGAACCCCTTCGCTATCAACGAAGAGTGGCACGACGATGACAACCGCATCGGCTTCGGCAACTGCGGCAGTTGTATCTGTCGTTGCCTTTAAATGGCCAGAGGCGGTTACCTCTTTTAAGTATTGATCGAGATGAGCCTCGCCAGGAAAGGGTTCGGTTCCAGCATTTATTAGATCTACGGTCTTCTGGTTTACATCGCAGCCAAGGACGTGATGACCCTTTTTAGCAAATTGAATAGCGAGTGGCAGACCAATTTTTCCTAGTGCAACAACTGCAATTTTCATCTGGTGAAGCCCTTCATCCGCGACTAGAAGTCATTTTTTAAAGAAAATTACTTGGTCAGAATCATTTGATGAAGCCATTGCTGCCGCAACTTCAACAGTTGCCAAACCTTGCTCCATCGTGACGATTCGATCTAGTGCGCCGGGAAGACCGAGCACGGCGTCTCGGAAAGCTTCATGTTCACTTTTAAGTGGTTCAGATTTAGGGAATGCATAGCGAATGACATCGCCCTCACTTACCCCGCGAAAAGCCGCTACTGAATCCCATTCGGTAGAGACCGAAGCGTTGGCATAGAAGGTGAGGTCGGCGGTCAAGGTATCTGCGACAAGCGCGCCGCGTTCTCCGGTCACGATAGTGAGGCGCTCTTTAAAAGGAGTCAACCAATTCACCAGGTGATTAGTGATAATTCCGTTCTCAAGTTCGCCCACTGCCGCCACCATATCTTCGTGAGGGCGACCAGACTTAAGCGCGGTACGAGCCGAAACTGATTTGTAAGGTGAGCGAGCGACCCAGGCAGTCAGATCGATATCGTGCGTTGCAAGGTCTTTGATGACGCCAACGTCAGCGATGCGAGCAGGGAAGGGTCCTTGGCGACGGGTAGCAATTTGATAAACCTCACCAAGTTCGCCAGCATCTAAGCGAGCTCGCAATTGTTGGAGCGCTGGGTTGTAACGTTCGATGTGACCAACAGCCCCAACTAACTTATTCGCCGCAAAGGCTTGGGTGATGCGAAGTGCGGCTGGTGAATCTACTGCGAGCGGCTTTTCGATTAACGCGTGAATTCCTGCCGCCGCTAATTCAAGCGCTAACTCTTCGTGAAAGGCAGTTGGCGCTGCGACCATGGCGTAATCCACGCCGATTTCGATGAGTTCTTTAACGCTTTTGAGAACCTGCCGCCCACCTGCGACGTCATGGGGATCACCCATAGGATCACAGACTGCAACGAGCTCTACTCCATCAAGTGAGCTAAGAACGCGGGCATGGTGTCTGCCCATCATTCCAAGGCCAACGAGGCCTGCCCTTAAAGTTTTTTCAGCCACATCAGCTCCTTAATGCTCAGCAATCTGCAACCCCTACAGTTTAGCTGCGACGTCGTTGACGACTTCAACAATTTTTTGAAGTTCGGACTTTGTCAGTGATGGATGTACCGGAAGTGAGACTACTTCCTTGATAATTTCTTCTGTATTCGGCAAATCAAGATCAAGTTTGAACGAAGGCAGACGATGGATTGGCGTTGGGTAGTAGACACCGCAACCCACCCCACGCTCACGAATCTGCTTCATAAACTCATCCCGACGAGCGGCGTTGCCACCAGGGAGTCGAATTGTGTACTGATGATAAGCGTGAGTTGTGCCTGGTTGGACGTACGGCGTCACCACATTGTGTAAGTGGGAATCTAGGTATGCAGCGTTCTGTTGGCGATCACGCGTCCAACCAGCAAGTTTACGAAGTTGAACCCGGCCAATTGCCGCGTGGATATCTGTCATTCGATTGTTGAATCCGACCACCTCGTTTTGGTAGATCACTTCTTGGCCCTGATTTCGAAGGAGGCGCAGCATGCGCGCAGCGTCATCGGCTTCGGCAACAATCATGCCGCCTTCACCTGACGTCATATTTTTTGTTGGGTAAAACGAGAAGGTGGTGAACGATCCCCACTCGCCAGCGTTCTTGCCATTCATTGAAGCGAGATGTGCTTGCGCCGCATCTTCCAAAATCAGAAGATTGTGCTTCTTGCCGATTTCGAGGAAGCGCTCCATCGCTGCAATGTGTCCGTAGAGATGGACCGGCATGATCGCCTTGGTTCTACTTGTGATCAGCGATTCGGCATGGGCTGGATCTAAGTTGAAAGTCTTTGGATCGACGTCAGCGAAGATCGGAGTTCCGCCAGCGAGCGCAACAGAATTTGCCGTTGCCGCAAATGAGAAGGAGGGAACGATTACTTCATCACCTGGCTTAATCCCAGCCGCAATGAAAGAGAGGTGCAGACCAGAGGTACCTGAATTCACTGCGATGCAGTGCCGGCCGCCGACATAAGCGGAGAATTCACTTTCGAAGGCTTTTACTTCTGGGCCTTGTGCCATCATCCCGGAGCGCAGAACGCGATCTACTGCAGCTCGCTCCTCTTTGCCGATGAGTGGCTTTGCAGCAGGAATCATGGAAATTGCAGCCGAACTCTTCTTCGTGAAGTTCTTAAAAATCAATGTACTTCCTCTGCTGACTAAGTGAAACTATTCGGGCTTAAGTTCGTTCTCACTTATCTGGCGATAGGTGGATGAATCTTGAGGGCAACGAAAGTGATTATTCCCGATTTCTTCCAGTGGAACCCCTGCGCGACCCACCCAACGGATTCTTTTTGCTGGGACTCCGGCCACAAGAGCAAATTCTGGAACATCCTCCGTCACAACGGCTCCAGCGGCGACCAGCGCCCATGCTCCAATTTTGACTGGTGCAACGCAGACCGCTCTCGCCCCAATTGCGGCGCCATCGCCGATTTCAACGCCGACCGCATCCCAATCCGAGGCGCTCTTAAGGGACATGTCGGGATTGATCGCCCGTGGAAATTGATCGTTGGTGAGAACTACTGCTGGACCGATAAAGACACCATTACCAAGTTTTGCCGGTTCATAAACCAGCGCATAATTTTGGATCTTGCAATTATCGCCCATGGTCACACCGCTACCGATGTAAGCGCCGCGACCAATAATGCAATTTTCACCGATCACAACTTCATCACGAACTTGAACCAGATGCCAGATGGATGAGTTATTACCGATCTTTGCGCTGGCATCAACATCGGCGGTAGGTGCGATCCGTGGCGGCTTCGACATGTGGTGAGTCTAGCGGTTGGCCGTGGGAAGAGAGCAAAGAAAGGGAGGCAAGCGAAGAGAGTGAAGCAAGCGAACTAAGTTAACTCACTTAACCAGCTTAATTACCTTTATGGATTGAACTCACAGTATTAAGCGCCTTGATCAATGGTTCATACTCAGCCGCTGCATCCACATTCGTTGCCGACCAGGCGAGTGCGTTGGCTCGCATTGCTAGCAGCGGCTTCGAGTTCTTCTCCCAGCTCTGCAACTGATCAGCGACCGCCGCAGCAGAATCTGCTACTACCCCTGATTGCGATTCTTGAATCAGCGCGGCGCATCGTGGCAGTGAAGTAGTAATCGTGGCCAATCCGACTGCCATGTATTCGTACAACTTACTGGGAACGGCTTCAACAAATGCCGGCGTAGGTTCGAGCAGAGTTAATCCAACCCATGCGCCTTGTGCAAACTTCCAGGCGCTCGCCGGCGCTAACTTGCCATGAAAAGTAACTCGCGAAGCAGCCTCTTCATTGCTAATCGACCAGAGATGTACCCAGGCAACATCGGCATCTGCAACTGAACCGACAATATCGAAGTGCCAGTTTGGCGCTAGCACCGCTGCATCAAGCATAGTTCGAAGACCACGGGAGGTACGGACATCTCCGATGTAAAGGGCGCGTGGACTCTTTGAAAGGTCACCGCTTTGAGTGAGCAGAGAGGTATCTGGCAAGTTGCGAAGCACGATTCGATTTTTCGCCTTAAATGGTGGAACTTGGATATCTGCAACAGTCGTCATCGCAGCCCGGGCTGCGAAGAAAGTTGCAGATCGTGCGATCACTGATGCCAGTAGTCCAATTGATCCAAGTCCGCGCTTTGCCCAGTGACGATCCTTAAGCAGACGAAGATAATCTTCGAAGACATCGGCAGCAAAGATGCGTCGCTTCAATAGTGCAACCTTCCAGGTAAACATCTGCGCTTCGGGGGCTAGCGCATAAAGAACTCTGCCATGTGCCTGCCAAGGTGAATAAAAAGCTCTATGTGCGCGCCAGAGGAAATGTATACCCTGGCGCACCTCTCGGATTATTGCTCCGGTTGGTGCATCCGCAGCGTTACCTGGAGCGAGAATTTCAACAACAAAGCCTGATCGAATAAGAGCGGAAGATATTCTATGAAGGCGAGCATCGGCTAGTGAAGCCCCAGGACTGATGATAGAAATGTCGATGTGTGCAGCCATGAGGAGTGAAATTACATATCTTCAAGATTTGAAGGCAAGGTGCCGACATTGAGGAATTCCAGGTATTTCTCAACAATAGTTGCCGGCTTACCGTGGGCCAAAATCTTGCCCTTATGCATCCAGATCGCGCTATCGCATAGTTCGCTGATAGTTGCTAAAGCATGAGAGACGATCAAGATTGTGCGGGCCTCTTTCACTAATTCACGCATCCGCATAAAGGATTTCTCTTTGAAGGCGGCGTCGCCAGCTGATAGCGCCTCATCGAGTAGCAAGATATCTGGTGTCATGCTGACCGAGACCGCAAAGGCGACCCGGCCATACATTCCAGATGAATAGGTGCGCACTGGCATATCAATAAACCCATCTGGCAAATCTGCAAAGGCAGCGATCTCATCTGTCTTTGATTCGATCTCATCGCGTGTCAGGCCGGCAGCGAGGCCGCCGAGAATAATATTGTCGCGACCAGAGAGTGAAGGATTGAATCCGACGCCCAGGGCCAAGAGCGTAGAGATTTTGCCATTGACGATGATGCGCCCCTCGGTGGGCGGCAAAATTCCGGCGATTGAGCGCATGAGTGTAGATTTACCGGCGCCATTTGCGCCAACAATTCCGACGACCGAGCCATGTGGAATGTCGAGGGAGAGGTGATTGACTGCATCGACAGTTCGCATACGAACTTTCTCGCCCTTACTTGCGCGCATAACCGCATTCTTTAAAGTCTTTTTAGTATCAATATTAATTTTGTACCTGATTGATAAATCTTCAATGCGGATCGCTAAATCATCTGGAAGTTCGACTTGGCCTCTTACGCTTTTTGCTGTAATCGTTCTCGTTGAAGGAGATTTGTCACCGAGTCGAATGAGTGTTGAAATGCCGGCTGGGGTTGGCTGTGAGTTGGACATTAGATTCTCACCGCAAAATCGCGTTCACGTGATGTGAAGAAATATGCACCAAACCCGAGTGAGAGTAGAGCCCAAGCGATGATTCCAACCCACTCTGAGAGCGTAGGAGCTTGCCCTTGAATCCAGATTCGAGATGTTGCGGAAAGAATTGGGCCAAGGGGATTGATGTAGAGAACTGCACGATGCCAACCGTGAAGCATTGTGGGAAGCCAGAGCACTGGAGATGCGTAGAGCCAAATTCTGGTCGTGTAGGTCAAGAGCTTGCTGGTATCTCGAAAGTAAACATTCATGACGGCGAAGACGAGCGAGAGTCCAAAGGCGGTGATGGCTAAGAAGATAATCACGATCGGGGCGAAGATGTAATTAATATTGAGTAGCGGGATGTCGGTCTTCGGGTAGAAGATCTTGCCGATCAAAATAACCACAAAGTAGACCGGAATTGTTGGCCAGAATTGACCAAAGGCTCGCACCGAAGAAGAGAAAGGCAGGAGCGCCCGTGGGAATGCTTGGTTCAAAATTAACCGCCCACCAGAGACGATCGACTGGGCGCCATCACTGATGATGTTCTGCGCAAAGTAGAACATGAAGATTCCGATCAAAATGTGCGCCAAGGTTGTGAGCCCTGTGTTGCTGCCTTTGCCACCGCGAAGAACTGTGACGAGCAAGAAATAGACCATCGATAAGAAGAGCGGGTTGAGAACTAACCAGGCCTTGCCGAGTTTGGACTCTAAATATTCGGCTTTATCAGCAAATCGGGCGAGTTCGAGTGCAAAGGATCGGCGCTGCCAAAACTCTTTTGCATAGGGAATAAGCGGCGGCATGCTCGCACGGTGCGGCTCAAAGATTTGAATCAGATTCTTTTGGCCCCCGGCCGCACCATTTGATGCACTCTTCACGCTGGCCATAGTCAGTGAGTCTACCCACAGAGCAGTTGCATACCCAGAAATTGAACACTTCCGCCCCCTTGTAGCACTTTTGGCTCAGGAGTATTGTCAATTTTACCGATCACGGCCAGCTCCAAGGAGTTTGGCAAACAGGTCGAACCAGGGAGTGATAAATGGATGTTCTCTTTCACACACGTTGCGCAGTTTTAGCAGAAGATTTCAAGAGCATTGCATCAGAGAAACTCATTT
>CBFHTP010000014.1:0-24921 GCA_965658705.1 Candidatus Nanopelagicaceae bacterium
CAAATTGCGCCTTCACTTTCGAAGACGTGGCCCTTGGATTTCAGTGCTTCTAACGTGTGATCAAAGTAGTTATTTTCATAGAGCGCCTTCTCCGAAAACCAGAGATCAAAGTGGGTATTCATGCCATCTAGTACTCGCTGATGCTCTGCCATCTGCAGTTTGTATCCGACATCTCTAAAGGATGCGATCGCTTGCTCTTGCGGCTGATCAATAAACTCTGGATGCAATCCCATAATTTCTTTTGCTAAATCTTCAATGTATGCCCCGTGATAACCATCTTCGGGTCTAGCAATTCCCAGCGCTGCTGCGCGAATCGATTCGCCAAACTTATCCATCTGGATACCTCGGTCATTAACATAAAATTCACGTGTAACTACGGCGCCAGCGGCAGTAAGCACTCGACCCAGCGCATCACCTACTGCTGCCCAGCGCGTATGACCCAGGTGCAGCGGCCCGGTGGGATTAGCCGAAACAAATTCGAGGTTTACTTTCACGCCATGCAGAGTCTGGCTATGCCCAAAGGCATCAGTCTTAGTCAGGATCGATACGAGAACGCCACCTTGCGAGGCTTTAGCGAGAGTTAGATTTAAGAACCCTGCACCAGCGATATCGACGGCCGCTAAATCTTTCGATACCTCTTTATCTGCAAGCAGTGCGACCTTCAGCGCTTCGGCAATTTCACGAGGTGGCAGGCCGGCCGGCTTAGCGAGCGCAAGAGCGATCGAAGTTGCGTAATCCCCGTGGTCACGATTTTTTGGCCGGTCTAGGGTCAAGGTCTCTGGCAGTTGCACGGTAGCTGGCAGCGTCCCCGCCTGCTGGATGGCTAGCGCTGCACGCATGATCGCGGCAGCCAGCACCTCTTGAATGCTCAAGCTGGCAGACGGGCTGGCAGAAGGGCCAGCAGAAGGGATCGACGCGCTCATTTGAGCAAGGTTACCGCTTGCTGAGCCAACGGACTTAACCCGAAGGGCTACAGGCCGCTACGAAATGAGAGTAATTTCGCCACATTTTTATGATTGTTATGTGTTCGTTACAAACTGGCCCCGCGTAGACGACCCTTTCCCTCTACCGAATGCGCCCAAATCGGACTATCGTCAGCACGCTTGTTAGGCGTCCCTAAGGCCAAAGTAGGTTTGGCCACGCTTGCCAAGCACCTTTCGAAAGGTAATTCATGTCAGTTTCATCAAAGCGTCGTAACGCACTTGTATCAGCACTCGCTGCTGGTGCACTTGCAGTAACAAGTTTTGTAACAGTCGGAACTTCATCAGCTCACGCAGCTGCTGGTTTCGTCGGCGTCATCCTTCCAGATGCAGCTTCTTCAGGCCGCTGGGAACACGATGATCGTCGCTTCCTTGATGCAGCATTCAAGGCAGCAGGAGTTACAGCAAAGATCGAAAACGCAAACGGCGATAAGGCTAAGTTTGCAACAATCGCTGATGCATTCCTTACACAGGGTGCAAAGGTTCTCGTACTCGTTGGTCTAGATGCTCCTTCAACCATTGCTGTACAGGCAAAGGCTGCTAAGCAGGGTGTAAAGACAATCGATTATGACCGCCTAACAAAGGGTGGATCAGAGTCTTACTACGTTTCATTCGATAACGTTTCAGTCGGAAAGCTACAAGGCCAGGGAATCGTTGATTGCCTCAAGGCTAAGGGCGTAAAGGCTCCACGTATCGTTTACTTGAACGGTTCACCTGATGACAACAACGCAACACTCTTCGCACAGGGATACAAGTCAGTTGTAGATCCTTACCTCAAGGCAAATGGCGGAACCGTCGTTGCTGATCAGGCAGTTCCAGGTTGGGACAATGCAAAGGGTGCAACAATCTTTGAGCAGATGCTCACAAAGGCTGGCGGAAAGCTTGATGCAGTTGTATCAGCTAACGAAGGTCTTGGCCTAGCAGCAGTTTCAGTTCTTAAGAAGAACAAGCTCAATGGCAAGGTTTGCGTATCAGGACAAGATGCTGGTGCAGATGGACTTGCAGCAGTTTTGTCTGGTGACCTTTCAAACACTGTTTACAAGGCAGTAAAGCAGGAAGCTAACGCAGCTGCAGCACTTGCCGTTTCATTGATCAAGGGCACAGCTCCTGCAACAAATGGAACAACCGACAACACAGCAGGAAAGATGATTCCATCAGTCCTACTCGTACCAGTCGGAATCACAAAGGCTAACGTTGGCGCAGTAATTGCAGATGGTTTCCGCACACGCGCAGAAATCTGTAAGCTCGCAACAGAAGCAGTATGTAAGGCAAACAAGATCTAATTTCACCACATTAGATCTGATTTGTTCGTGCATTAAACGAGAAGGGCCTCACTCCAAAAGGGTGGGGCCCTTTTTAAATTCAGGTAGGCTTTCCTAAACGAGTTAAAAGGGGATTTACATGGGCGCGCCAATACTCTCGCTTCGAAATATCAATAAGTCCTTCGGACCGGTCGACGTCCTCAAAGGTGTCAGCATCGACATCATCCCCGGGCAAGTCACCGCGCTCGTTGGCGATAACGGCGCCGGTAAATCTACTCTCATTAAATGTATCGCCGGAATTTATACACCCGAGAGTGGTCAGTACCTCTTTGAAGGCCAAGAAGTTTCTGTTGCTGGCCCAAGAGATGCGACCGCGCTCGGCATCGAAGTTGTTTATCAAGACTTAGCACTCTGCGACAACCTAGACATCGTTCACAATATGTTCCTTGGCCGTGAGAGTAAAAAAGGTGTGATCCTTGATGAACCCGCTATGGAACTTAGCGCTCGCAAAACTTTAGATTCACTTTCAGTAAGAACCGTTAAATCAGTTCGCCAAACTGTTGCATCACTTTCAGGCGGACAACGCCAAACTGTTGCGATTGCTCGCGCGGTGCTGTGGAACAACAAGGTGGTTATTTTAGATGAGCCAACTGCGGCTCTTGGTGTCTCTCAAACCGAACAAGTTCTCAAACTCGTCCGATCACTGGCCGACAAGGGCATCGCGGTCTTGATTATTTCGCACAACCTCAACGATGTCTTTGAAGTAGCAGATAATATTGCCGCACTTTATTTGGGCACGATGGCTGCTCAAGTCCAAAAAAATGAAGTCTCCCCCAATCAAATCATTGAACTGATCACGACCGGTAAATCTGCTGGTGTAGAAGATGGAGCCCTCCTGTGAGCACACACACCGAAGTACCTACTCCTAGCGCCTCACTCGTTACCGCCTTTCATGAGTACGTCTCTAAAGTAAAAGCTGGCGATATTGGATCACTCCCAGCAGTGCTTGGCTTGATCGCGCTTTGCGGCGTCTTTACCTCTATCTCTAGCTTCTTCTTGACGCCACTTAATTTTGCAAACCTGCTCACCCAATCGGCAGGTGTCATGGTCATTGCAATGGGATTGATTTTCGTCTTACTTCTTGGCGAGATTGATTTGTCAGCAGGCTTTGCTGCGGGTGTTACTGGAATCTCGCTGGTGCTTTTAATTGTGGACTACGGCTGGCCTTGGTGGGCTGCCTTTATCGCAAGCCTTGTTATTGGAATCATTCTCGGTGCACTTATCGGTTTCTTAGTTGCCGTTGTGCGTATTCCATCCTTCGTCGTAACCCTTGGTGCCTTCCTGGCTTATCAGGGTCTACTCCTTGTCCTAGCCGGTGACGGTGGCACAGTGCAAATTGGTGAGAAGCATGTTCTGGCGCTAGAAAATTCAAACCTTAAGCCTTGGCTGAGTTGGGCATTCTTCCTGGCCTCATCCGCACTTTATGTGTTGATCACACTTCGAAAGCATACGAATCGTCGTCGCAATAATTTGAAAGTTGAACCATTCTCCCTCTGGCTCTTAAAAACATGCGGGCTGATTGCGCTCTGTGGTTATGGCACATTCGAGCTTTCACTTGAGCGTTCAAATAATCCGACCATTACAAGTCTCAAGGGAATTCCTTACGTCGTTCCACTGATTCTGCTCATACTTGTAGTGGGTAACTTTGTCCTCACTTCTACGCCATTTGGCCGCCACTTCTACGCTGTCGGTGGCAACGCAGAAGCTGCTCGCCGCGCTGGTATTGATGTAAAGCGGATTCGAATTTATGCCTTCATTATCTGCTCTGGAATGACATCGATCGCTGGTTTCATCTTTGCCTCACGCCAGAACTCGATCTCGCCAACCACTGGTGGCTCATCGACCCTGCTCTACGCAGTAGGTGCTGCCGTAATCGGCGGGACTTCACTCTTTGGCGGCAAGGGAAAGATGCGAGATGCAGTACTCGGAGGTCTGGTCGTTGCGGTAATTGATAATGGTATGGGTCTACTCGGCTACAGCTCTGGCATCCAATTCATGGTGACTGGTGCGGTCCTGATGGTCTCCGCTGGCGTCGATGCGATCTCACGCCGAGGAAGCGAATAAAAAAAGTCCCACCAGATAACCGATCGGACTTTTTTCGCTCTTGAATTGCATTTTTTTCATACTTGTGCGGAAGGCCGGACTTGAACCGGCACCCCGAAGGACTAGTTCCTAAGACTAGCGCGTCTGCCATTTCGCCACTCCCGCGTGTACGCAGCAGAGTTTAGGTCATAAGATCTCTCCATGACAAACCTCGCCCCTGCCTTCACTCCAAAGCCATCAGATAAGTTCACATTCGGTCTCTGGACCGTTGGTTGGCAGGCAGCAGATCCATTTGGCGCGGCAACAAGAGGGCCACTCGATCCAGTGCGCACAGTCAATGAACTCGCAGAACTTGGTGCATATGGCGTCACCTTCCATGATGACGATCTGATTCCATTTGGTTCAAATGACTCTAATCGCGATGCGATGATCGTTCGCTTCAAGAAAGCCCTTGCCGATACCGGCATGAAAGTGCCAATGGCAACAACAAATCTCTTCTCACATCCAGTATTTAAAGATGGCGCACTGACTTCGAATGATCGCGATATACGTCGGTACTCAATTCGCAAAGTAATGCGAAATATCGATCTTGCGGTTGACCTTGGTGCAGAGATTTATGTCTGCTGGGGCGGACGCGAAGGAAGTGAAACTGATGCTGGCAAGGATCCATACGTTGCGCTAGAGCGTTATCGTGAGGGATTCAATATTCTTGGCGCCTATGTAAAGGATCAGGGTTACAACCTCAAGTTTGCGATCGAACCAAAGCCAAATGAACCTCGCGGCGATATCTACCTGCCGACCGTTGGTCATGCACTCTCCTTTATTCAATCACTCGATCACCCGGAAATGGTCGGAGTTAACCCAGAAGTTGGACACGAACAAATGTCTAACCTCAACTTCGTTCATGGAATTGCTCAGGCCTTGTGGCAGGGCAAGCTCTTCCACATCGATCTCAATGGTCAGCACGGGCCCAAGTTCGATCAGGACCTGACCTTTGGTCATGGCGACATCAAGAGCGCTTTCTTCTTGGTTGATCTGCTTGAACGTTATAACTATCAAGGTCCAAAGCACTTTGATTACAAGCCGAGCCGTACCGAAGGCGACAAGGGCGTATGGCAATCGGCCGAGAACAATATGCGTACCTACCTTGCCCTACGCGAGCGCGCACAGTCTTTCCGCGCGGATCCCCGAGTGGTCGCTGCAAGTAAAGAGGCTCGCCTCGATCAACTAGCGGTGCCTACTTTGGCTGCGGGTGAATCGTGGCGTGATCTTTCTACTCCAGCTGACACCTCATTTGATCCTGAGAGCGCTGCGCTTCGTGAATCTGGCTACGAACTTCTGGATCAATTAGCGATCGAGCACTTGATGGGCTTTAAGGCTTAGCCGCTACCGCAGGCGGTGGTGATGCCCTTAGAATCCTGCCCATGAGCAAACTCTCTTCCTGGGTCGGTTTTAAAGGCGAGGCAACTGCCGATCAACAAGCTAGTACTCCGAACGCGCTCGATCGAATTCGCGAGTTAGAAAGCCAACTCGCCGACCTTCGCAGTCGCCGCGATATCACCTCTCTGACAAGGGAAGAGTTTGAAATTCTTGCCACTGAGACTGCGATGAATTTGGTCAAGACCGCACAGCTACGAGAGTCTCGAGCAAGTGCACAATCAGAGAAACTCATCTCTGAAAGTGATCAAAGTGCAAAAGCGACAATCGAAGCAGCGGATTCAAAAGCAAAATCCTTACTGGCTAGCGCTGAATCTCGTGGCCGAAAATATATCGAAGCGGCTGAAGGAGATGCGGCAGAAGCAAAGAAGAGTGCAGAACGAGCTGCAGCAGCGCTTACTAGCGCAGCTACTCGAGAGGCAGAGTCAATTCGCGAAGAAGCTAGCAGCGAAGCCGAATCGATCATCGCAACAAAGCGCAGAGAAGCCGGAGCTATCTCAGCCGCTGCAAAACGTGAAGCAGAGCGATTAATCGAAGAAGCAACTGCCAGCATCAGTGATTACCGTTCTTGGCTTGGGTCGGCTATCGCTGAATCTGAACGCCTCTACCGCATTCAGACCCAGTCACTTGCCGCTGCAACAACGGCTATCGAGCAATCAAGGCAGCGCCTTGGCAGCGCATTCGATCGACTCGCGGGGCTCGGAGCCGATATCGAAGCAAATTTGGATGAAGGAAATCGCCCCACTGCAAAGAACTTCGTTCGAAACGCTGTGAAAAATTTACCCTCCGATGAAGTCTCAGAATTAAGTATCCCTGAGGTAAGAGTTGATCGTGTTAAAAAAGTTTCGAAGAAGCGTCAAGCTAAAAGGAGTGCAACCAAGAAGGTTGTGAAGAAGAGCCCAGCAAAGAAGGCTGTGGCAAAGAAAGCTGCGAAGAGGGCCGCCAGAAAACCAACTAAATCAACTGGGCCAAATAAGCGAAAGTAATGGCATCGCCAATAAAGAACTCCCCATCTAGCTACATCGCACCCATTGATGGTCTGCGAGCGGTCGCTGTATTTGCAGTTCTGCTTTATCACTTAGGTGTGAAATGGATTCCTGGTGGATTTCTTGGGGTTGATCTCTTCTTTGTTATCTCTGGTTATGTCATTACCCGATTGATTCTCGATTCCATTCAACGATCGAGTGCGCTGGATTTGCGTGAGTTTTATCGAGGGCGAATTCGCCGGCTCTACCCCGCTCTTCTCTTTATGATCGCTGGCTCTACTTTTATCATCGCCCTCTTTGCACCTGAGACAATTAAGCGCTTCTTAACTGACCTGCCTTATGCGCTGACTGGAACAAATAACTGGCACCTCGTTGCAAAACATACAAATTATTTTGACACCATTGGTCGTCCGCCATTGCTACAGCACACTTGGTCGCTCGCAGTGGAGGCGCAGTTCTATCTCGTTTGGCCACTCGTCTTATTGCTCACTCTTCGCTACTTCGGCAAGAAGAATATCGCCCGGATTTCGCTCTTGATCGCCGCCATCTCTGGAGTTGCGCTCTTTGTCTTCTCACTTCGAATCGATAGCAACTCTGCCGGCAGCAAGATCAGCCACATCTACTTCGGTACCGATACCCACAGTCTTGGCCTCTTCCTTGGCTCGGCGCTTGCTGTCAGTTGGATCCCGCAGAACCTATCGCTAAAAATTTCTCATCGCGCCCAAGACTTTGTCGATGGAATTGGCGTTGTGGGGTTGATTGGCTTGCTCGCTACCTTCCTCTTTATTGATGAGACGAACCCAACGCTTTATCGAATCGCCTTCCCGCTCGCTGGCATCTTTGGCTGCGCCATCATCACTTCCCTGGTGCACCCTGCTTCTCGGTTTGCTCCAATCATGAGCGCAAAATGGCTCACTTGGATTGGTCAGCGCTCATACGGAATCTACTTATGGCATTGGGTAATTTTCCAGGTCACTCGCCCATCAGTTGATCTTGCGGGCGCAACTTGGGCAATAAATATCGCTCGTATCTTGCTCGTTATAGCTATTTCAGATATCTCACTCCGTTGGATTGAGATCCCGATTCGTCGTGGACAATTTGCTAACTGGTATCGAGGTCTGAAATATCGGACGCCAGATGTAAGACGCCGGGCGAAGATTGCGATAGCAACGACAACTGCTTTCGTTCTTCTTGGAACATCAGGGGCGACCTGGGCCGCTATTTATCAGAGCAGTAATCAAGTAGATCTCATAAACCCTGGGACAACTGCTGTTGCAACACCAGTTCCACTAGAAATCGGTACCGATGGATTATGGGTGACGGGCGATTCAGTAATACTTGGAATCCGCGCAAAGTTGGCAAGTGAATTCCCTATTCAATTGATCAATGCAAGGGTTGGGCGCCAAATTGGTGAACTGATTGATGTGGTCCGTGCGGATCAATCTCAGGTCTCGACGTCGTCTGTCGTTCTAGATCTTGGTAACAATAACCACCTGGTAGAAGCAGATGTAAAAACCCTGCTCGAACTTCTTAAGAGCCAACCCAAGATCATTCTGGTTAATACCGCAGTACCCAGAGTGTGGGCAGATGACAACAATCAGATTATAAATCGTGTAATTGCTTCCTATCCGCAAGTGCAATTAATCGATTGGGCAAAAATTTCAGTTGGGCATCCAGAATTCTTCGGCCCCGACGGGGTGCACTTAGTTGAAGCTGGCGCACAGGTCTACGTTGCGGCAATCATTGAACAGTTACGAAAATAAAAAAGCCCCCACTTTTAGTGAGGGCCTTCTTAGAAGAACTGTTAGCGCTTAGGCGTATTGACCAGGGAGTCCAAAGACCTTACCTGCAACAACAGTGCCATCTGCGAATACTGAAGATACACGGAATGAGCAGTAGCCATCAGTTCCATTCTTTGTCACATCAAGTGAGAGCTGAGTTGCAGGAACTGTTGAGATCAACTTCCATGCTCCACCATTTGAGCGAACTTCAACATTGAAATTCTTGGCATCCATTGTTGTTGTCCAGAAAATAGTTGCACCGCTTGCTGTGTAATGAGCAACAATTCCTTCTGGTGCTGGGTGAGCAGCATCAGCAGCTGAAGGCTCTTGCGCAGCCATTGTTGCATCGGGTGCGGCGCTTTCAGTTGGATCCGCAGCCATGCTCGCCTCGGCTGTAGCGGCTGGTGTTGCTGTATCAGTTGTTGAAGAAGTATTGCTTTGACGCGAGATGACGGCCACTGCAAGCAGCACGATTCCGGCAATCACGGCGATGACGACGCGAGGAGATGAACTAGGGGTGCTGGCTGGAGCTGCCTTAGTTGCAGTTCCTGCGGCCCTAACAGGTGGAGTTGTTGAGACATTCACAGTACGAGCAGCGCTAGATGTTCCAGATGTTCCAGTAGTGGGAACTGGCGGAATCACAATTCTTGTTGCTGCCGAAGATTTCTTAGCAGCTTTCTTAACAATCTTTTTGGAAGATTTCTTGGAAGATTTCTTGGCCGCACGCTTTGCAGGTGCCTTTTTGGCAACCTTCTTCGCCGCTTTTTTAGCGGGTGCTTTTTTAGCAACTCGCTTAGCAACCTTCTTCTTCGCTACTTTTTTAGCAGCTACTTTCTTGGCTACTTTCTTCGCCGCTTTTTTAGCGGGTGCCTTTTTAGCAACCTTCTTGACTGCCTTCTTTGCACTTTTCTTTACTGCCACGATGTGCTCCTTGTGAATCGGTGAGGTGAATAGTTACGTAAAACGCCAACTTCAGGGTTTAAGCGTACAACAGGGCTAGAGAAGAGTGGCTAATTTCGGGGCGATGGCTCGTATCGCTTTTCCGCGGTGGCTGATCGAATCTTTCACTTCGGCCGAGAGTTCGGCGGAAGTCTGCGAAAAACCAGCCGGGATAAAGATTGGGTCGTATCCAAATCCATGCTCACCACGCGGCTGCGAAATCAACTCACCCTGCATCTCGCCAGCTTCGACAATCTCCTCACCTGCACGCGGGTGTCCAGTTGGAAAACAGAGAGCGACGACGCAGCGAAAACTAGCCCCGGTATGCGTCGTAGCATCAGCCGCGATGAGAGCAGCGACCTGCGCTAAGACTCTCGCGGTGTTAGCCAGATCATCACCATGTGCGCCGGCCCATCTCGCCGAGTAGACACCAGGGTCCCCACCAAGGCAATCGACAAAGAGTCCACTGTCATCGGCAAGGGCCGGAAGCCCCGCATACTCTGCGACGCCCTTTGCCTTAAGAAGTGCATTCTCTAACAGAGTCGTTCCAGTCTCTTCGATATCTGGCATATCTGGAAAATCAGCTAACCCCAAGACTTCAATCTGATGTGAACTCTCGGCGAGCATCCGTTCAAACTCTTTAATTTTGCCGACGTTCTTTGTTGCAAGCACTACCTTCACTTTGACCCGAGCCGTCCGTTGATTTACTGCGCGAGCGCTGCAGCTTGAAGGGCAGTTAATTCTCTGGTGCCAGCAAGGCCGAGATCGAGAAGTTGATTGAGCAGATCCCTGTCGAACGGTACGCCTTCTGCGGTTCCTTGTACTTCTACAAAGTTTCCATCACCGGTGCAGACAATATTCATATCTGTGTCGGCATCGGCATCTTCCACATAACAAAGATCGAGCATCGGCTTACCTTTTATGATTCCAACGCTTACAGCCGCAACTGATTGTCGAAGTGGCTGGCGATCTTGCAGGATATGCCCCTTGCTCTTAGCCCACGTGATCGCATCGCTGAGCGCCACATAAGCGCCAGTGATTGCAGCTGTGCGAGTTCCGCCATCTGCTTGCAATACGTCGCAGTCAATGACAATCGTATTTTCACCAAGTGCTGCCGTATCAACGATCGCGCGAAGTGAACGACCAACGAGTCGTGAAATTTCTTGAGTGCGTCCACCAAGTTTTCCTTTTACTGATTCGCGATCTGAGCGAGTATGAGTCGCACGCGGAAGCATCGCGTATTCAGAAGTTACCCAACCAGTTCCTTTGCCGGTGAGCCAACGTGGCACACCAGGAGTGAAGGAGGCGACACAGAGAACTTTTGTATTGCCAAATTCAACGAGAACCGAGCCTTCCGCATTTTGTAACCAATTACGTGTAAATGTGATGGGACGTAATTGATCTGGCTGACGACCGTCGACGCGTGCACTCATTGTGGATCTCTTCTCTATGGTTTCGATGTGGGTTCGGTAGGGGTTGAGTTAAATGTGTGATGAAACGGTCGTTACTTCTGGCCCTAGGAATCTGCGAGCGAGCGCACTAAACGCTGCCGTATCGCCAGTCGAAACAAATCGATGAGTTGGCTGGTTGCTAGAGCTGAGCAACTTCTTCTCGACTAACACTCTGTACAAATCTTTTGCGGTCTCTTCCGCACTTGAAACTAAGGTGACTTCGTTGCCCATGACATAAGAGATCACGCCAGTCAGAAGTGGGTAGTGCGTGCAGCCCAGTACCAAGGTATCGATCTGCTTTGCTTTGAGTGGGGCCAAGTAGTCAGAGGCAACCTTGGTGATTGCATCTCCGCTGGTCTCACCTCGCTCTACAAATTGAACAAACTGGGGGCATGGGATCGAAGTGATATCCAAGTGCGCAGCGGCGGCGAAGGCATCGAGATAAGCACCTGACTCAATCGTCGCGTTCGTACCGATCACGCCGACTTTTCCAGAGCGAGTAGCTGAGACCGCCCTGCGTGCTGCCGGCTGGATTACTTCGATCACTGGAATCTCATATCGTTCGCGCGCATCTCGAAGCATTGCAGCGCTTGCAGTATTGCAAGCGATCACGATTGCCTTACAGCCCGCTGCAACGAGTTGATCCATCATCTCAAGGGCAAAGGTGCGCACTTCTGCTAATGGCCGCGGACCGTATGGGCCTCGCGCCGAATCACCGAGGTAGAGGATCGATTCACCTGGCAGCTGGTCAATCACTGCTCGAGCAACCGTGAGTCCCCCGACGCCAGAATCAAAGATTCCGATTGGCTGGTTATTCATGGGCCTTCATAGCGAAAGGATAACTGCTATTGCCAGCCGGCATGAATCAGGATGCCAGCCGGCATGGGTAACCCGGGGTCGAATTGGAATAGAAGGGCTGCTCACTGGGTTATAGGATTACCGAAGCGATTGAATTTAGATTTAGGTGAGGTTTTCATGCCAGCAGTAACCGTAAGCGACGTGACCGTTCTTCCGCGCATCGTCTCGATGCCGGGTGCAAAATCTAGAGGCGTCAAGTCCGTGACGACTGCCCCCGCTGGCTTTGAAGGTGAAGGTTTTCCGGTGCGCCGGGCATTTGCAGGAGTCGATTTAGCTGATTTAGATCCATTCATCATGATGGATCAGATGGGTGAAGTCGAGTACGCACCGGGTGAGCCAAAGGGAACTCCTTGGCATCCTCATCGCGGATTTGAAACGGTGACTTACATTATTGATGGCATCTTCGATCACAAAGATAACCATGGCGGCGGCGGAACCATCACTGATGGTGATACTCAGTGGATGACGGCTGGCGCCGGGATTTTGCATATCGAAACTCCACCAGAACATTTGGTGATGAGTGGTGGACTCTTTCACGGCTTTCAACTTTGGGTAAATCTACCAGCGGCAAAGAAGTGGTCTGCACCTGCATACCAAGATATTCGCTCGCAGAACGTCTCACTTCTGACAACCACAGATGGTGGCGCACTTATCCGCGTGATCGCCGGTGAACTCGGTGGACATCAAGGCCCTGGTTCAACTCAAACTCCCATCACATTAGTTCACGCAACTTTGGCACCAGGCGCCGAACTTCGTCTGCCGTGGCGAAGTGATTACAACTCACTGGTTTACACCATGGCCGGAAAGGGTTCGGTTGGCGAAGCTCGCCAACCAGTTCTCTCTGGCCAGCTTGCAATTCTTGTTGAAGGTGAAACGCTCGTCATCAAAGCTGATGAAGTTCAAGAGAGTCGTCATCCGCAGATGGACATTGTTATTTTAGGTGGCGAAGCGATCAAAGAGAGCGTTGCCTGGATGGGGCCATTTGTGATGAACACAAAGGCTGAAGTACTTCAGGCATTTGATGATTTTCAAAAAGGCGTTCTCGGTACCGCCCCAGCTGAACATCTCACAACGAAGAAACCACTCAACCGAAGCGGTGAGGGTTCAAAGCTAGCCGGTGTGCACCACATTGAAGATGGCCTGCACACTTCGTGACCCATCTCTTTGACCCACTGACTATTCGCGGAACAACATTCGCTAATCGCATCTGGGTCAGCCCGATGTGCCAATACTCGGCGGATATCAATGGTGTTGTGGGTGATTGGCATCTGGTCTCACTTGGTGCATATGCAACAGGTGGTGCCGGTCTAATCATGGCTGAAGCAACTGGCATTCTTCCAACTGGCCGCATCTCAATTGGTTGCCCCGGAATTTGGAACGACGAACACGTTGCAGCATGGAAACCAGTCGTAACTTTTGCGCATTCGCAAGGTTCTAAAATCGGTATTCAATTAGCGCACGCTGGTCGCAAAGGTTCATCACAATTACCTGGCTCTGACCATCGGATCGCATCAAAGTCCGAAGGTGGTTGGGAACCGGTCTCTGCATCTGCACTTGCCTACGAAGGATGTCCGACTCCGCACGCACTTACTGTAGACGAGATTGACCAGCTCACAAAAGATTGGGCTGATTCTGCAAAGCGTGCAGTCGCTGCTGGTTTTGACCTCGTTGAAATTCACGCGGCGCATGGTTATTTGCTTCACCAGTTTTACTCACCACTCACAAATCAACGTACAGATGAGTACGGTGGTTCGTATGAAAACCGAACCCGATTTGTCAAAGAAGTCGTCAGTGAAGTTCGCGCTGCGATTCCATCAGAGATGCCACTCTTTATTCGAATCTCCGCAAGTGATTGGGCAGATGGCGGCTGGGATGCCACTGATGCTGTAAAACTCTCGGTTGAATTAACGGCGTTAGGTGCAGATCTGATCGATGTCTCAAGTGGTGGCAATATTCCACACCAAAAAATTACGGTTGGCCCTGGTTATCAAGTTCCATTCTCCGAGGCGATCAAGGCTGCTGGCACAGTTGTGACCTCTAGCGTCGGGATGATCACCGAACCCGAACAAGCCGAAGAGATCATCGCTTCTGGCAAAGCAGATGCAGTGATGATGGCCCGCGAGTTTTTACGAAACCCACGCTGGCCCCTGCACGCAGCAGCTGTGTTGGGACAAGATGTGAAGTGGCCGCGGCAGATTGAGCGCGGTAAGAAGTAGCGGGTTTAACTGGGTTTAACTGGTTTTACAGTCTTTGGTGTGGCTTCATAATGGCCTGATCTGCGCCGAAAGGTCACAGCGTAAATCGCGGTAGACTTGCCCTTCACAATTACATATTGAAGAAATGCTTTCTAGTTCCTATGTTTTGGTGCAACTTTGAGGTTTTAAGGAATTGTTTCAAGGGTTGCGCACGTTGTAAACATGGGGGTGAACGGTCTCGACTTTAGCTGTTGGGACAGAGGAAGCGGGCCGAGGAAGTCCGGATGATCTCGTTAACCAAAAACCGTGACAAAACTATAAGCGCCAGTACAACTGCCGCTGATCTAACTCTCGCTGCATAAGCGAAAGTGATCCGTTAGCCCATGCGCGCTCTCGTCATGGAACCTAGCGTCGACAGAGAGCTCACCTGATTACAGTGTTACGGATGTAATCGGGAAAATCACTTCGTAAATGAGTCTGTTGGTTACGTGTGCGCGCGAGAACCAGGACTGAGAAATCGAATAGCGCACTACGCCCGTAGAAGCTCTGTGTCAGTACTAGAGGACCCGGGTTCGATTCCCGGCACCTCCACTTGTTTTGTTTTCGTATTGTTTATTGTTTTCTTGTTGTGAAGATTGATTTAACGCCAGCGTTCGGGTCTGCGCTTAAATGTTTGAAAGAGAGCGAAGCATGCGCAGAGCAGGCCAATCGCTCCGACTGCACGTATCCCAAGATTGAACGTGGACATAGTGAGTGCAAAACCCATAAGAATCGTCAGAAGCGATATGAGGGTAATAACTGCGCGCAAGAAATAAGCAGTGGCTTTTGTTCTTGCTTTGATTCGCGTCAGTGCAATGGCGATAGGTCCACCAAAGATGGCAGTGGCTAAAACTGCGACCGCTAAGAATGCCAAGTCCTTCACTTTTACCACCTCTCTCTATGTTGGGGAATCAAAGACTTTTGAATAACTTTATTCTCCACCTCGATCCAGAAATTACAAGCAAAATTTCGGGAAATAACTGGGTGGTTTATTGGGTGGTTTATTGGGTGATCCGTTCTCAGATTCCTTAGATGATGCGTTGTGGAGAAACTCTTCTCCTTGTCAGGGCTCCCCACGATGCTTCACCCATGAGCAACTTCGTGCCACTCTCACTCGGTGAGGACCACCATCTATCGGGCGTTAGCTCCTCTCTCTCCCCAGCGCGGGCCATTGAAGAACGCGTGCTCACACTGCTCCACTCAACACCCGGTATTAGCGTTCTTGCAGATTTAGTTGCAATTGATCCGCTCTGCCTTGATCGTGCCGGCCGCATCGATTTTCTTAGCGCGCTCGAAAAACAGACCGCTTGGTTGCAAGCAATCCTCAATAGCGCTGTTATTGCGGTAGCCGGCGACGAGGCAGATGCTGCGACCTCGATCTTTGGTGGCGTTGACGATGCCCAGCGAGAAGAGGTAGCCGCTGCGCTTCGACTATCAGGTGGAACGGCCCAGCTTCGAATCGATGTTGCCAGAACTCTCACTCAACATTTGCCAGTTACTTGTTCTGCACTCGCCAACGGGGATATTTCTTCGGCTCACGCGACCGTCATTGCTCGCGAAAGTGCAGAGCTCATCCGCCAAGGAGCCACTACTGAGCAGATCAATTCCTTAGAGAATCAAGCAATCGCACATGCAGAGTTCCACACACCTGCTCAGCTAGCGAAAAAAGTAAAGAGCGTGATTGCCAAAATTGCACCAGAAGAATTTGCTGCAGCGGTTGAGAGCGCCGTGGCTGGCCGTCGAGTTGATCTCTATCCAGGAAGTAATGGGCTCTCGACCGTTGTCGCCATCTTGCCTGCGGCTGATGCGCAGACGCTATTCCTTGCGATCGACAAGATTGCGCGCAACTCACGCGCGCTCATTAAGTCGCGGCTTCACTCTGAAGATAAGCATGGTGGCAATCCTCAAGACCAATCTCAAGCGGAATCTCAAGCGCAATTTCAAGGCTATGGTTTGCTTGTCGCAGATCGGCAAAACCCATCTCTCGCCACTTCAAAAACCGTTAACGAATCCGTGTATCCAGATGGCACTGAGACGATCTATCTGGATCAGTTAAGGGCAGATGCGCTCACTCAACTCGCAGCAAAATATCTGGCCGAGAGCAGCGACCATAACTTAGAACATCGCCGCCCAGTCTCGGTAAATATCACTCTTGATCTACCAACACTTCTCGGCATGGCAGAGAATCCAGGCCTCCTTGCAGGCTATGGCGCAATTCCTGCTTCAATCGCCCGTGAATTAGCAAGCGATGGAAAATGGAAGAGATTTATTACCGATCCGGTCACAGGAAATTTGTTGGATTATGGTCGCCAGAGTTACACCCCACCTCAAGCCCTCGTCGATTTCATTCTTGCGCGAGATCGCATCTGCAGATTTCCGGGTTGTCGACAGTCCGCAAGGTTCGCTGATATCGATCACGCCATTCCATGGGAGTCCGGTGGACATACCTCACCAGAGAATCTTGGAGCCCTATGCAGGCGCCATCACCGGTTAAAGACGCATGGCGGATGGCTGCTCAATAGTTTTCCAGATGGTTCCTGCGAATGGATTTCGCCAGCTGGGAAAAAATACTTTGTGCCAGCTCGCCCGATCGATGAAGTTGCGTAATTCTCCAGTGCTTGGTTAGTGACCACCTCTTTATTGCTGAGTGATTACCCAAGTGATGAGAGATGCTTGGCTAGATCAACTAAAGCAGAGCGAGCAAATTCTCTTGCAGCCAGCCAAGCCAGTAGTACACGGCATAGATTGCCTTCTGAGGATCTTCATCCTGGAGCGCTTCAAAGATTGCAAAGCTCTCTTCTTTAATGTCTAGTCGAACCGATAGCGCTAAACGCAGGTCGTTCAGTGCCATTAACCAGCTCTCTGCCTCTAAGTCCTCGACCTTTCCGCCTGAAACTGACTCTGGCTCTTCGCCATCGACGAGTATCGCCAAAAGAGCCCGCACCTCGCGGAGTGCGCGTTGCTTCGAAGCGCGAATAGTTGGTTCAGTAAACCTACGAAAGTCAGCTGCAGATTCGGGGTCGTTGTAGGCATTGGGAAGTAATCTCATCAAGACCGGATCATCTGGAGTAACAATCTCACTTTGCATCGACATCAGCTGTGCAAAGGGATCATCGGAGTTATAGTGATGGTAAAAATCGCCTTCGCCAAGCAACTCTAATAATTGTTCAACTAGATTAATCAGAATGTGGGCTTCATCGATCGTCAGGTCGAGTGAATAAATGCCCCCATTGCGTTCAAATTTTGACATTCGGTTTAAATTTTCTCATCGCGTTGCAGCGTTGCCCAAAGTCCATGTTCGTGCAGGCGCTGGACATCTCGTTCCATCTCTTCACGAGTTCCGTTTGCAACGACTGCACGCCCAAGATTATGAACCTGCATCATCAGCTCCTCGGCTCTCTCCTGTGAGTAGCCAAAGAGTTTTTTAAAGACAAAGGTCACGTATGTCATCAGGTTTACTGGGTCATCCCAGACGATACAACTCCACGGACGATCTATCAGTTCACTCAGTGCTCTATCGATATTTGTCAGAGTTGTCGTATCTCCAAATGAATCGCCTTCGCGCATCACTCCCCCAACCGTCTCTTATCTGACGATCACAATAACAAAATTGGTCGCACCTGAATTGTATTGAGGATCCGGCTGAGTAAGAGTTCTGTATGTGTATGTACCTGGCTTCAGTTCCTTCAAGGTAAAGGTAAATCGTCCAGCTTCGTCTGTCACCGATCGTGGTGTCGATTGAGAAATACCGGCCTTTCCTGCTGCTCCGTTATCGAGCAGAACTACGACCCCAGCAACCTTTGGCCAGATCTCGCCACTGACTTGGTAGGAGACCGCGTGCTTGATAGAAGTTGGCGGCGACCAAGAGATCAATCGAGATACACCTACGCTCTGCTCACTTGATTTTCCTGCCAAGCGGTCGTAACTACCATCGGTGAGAACTCTAAATTTTGCATTTGATGGAGGAATTAATTGCAGCTGGAAAGTCCCATCGATCGCTGAGAGGCCGCTAGCGAGCTGGCTCCACACATCTGGCGGCGTTGCCGTACTTCCTGGCGTTGCCGTACTTCCTGCAGTTTGCGAAGGTGCCAGCATCTCTAACCGCCAGGGAATATTTGCAATTGGAGTGGTATCTAATTTCTGTATTTTTCCAATCAAGTTGATAGTTTCGCCATATTTAGCAGTGGTCGGAAGAGAAAGATTTATGTTGATTACATCGGGTGCAATTGCCTTTGCTACATCCCTGATTGCATTGGCGCCAGAAATATCTTCCATGCCGAAGGTCCACTCTGCGACCCCACCCAGTTTGTACTTTGCCACCAGTGCCGCCCGAACCCCAAAAGCCTTTGCATCTTGATACCAGGCCGTTCGAGTTGCGGTACAGGTTGTCAGTGATCCATTTGCTGTAGTCCCGTTATAAACCTTTTGATAGGTGAAGGTGCTCTCTCCGTATTTATCAACGAAGGTAGGAGTTGCGGTGTAAGTCGCTGCAAGTGCGGCGGCATCATGCTGTACGAATGTTGCAGCTTTTGCGCCAACCGCAACTGTCTTTGTGTAATTGATTGGCAGAGTCGGACAGGTGCCACTCACCGCACTCACCCAATCGCGTCCATACCCCGGTATTCCGAGGTAGACCTTTGATGCCGGCATTACCGAGATTGCATATTGTGCGGCAGCTTCGGTCCATGAAATGGGGCCAATGGGTCCGATCGAATCTGTGGAATAGTCATAGGCCATGATTCGTAATCGATCAATGGAGGCTGCAATCTGCTGCCAGGCATAGACGGTGTAACCCTCTCGGCCCGCGTAATAGCCAGTGCCACCTACTGTTGGATTAAATAAAGGCGGAGTTGTGACTGAGAGTATTTTCCCTTTTGCATGGAGAGCCTCAGATAGATCTTTGATGAATGCAACCCATCGAGGTACCGTTGTCGGCCACGTCGAACTCGGATCGACAAAGGCAAAGTCTTCAAGATCCAGATCAATTCCATCAAAGAGGCTTTGCTCAGCTAGGACCGAACCAACAGGTCCAACCTTTGTGGCAAGAGAAACAAATGTATTTACTAAGTTTTTTTCACTCGAAGGTTTTGCAAGCAAGTTAGAAAGAGAAAGTGGAGTGCTTTTGCCAGTTGCTGGATTTGTACTTGTGCTATCCGTAACAGTTGGCAGAATCAGAAAGCCGGCATCCTTCAATGGTTTAAGTGGGCCCACGACCGAGACGGGGCTGGATGGACTGGGCACTGTGCTGGGAGTCGATGTGGCAGCGGGTGCGGCTGAACTACTTGGTGAAGCTGAATTGTTTGGAGAAGCTGGTGAACTTATTGAACCAGCCATCGGAACGCTTGGATTTGCCGGAGTGTAAAGATCGGTGATGGTGCGCTCATCTTTTAGCGTGTACCAAAAGAGATTAACTTCGCTCACCAGATCAGCGTTATTAAGTGCAGATGGCAGCGCTGTCTTAATCCCGTAATAAGGAATCCAACCACTGAGAATTTTGCGTGGTGGATTATCTGCCAAGGCAGGTGAGCTTTGTTGAAGAACGCTGGTAGCCAGAACCAGCAGGCAGAGCAGAGTAGTGATCGCCTTGCGATGGGTTGATTCGCGCGCCATCAGACCCCCGCTATTCAGGCTTAAGAGTCGCGTAGATCTCTTTGCAGGTTGGGCAAATGGGGAACTTTTCGGGATCTCTTGAAGGAATCCATTTTTTACCACAGAGCGCGCGGACTGCTTTGCCGGTGACTGCAGACTCGACGACCTTCTCCTTCTTCACATAATGCGAGAAGCGCTCATGGTCGCCTTGATCAATGTTCTCTGTGCGCGGATCGTCCAGCGTCTGGGTGCCACCGCGGCTGGGCCGAGATGGAAGTGAGATATCAGGCAGCCCAGGAATTTTCACGAGCCCAATCGTATCCTCTTATCGCGTACGATTCGTGAATGAAGGATCTATTGCGAACCGCTGATTTAAGTCGCGCTGACGTCGATCTACTTCTTGACACCGCAGCTGATTTTGCCAAGAATCCATTTCGCTCAAAGGATGCCTTAGCCAATCGCACAGTTGGCATCTACATGACGAAGCCATCAACTCGCACCCGTCTTGCTAGCGAAACAGCCGTTGCTCATTTAGGCGGCACGCCAATATTTCTTCGAGGCGATGACCTGCAGATCGGCCGAGGAGAAACCATCGCCGATACTGCTCGGGTTATCAGTGGGTTTTGTTCCGCGTTATTGATTCGCACATTCGCCCAATCAGATGTGGACGAACTTGGCGCCCACTCAACAATTCCCATCATCAACGCCCTCACTGATACTGATCATCCAACGCAGTTGCTCGCCGATTGGGCGACAATTCGAGAGGCCTTCGGAAAAGATATTGCGGGACGCAAATTCACTTACATTGGTGATGGAAATAATATGGCGCATGCATGGCTTGCGATGGGCGCAATTCTTGGCGCGCACGTCACTGTCTCTACTCCTACCGGAAAATGGGCACCTGACATCGCTGCGATTGAAAGCGCACGGAAAATTGCAGAGACCACCGGAGCGAAAATCGAAGTTGATCACGATCCCGAGAGCGCTGCGAAGGGCTCATCGGTTCTCTATACCGATGTCTGGATGTCGATGGGAGATGCCGAGAGCGAGCGCACCGAAAAACTTGCTGCACTCTCTCCGTATCAAATCAACGGCCATCTCATGGGGCTTGCCCAAAAAGATGCGCTCCTCATGCACTGCCTGCCAGCACATCGCGGTGAGGAAGTAACTGCCGAAGTTTTAGATGGCCCACAATCGGTGATCTGGCGCCAGGCCTACCATCGCCGGACCACGATTCAATCAATTCTTTTTCACTTGGTTCGCGGCGAGCTTTCGGGGCGTTAATTTTTTGCGGGGCTAGTTGCCTTCCTGTTGACCCGAGCACGACTGAGTTTCGAATAATGAGATTGGATCCATTGAATTTATTCGGCCCTTTCTACGCCGCAACCGCTTAAAAGCGTGTGGCAATTCATCCCGCCACCCAATAGCGTTGCGCCATGAAGCTAGCCGTACCTAAAGAGATTCGCCCAGGCGAAAAGCGCGTCGCACTCGTCCCGGACATCATTAATAAATTAACCAAGGCTGGTCTGGAAGTTCAGATCGAATCTGGCGCCGGCTTGGCCGCAGAGTTTGCGGACGCTGCATATACCGCGGCAGGTGCAACTGTTGTGAGTGGCGATGTACTGGGTGGCGCAGATGTGGTCGCCTCGGTTCAACCGCTTTCTCCAGCGCAGATGAAAAGTTTGAAAAAGGGAGCGATGACAATCTCCTTTCTCTCGCCAACTATGTCAACCGATTCGATCGATGCCGCAGTGGAAGCAGGCGTTACTTCACTCTCAATGGAACTAGTTCCAAGAATCTCGCGCGCGCAATCTATGGATGCGCTTACCTCGCAGGCGCTCTGCGCAGGTTACAAAGCAACGCTTGTGGCCGCAGAGCTATCGCCTCGATTCTTCCCATTGCTGATGACCGCAGCCGGAACCGTAACTCCCGCAAATGTTGTGATCTTGGGAGCAGGAGTCGCTGGCCTACAAGCAATTGCAACAGCAAAACGTCTCGGCGCCGTCGTGAGCGCGTATGACGTTCGCCCGGCATCGGCTGATGAAGTGAAATCGATGGGCGCCAAGTTCATTACCCTTGAATTAGAAGCTCTAGAGGGCGCCGGTGGTTATGCGCGCGAAATGACAGAGGAGCGGGCAGCCAAGCAACGTGAACTTCTCACTCCATATATTTCTGCAGCTGATGTACTCATCACTACAGCGGCAGTTCCTGGACGCGCCGCTCCGAGGTTAGTGACTGCCGAGATGGTGGCAACGATGTCTGCCGGCGCAGTTGTTGTGGACCTGGCCGCCGAAACTGGTGGAAACGTTGAAGGAACGAAGCCAGGTGAGATCGTGACGACTGCAAATGGCGTGCGCATGTGGGGCGGCAAAGATGTACCTAGCCAACTCGCTACCCACGCGTCGATGTTATACAGCCGCAACATCGTCAACCTGCTCTTGCTGATGACCAAGTCGGTCGATGGCAAGCCGACCGGCGATGTCATCCCTGACTTCTCAGATGAAATTATCGATGCCGCAACATTAACTATGGGCGGATCTCGCCGAACACCGGAAGGTAAGAAGTAATGAGCAATGGATTAGCGCTTCTCTCGATCTTTGTCCTATCAATCTTCGTTGGTTTTGAAGTTGTCGCCAAGGTTTCAACGACCCTGCATACCCCGCTTATGTCTGGTGCCAATGCGATTCACGGAATTATTTTAGTTGGTGCTATTTCGGTAGCTAAGAACTCCGATTCTGCGCTCCAATTCTCACTTGCGATCGCCGCGGTCGTTCTCGCCACCATCAATATGGTGGGCGGATTCGTTGTTACAGATCGCATGCTCGAGATGTTTAAGGGCAAGAAGAAGGCGGTGAAATAAGTGAATCGCAATCTTTATGATCTTATTGGTCTCGTCGCCGCAGTCTGCTTCATCCTTGCGCTGAAGGGACTCTCCTCCCCTAAATCTGCTCGCCGCGGAAATCTCATTGGCGCACTTGGTGCGACCATCGGAACCCTGCTGGTCTTCTGGGAACCGCACCGCGCTGTAGTGAGATCTTCTTCTGCAGCTTATTCAAACGCTCCACAATTTATGACTTCATCTAGTCGCACACTTATTGTGCTGGCCGCGATCGCTTTTGGCGTGTTAGTTGGCGTACCTGCTGCCCGTAAAATACAAATGACACAGATGCCACAACTCGTCGCACTCTTTAATGGTGTCGGCGGTGGCGCAGCTGCTCTCGTTGCAACAGTTGAATATTTGAGACTTGGTAAAGATGCCACCACTGGTGAAGTTCTTGCGACTGTCTTCACCGTGATTGTTGGTTGTGTTTCATTCTCTGGTTCGATCATTACCTTTATGAAGTTGCAAGAATTAATGACAACCCGCCCCGTAGTATTTCCCGGCGGCCGCTTTGTCATTGCGGGTACTCTCGCAGGAGTTCTCGGCACTGCAGTTTGGGTAGTCAACTCTGGCGGAACTTCACCACTTCTGATCATGGGCGCACTTGCGCTAGCTTTCGGCGTTCTCTTCGTTCTGCCGGTTGGTGGCGCAGATGTTCCGATTGTTATTTCACTACTTAACGCATTTACAGGATTAACCGTTGCCGCGAGTGGCTATGTACTTCAAGCAACGCTCTTGATCGTGGCCGGAACTCTGGTCGGTGCCTCTGGAACTATCTTGACCAGATTGATGGCAACTGCAATGGGACGCTCGCTCTTTGGCACACTCTTTGGCGCATTCACTGCCAAGCCACAAGCGGCAACTGGCACGCTCGAAGAGCGTTCAGTTAAATCAGGATCACCTGATGACGTTGCAATCTTGCTTAATTACGCCAATCGCGTCGTTATCGTTCCGGGATTCGGTCTTGCCGTCGCCCAGGCCCAGCACACAGTGCGCGAGCTAGCTGACTTGCTCTCTGCAAAAGATATTGATGTTGCCTACGGAATCCACCCGGTCGCAGGTCGCATGCCAGGACACATGAACGTGCTGCTTGCCGAAGCAAATGTGCCATACGAGCAACTCGTCGAGATGGAAGAAGTGAATCCAACGTTTCCTCAGACTGACGTTGTGCTGGTTGTTGGCGCTAACGATGTCGTGAATCCAGCGGCGAAGACAACACCAGGCTGCCCAATCTATGGCATGCCAATCTTGGATGTTGCACACGCTGCAAATGTGATCTTCTTAAAGCGTTCGATGCGTCCAGGTTTTGCCGGAATTGAGAATGAACTTCTCTACGATGCCAAGACCACACTGCTCTTCGGTGACGCTAAGGATTCACTCACGAAGGTAGTTAACGCGCTCAAGGCTCTCTAGTTCACCATTACTTAATCTTTGCCAGAATTTCGACGCGAGAGCTCACGCGAGATTTCACGGTTTGCCTGCTTCTCCATCAGGGATTGACGTTTATCGTGCGCCTTCTTTCCCTTAGCAAGTGCAATCTCAATCTTTGCCTTACCATCTTTAAAATAGAGCGAGAGCGGAACCAAAGTCAGGCCACCTTGCTTGATGACGCTGGATAGTTTTGCAAGCTCGCGCTTGTGCATCAAGAGTTTACGATCGCGGCGCGGCGTGTGATTAGTCCACGATGCCTCGTTGTATTCGGGTATGTGGACGCCACTTAGCCATAGCTCACCATGATTAAACATCGCAAAGCCATCAACAAGTGAGGCGCGACCCGCGCGCAATGATTTCACTTCAGTTCCAGTGAGGACTAGTCCACATTCGTAGACCTCTTCGATGAAATAGTCATGACGCGCAGACTTGTTCTGCGCAATCAGCTTCTTGCCGATCTCTTTAACCATTTCATCACCCCCAAATTTGCACTATGAAGGTCTAAGGATACGCGGTTAAACCTTGAGGTATTTGCGAAGGGTAATGATAGATGCGAGCGTAGAGATCACGATTCCAACGCCCAATAGTTGTGCTGATGCAATCCAAACATCGTTCCAGGTGAAGAAGCGTGTGAAGGAGAGAAGTGGGGCGATCTTTGAATCCACTAAAGCTTTGAATGCAGCGAGCAGGCCGGTCGAAAAGATCCAGCCGACCAGCGCTGAAAAGATGCCTTCGAGCAAGAAGGGCAGTTGAATCGAGAATCCCGAGGCGCCAACTAACTTCATTACGCCAGTTTCGCGGCGGCGGTTAAATGCTGCGATTCGTAAGGTATTGCTGATCAAGAGCATCGCTGTGATGACTGATGCGATTCCGATAAGAAGCGCACCATTTCGAAGGACGCTGAGCAACTTAAAGAATTTATCCAGAATGGTCCGCTGGTCCTGAACCGTATCCACGCCAGGCCTGCCACTAAACGCGCTCTGGACAAC
>CBFHTP010000014.1:25019-30500 GCA_965658705.1 Candidatus Nanopelagicaceae bacterium
TAAAGAATTTATCCAGAATGGTCCGCTGGTCCTGAACCGTATCCACGCCAGGCCTGCCACTAAACGCGCTCTGGACAACTGCAAACTGTGTGGGATCTTTCAATTTCACACGGAAAGATTCTGGGAGTTGATCAGGTGTCACGTTCTGCGCAATCGCCGAGCCTTTGAAGCGCTCCTGGAAATGTGTGTATGCCTGTGATTGGGATTCGTAAAAGACGGTCTGAACCACCGGCAGAGTATTGAGATCGTTTTGGATCGCAAGACGTTGTTCGGCGGTTACCGGACCTGATGTACACGAACTAGATTCGGAGAGCGAGCCGCAGAGAAATACTGATACTTCGATCTTGTCATACCAAAAATCTTTCATCACACGGACTTGGCTGTTGGCCAAGAGCCCAATACCAAGGAGTGAGAGCGAAATTGCTACCGTCGTCATAACGGCAAGGGTCATCGTAAAGTTTCGGCGAAGACCAATCTTTACTTCGTTAGCGATAAATCCAGCGCGCATTAGCAGCTCTCCTTTGACGTGATGTGTGAATGAGACATCTGACTCAACTGAGGCATTAATAGTGATTGCATAATGATCGGGGCTATCCGGTGTATCCGTAGACGCCACGGGCTTGGTCGCGGATCACATGACCACCGTCAAGCTCGATCACTCGCTTTCGCATCTGATCGACGATGCCCGAATCATGGGTCGCCATCACGACCGTGGTGCCATCGCGATTAATTCGGTCGAGCAACTTCATAATTCCGACCGAGGTGGCGGGGTCTAGATTTCCGGTCGGTTCATCTGCGATCAGGATCATTGGCCGAGATACGTAGGCACGGGCAATCGCTACTCGCTGTTGTTCTCCGCCGGATAATTCATTTGGCTTGCGGTCGGCTTTCTCTTCAAGTCCGACTAGCTCCAATATTTCGGGGACTTCACGATTGATCTCTTTCTGCGAGAAACCTAGGACGTGGAGCGAAAAGGCAACGTTCTCTGCAACCGTCTTATTGGGGAGCAATCTAAAATCCTGGAAGACAGTTCCAACTTGGCGGCGCAACTCTGGGATCTTGCTCTTTGGCAAGGTTGCCAAGTCTTTGCCGGCAACAGTAATTGATCCTGATGTTGGGGCTTCTTCGGCGAGGACCAAGCGCAAGAAGGTGGATTTACCAGAACCGGAGAGTCCTACAAGGAAGACAAACTCACCCTTAGTGATATCGAGTTCGACTCGATCCAAGGCAGGTTTATCTTGCTTGGGATATAGCTTGGTCACACTCTCAAACCGAATCACAGCAACTCCTGTATCTCACACGACGAGCGCGGTTTAACGGCGGGGATTTGCCGGTACGAGAGTAGTTTAAGGATGCCCAACGCTGATTGTGGGAATTACGCGCCAATAATTGCTGTGAGATATCTGTCTTACGCGTGCTCAGTCGAGCGGCGCCACCTAATTCCAGCCTCGATGAAGCCGTCAAGATCTCCATCCAATACGCCAGCTGGATTGCCAACTTCAAAATCAGTTCGTAGATCCTTCACCATTTGGTACGGGGCGAGAACATAAGAACGCATTTGATTTCCCCATGATCCACTGTTGTCGCCCTTGAGTGCATCCATGCGCGCACGTTCTTCTTGCCTGCGACGCGCGAGAAGTTTGGATTGCAGAACGGCCATTGCAGTTGCCTTATTTTGAATCTGCGAACGCTCGTTCTGACAAGAGACAACGATTCCAGATGGCAGGTGGGTAATTCGAACTGCTGAGTCAGTTGTGTTTACACCTTGTCCACCAGGACCTGAAGATCTGTAAACATCCACGCGAATCTCTTTTTCGTCGATTTCGACGTGATCGCTCTGCTCTACAACCGGTGCAACTTCAACTCCAGCAAAGGATGTGTGACGCCGGCTCTGTGAGTCAAAAGGTGAGATACGAACCAGTCTGTGCGTGCCTTGCTCTACCGATAGTGAGCCATAGGCATAAGGCGCAGTCACGCGAAATGTTGTCGATTTTATGCCTGCCTCTTCAGCATAAGAAGTTTCGAGCACCTCAACTTTGTACTCCTTGCGTTCGCAGTAGCGAAGGTACATTCGCATCAGCATCTCAGCCCAATCTGCTGCCTCTACTCCCCCTGCTTCAGAGCGCACCGTAATCAGAGCGTCCCGATCGTCGTACTCCCCGCTGAGTAGCGTGGTCACTTCAAGTTCGCGGATAGTTTGCGCAACTGAGTCGAGTTCCCGCTCGGCATCACTGAGCGCCGTTGAGTCTGATTCTGATTGGGCAAGCTCAATCAGAATTGGGACATCATTGAGGCGCCTTCTGATAGTTGTCATTCGGTTGATGGTCGATTGAACTCTGGAGAGTTTGCTCGTGACTGTCTGCGCTTTCTCCGGGTCATCCCACAAATCAGGAGCCGACGCCTCTGCCTCAAGCAGGTCGAAGTCACTTCGAAGCTTGGGCAGATTTAAGACCTTTTCGATACTGGTGAGGGTCGCGCTCCACTTTTCAATTTCGAGTGAATATTCGCGGGCGGCCATGGGGCAAGACTAGCCGATGGTCGAGGTGGCCTTGATGGTGGCGGTGATGAGTTGAAGATCTTGCTGTGAAGTGAGAATTGTGAAGTAAAGTCAGTTACATGAAGAAGTGGCTCGCAAGTTTAGTTACAGGTGTCACGAGCATATTGCTCCTGACCGCCTGCGGTCCAGCTGATCCGAATATTCGCCCCGACGATAATCGGATCAAAGATGCGATCTCTCTGCTTCTCAAAGATGTGAAGAGCCACCATCCAGAGCGTCAAAATTGGAGCGATGCTGCCGTTAACAAACAATTAGGCCAGAAATTGCCGCAAGGTGTTGCAACTGCAGCCGGCTGGAAGATTGTCTGGCCAAATGCGGTGACAGGAGAATTGAGCATTGTCTACGCCCCCTGGGATCTGTTAGCGACATATCCAACTCATTTCACAACCGATGCTTCGCGCTACACGGGTGGCCGAGAAGTTCCATCATCAGTCGCAAGTGAGATTCGGACTCAACAACTCGGTTCTGATATTTATTTCGCAGCGGTGACTGATATCCGGTACTCAGTGAAAGATTCGCAATGGATCATCTTCTCATCAACACCGTATTTGCCAGTCACAGATCCTGCCTATGGATTTGCAACTGTCGTCAACGGCAAGTGGAAGATCATCGACTTTGGTACGGCAGAAGTTGGTTGTGGAGTCGTTCCGACAGATGTTCAAACAGAGTTTGGCTTAAGCTGTCCGTAGGGTTGTCAGTAGGGAACTAATGGGAATCTCGTGTAAAGGAGCACATCGTGAATCTGTCCAGAAGTAGCAGATACGAAAATTCTTTACGCACATCACTTTCGCTCACGTCAGTGGTGATTGTTGCTTCACTCACACTCGGCGCGATTGGGGCGATTGGGGCGATTGGAACGCCAGCAACTGCAGTAGTAGTTGCTGGTATGCCGAACCAGAAATTAACTCCTGGCGCGATAAATCCTGATGTCACTCAAGCCAATCTCGGTCAGACGATCTGCGTTGCCGGTTTTACAAAGACGATCCGCCCAAGTACCTCCTATACCAACGCCCTTAAGCGCTCCCAGCTGAACTCTGGATATAACGTCGGTGGTGATACTTTGCTCTCACATTATGAAGAGGATCATCTGCTTCCGCTTGAAATTGGCGGGGCTCCAAAAGATAAGCGAAACCTCTGGCCAGAACCAAGATTTGGTGCAAATAGCGCTGCCATGAAGGACAAGTTAGAAAATAAGATTCATCTTCTCATCTGCTCTGGCGCAATTACTCTGAAAGAGGGACAGGCGATCTTTATGATTGATTGGGTTGCTGGATATCGAAAATATTATGGCTGAATTCGGCTCAAGGAGTTAGCGCTGATTAGCTAGGAAACTCTCTTTGCAACCTTCCATACAGAAGTAGTACATCACTCCCCCAACAGAAGCGCTCGCTGGCGCATCAGCCTTGCGGACCTGCATGCCACAAATGGGATCCTGTGCGAAATCCGAAGCTTCATCGCTCGCGACTGGATGCTTGTAGAAGTAGTAAACGGTGCAACACATGAGAAGTGCAAGTGCGTTCAAGATCGTCGTCGCATTTAAACCAAAGTGGGTCATAGATTTTAGATGCATAGAGTTGGCCGGGATTTGCTTGAAGAGATAGAAAGCACCTTCAATGACCAAGCCACTGGCGCTCATGATCAACCAAAAGAGTAAGGACAGCTTGATCGCAACTCTATCCCCATAATATTTACGATAAATCATCACTAGCGGAAATGAAATGAGATCGGCGTAGATAAAGGAGATTACTCCGCCAAAACTTATCCCGGCGCCCCAAAGAGCTGCTGCTAGTGGAACGTTTCCGACGGAGCAGACGAAGGAAATGAATGCCAAGAATGGAGCAATCAGAACATTCTCTAAGAGCGACCAGATACCGTGGCCAGTGAGAAAGAGTGATTTCCAGAACGAGAGTGGCACCACTGTGACGGCAAGACCGGCAACGATAAAACCAATGAGAAGCTCGGTTCGCATCATGATGAAGTCTCCGAGCGTAAAACCGCTAGAGGCAGAGAGTTTGCTTCGCAGTGATTGCTTAGCTGCTGACTCAGAATTTAAAGCAGAAGTGGCAGAGCTGACATCATCAAACATTGGCAATAGCTTTGGTTCGCGCAGTCCTTTCAACTCACTCTCTTTGATAACTCGTGGCAGCAATAAAGTGAGTAGCGTGATCATGACAGTCCCACCTAAAAATTCTGCAGCTGCAAATTGCCAGCCAATTAAAAGCCAGATAACTATTCCGAGTTCAATCACAAGATTTGTACTTGCAAACATAAAGACGATCGAAGATGTGAAATCCGCACCTTTTCGAAAGATTGACCGTGAGAGCGCTCCGGCTGCATAGGAACAGGAGGAACTCACCATTCCCAAGAATGATGCTTTGGCAACAGTAGATACTTTGTGATCACCTAGCAGATCTTGCATCTGCTTTCGCGTAACAAAAGCTTGAACCAGTCCAGAAAGGGTGAAGCCAAGAACGAGCGCCCAGAACGTATCGAAGAACATCCACCAGCCTTCGGTGAGGCCGCTCAATACTTTGCTAACCACGTGCACTCATCTCCTATTAATAGGATCTATGAGCCAAATCTACTCGTTTACCGCATGCTTGCTGAGCGTATCGCGATCGTAATCCTTCTCACGTTCGTGGATCTTTCTAATCTGTAGTTCTAGCGCCGTCACCGCATCATCAAAAGCCGCTAAATCATTGAAGCTTTCACCTTCCGATCTAAGAAATGGACCAGAGCCATGCGAGGTAAGTGTCACCGAGTGTGAGCTCTTGCCAAATCGCGGATTGCTCTCATGTTTAATCTCTACCTTGATTGATTCAATGAGGACGCTAAAGCGTTCGAGTGAAATGAGTTTCTCTGATGCAATGCTCTTAAAATCTTCTGCTAAAACCGCGCCACGTGTGTGAAAGAGAACATCCATT
>CBFHTP010000015.1:0-29971 GCA_965658705.1 Candidatus Nanopelagicaceae bacterium
TGACTGTGCATCACAGACATGTAGGTCAGAGATATGGATCAGTGAGAGTAACGATTTCGCTTGCCCTGAAGGAGCTTGGCCAGCAATTGGCTCACCAGCAGTTACCTTGAGATTGCGCCAACCTTTTTCATTCGGAGTATCAACATCAAGGCGAGATTTCTGAGTATCTTCAAACACGTTGCGCCATGACCTCTTCGGTGTTGAGCTTGAATGAAATTCGATCACCGATTTCAATTTTGCGAACTTCCTTGCTCGATACTTCAAGGTGGATCAGTGGGAATCCTTCGACAGAGATTCCAATTTTGGTAAGGGGGCCAAGGAATGATTTGAGTGCGACCACGCCACGAGTTGCCTCGGGATCCGATTCACTTGTCATCTGTACAGCTTCTGGACGAATGATCGCGTAAATCTGGGCCCCTGCTTCAAAATCTCCGGCAACTGGAGCGATATCAATTTTCTGATTTAGAATCTTTGCTTTACCTTTACCCGTTACTTCGGCTGGAATTCGATTTGCTAGCCCTACAAACGATGCAACGAATGGTGTTGCTGGATTGTTGTAAAGAGCAATCGGAGTATCGATCTGTTCTAGTTTTCCGTGGTTCATTACGCCAACGCGATCAGCGAGTGCCATTGCCTCTTCTTGATCGTGGGTGACAAAGAGTGTTGTGATGCCAAGTTCTAGTTGAATACGGCGAATCTCTTCTCGAATCTGACCGCGTACTTGGGCATCAAGGGCTGATAGTGGTTCATCCAAGAGCAACACAGTTGGCTCAATGGCTAGCGCTCTCGCAAGAGCTACTCGCTGCTGCTGTCCACCAGAAAGTTGATGTGGAAATGCCTTTGCCTTCTGGCCAAGCGCCACAAGCTCTAGCATCTCATTTGTGCGAGCTGCCCTTGCTTTGCCCTCAACTTTGCGGGCACGAAGGCCGTACTCAATATTTTCGGCAACTGTCAGATTCGGAAAGAGTGAATATGACTGGAAGACCATTCCCATATCGCGTTGATTTGCAGGAGTGTCGTTATAACGAACTCCATTGACCATCAGGTCGCCTGCAGTTGCGCTCTCTAAACCGGCAACGATTCGAAGCGCAGTTGTCTTGCCGCAGCCCGAGGGTCCAAGCAGTGCGACTAACTCACCCGGTGACACCTGAAGGTTGAGTCCATCTAGCGCCCTCACTGAGCCAAAGAAGCGACTTACACCTTCGAGTTCAAGCGTGCTGCTCACTCGGTCGGATTTTGTGCTCATGCATCTACCTCCACTGGTTCCGATTTAGAACGTTTTTTGCTTGAAAGGAGTGAGATAGCTGTTAGCAGGCTGATTGCTGCTAAGAAGCTAAATACAGAAATTGCGATCGCACCCAAAATATTTTGTTGAGAGGCAACAACCGTCCAGGTTGGGAAAGTTTCCCAGTGAAGTAGCGATGTAATTGTGAACTCACCAAGTGCCAGAGCAAAACTTAAAAATAGTGAACCTAAGATTCCACTTTTAATGGCTGGGACAATTACCCGAACAATAGTGCTAAACCAAGTTGCCCCAAGAGAACGTGAGGCTTCGACCAAGGTCTTCAGCGCAACGGTCTGGAGAGAGGTATCCAGGGCGCGGTACGTGTAGGGCAGAGCAATTATGACAAAGAAAAATACGAGTTCGTACTGGGTATTTTGTAGCAAGTCTGGCATTGAAACTTGTGCGCCGATAGCAAGTGAAACTACCGGAATAATAAGTGGCAAGATGCATAAGAAATCAACTAAAGGCTTGAACTTCGCACCCTTGAGGTTGAGATAAACCATCGTCGGAACCATCAAGATCAAATTCAACGCTCCAGAGAGCACGGCAAGCTTCAATGATGTCGCAACACTGGTTGCAAACCCATCTTGGTGAAAGAGCCAGGCATAGTTAGCGAGCGAATGTCCTTTTCCGCGATCGCCTTTAAAAGAGTACACAGTCGCGGAGAAGAGCGGGAAAATAAAGATTACAAGAGCGAGAAATCCGGCAGTACCGACAGTGAGATATTTAGCAAAGTTGGTTTTCATGCTTGTCGCCATTTAGCTGCTTTTCGTTGAGCCCAGATATAGCCAACCATTGTGACAGCCGCGACTGCGACCATGCCAACTGCAAGAGCGTCGCCAAGATTTGCTTGGTCGGAAACCACGTTTCCATCTACAAGAGTTCCAATGATGATGGGTACTAGAGGAACTGTGCCGACCGTGAGAGCGCGAGCCGTTGCGTATGCTGAGAATGAGCCTGCGAACAAGAGAAAGAATGCACCGATGAATGATGGTGTGAGAATTGGTATCGCAACTCGACGCCAATATGTCAGCGTTGATGCGCCAAGATTGGTAGATGCTTGCGCCCACTCGGAACGCAAGCCAGAGATAGCTGGTTTGAAGACTAAGACCATCAACGGGATCTGGAAGAAGCTATACACGAATACGACACCAATGAAGCCAAAAATTGTGAAATGGCCAGCGTAAATATCCCAGCCAACAGATTTTAAGATTTTTGTTGCAACACCCTCAACCCCAAAAGCCGCGACAAACATGAAGGCAAGCGGAACGCCACCAGAGTTGGCGAAGACTGCTGAAACAGAATCAATCACGCCACTAAATTTTCTTCCTGCATATTTGACGATGACGTAAGCAAAGAAAGCACCAACAATTGCGCCGATAACAGCAGTAATTAACGAAAGCTTAATGCTCGTGACAAATGCATGAAAATACGGACCAGCTTTTAGAATTGGTGTGTAATTTGCCGTTGTCCATTCGCCTTTATTTCCGTGAAACGAACGTATCGTTACGGCAATAACTGGCCAGATTAAAAAGAATCCGGTGAAAGCAAAGAAAGGTAGAAGTGGCAGCACACCAGTTCCCGGGCGAGTTCGACGTGTCGAACCCTGCGCTGCCACTTCTACCTTTTTGATAATTAACTAATTACGTTTACTTAATTAGTTTCCAGCAATTGCTGGCCATTGTGCCTTCAAGATTGCCTTTGCAGCATCTTGTTCAGCAGGTGTTGGTGTAATTACTTTTGCACCCTTAGGAATTTCATAACCTGCTGGTGCAGTTGCGTTTAGACCCTTTGCGGCCATGGCATCAAACATGATTGGAAGTGCGCCACCAGCGATCCAGATATTCTGTCCACCCATGATGGATGCGAATACCTTTGAGCCAGACATACCCTTGACTGAGCCTAGGTCCATTGAACCCTTGCCCTTGTTCTGTGAGTACAAGAATTCTGTCCATAGGCGAGCTGCTGCTGGGTGAGGTGCGTTGAATGGGATCGCCATGAAGTATGGAGTTCCCTTGATTACTGCATCTGATGGAATGACGTACTTGATTGTTTTTCCAGCCTTTGCTGCAGTTGCAACTGCTCCTGGACCGTTGAAGGACCATGAGAATGAAACCTTGTAGGCGCCAGCAAGGAAGTTCGCTCCGCTTGCAAGAGCAGTAACAAAGTTACCTGATGACTTGAGATCCTTGAAGTACTGGAGTCCCTTTATGACATCTGCAGTGGTTCCACCTGAAGCAAGGTTTGCAGCGAAAACTGACATCAATGACTCTTGAGCTCCTGATGGATCTCCACCGATAGCGACCATGTTCTTAAATGCTGGATCTTTTAGATCAGCAAAAGTCTTTGGTGCCTTTGGAATTGAAGTGTCATATGAGAGTGCCATTACGCCGGCATAGTCACCGTAGAAACGACCAGCTGGATCCTTGTACGTTGGAGTGATGTCGTTCCAATTAACAACCTTGTAAGGTGTGAAGAGGTTAGCGTTGTCCAGTGCGTAAGTAACACCGACGTCGACTGCATCAGGAATCTTTGACTTTGGAGCTGTCTTTACTGTCTGAATTTCATAGGCAGATGATCCATCTGGATTGTCATCTGTGATCTTGATACCAAAAGCCTTGGTGAAGAGATCAAGTGCCTCACCGTAGTTAGCCCAGTCGCGTGGAAGAGTGATGACGTTTAGCTTGCCCTCTTTTTGAGCGGCTTTAACAAGTGCATCCATTCCACCACAAGACTTGAGATCTGTGCATTTTGAATAATCGATTGCTGCAGCTTGTGCAGATGATGAAACAGCTGGAACTAGTGCAACAGCGATTGCTGCAACTACTCCAAGAATTAACTGCTTGCGCATATTTCCCCCTTAAGGAATGTGTGAGAGGAGTTAAGAGCGAAGAGGTTGCAAACAGGTACCTATTTGGGATGGTTCGGGTGACATTGAAGTTAACAAATGGTGGGAAGTTCTACCGCGCCAGACAGGACGTGGGTCGCACCGCTTGCAAATAACAACTCGGGATTGTGTGCGCCCGTGGCCACGCCAGCGACAATTCGAGCGCCAGAAGTGACCCCACTCTTCATATCTGACTCGGTATCCCCGATCACCGCGACTTGATCCTGACTGATGTGCTCTTCTTGGCGCTTGTTATACATCTCTATACAGCGAAAAATCATGTCCGGGGCTGGGCGGCCAAAAGCCACCTCATCAGAGGCAACTGAGATCTCTACCAGTGCGCCCCATTTGGTGCTCTCCAAGATGACATCCAAAATCTTGCGAGGAAACCCAGTCGTGAGTGCCACTTCAATTCCGGACTCTTGCAAGTTTGCAAACATCGTCGAAATACCTTCAAATTCAACGAGCTTTCCTTCGGCCACCAATTGAATGTAGCTCTCGATGAATCGATCATGCGCACTATTCGCTCGCACCTTGTCGCCGCCGCAAAGGTGTGTGAAGACATCAATCTTGCGCTGACCCATGGTGGCATTGACGTAGTCCGTCATCGCTTTTAGTTCGTCACTGTCTTGGGCGACACCGAGGCTGATCATTGCACGTTGAAACGCTTCGACAACGAGGCCATCATCTTTTGCAGTGGTCCCCGCGATATCAAAAATTGCTAGCTTTATTGAATTATTTACTGAATCCATGAGGTGACCGTTTCTTCTGCGATAGCTGGTGAAAGTGTGTTTCCGCGGCCGCCAACGCCAGTGACAATCACGGCGCCTGGGGCAATTTCTCTTCGCAAATATGCGGCTTCTAATGTTGATTGGCTGTAAACGCCATCCCAGCGTCGTTCGATTCTTGGGGCAGGCGCTCCAAAAATATTCGAAATTACCGTCGAAAGATGGTCATATGGCGCCTCTAACAGTTCATGCGAGAACGGTTCTTCGTATTCGTGCGTGTCACCGATAGTCAGAGAGCCATCAAGTCGTTGAACAAGAAGTAATTGCATCTTGTACTTCGCTGCGATCTCGTTTTGTGCCGGAAGAGTTGATAGCGGCAAATCTTTAAAAGCTGGGTAATATCTAAGCGAATCAATATCGGCCAACGAGTGTGAGAGAGTTTCGGCCAGTGGAGCTGTCGCGGCCATTTGTAGCCGCACCTTTCGAAGCGGGGCTTGATCCAAATAGTCCGCCACAAAACCTTGATGCCAAGCGCCTGGGCAGATCGCTAAATAATCGCCTGAAAAGGTACGCCCAGTCAGGTCTGTGACGTGGTTGCCATGTTGATCATGTTTTACGCTCATTATTTCAGCTTCTGGCAACCATTGATATCCCGAAAAACTCATTAGATAGCCACGAATTCCACTAAGAACGAGGTTTGGCTCTACTGTCGCATCCGTAGAACAGCGAAGTGCCCCTAAATATTTTCCACGTAACGCTGGCTCAATCGTCTCAGTTAATTCGCGAGTGAGCAGTGAGAATCCGCGCGCACCAGCGTCTGGCAAATTAACTGCTGCTTCGATCAGTGCGTACTCGATCTCGGACTGGGCAATAGTGAGTGATCCGTTGGCCCTGAATCCGACTTGTGCCTTTGCGCCAATTTCTCCCCAAAGGGTTCGCGCGCGAAGCGCTAAATCTAATTCTGTTCCAGCCGCTCTTCCACTCACCCAGATAAGACCAAAATTTCTTACTGAGGCTGACTGTGGTTTCTTATCTCGCTCAAGATGGATCACCTGGTAGCCAGCCTCACAAGCAGCGAGAGCATGCATCGATCCAATAATTCCACCGCCAACGACCAAAGCAGTAGCGGCAGAATTTTTCATAATGGGATCTCAGCAGACTCCAACTAACGCGATCGCACCTGCGAGTGTCTAGCAGGTGAATTTTCGCGGCAAAGTTAAATCAGCCCGAGAAGTTAGCCATCTCTGCCTTGAGGGCATCGAGTCCCATTGGGCCGATCTTCAAAGCGTGGCTGTGGAATTTCTTGATATCCCAATCAGAGCCGAGGCGAGCCTTCGTCTCTTCGCGAATATCGAGCCAATACTTCTCGCCGACTTTGTAAGAGATTGCTTGGCCGGGCCACGACAAGTAGCGATCAACTTCAGACCGAGCAAAGTCTGGATCCATCATCGCGCGCTCAACAAGTAAGTTGTAGGCAGATTCTGCATCCCAAGTGCCGCCATCAAAGTTTGGCAGCCCCAAGTGCATTCCAATATCTACAACAATGCGAGCTGCGCGAAGTGCTTGTGCGGAACAATATCCCAGTTCGTAGGCAGGATCTTCAAAGGCACCTAGTTCATCCATGAAGCGTTCGGCATAGAGCGCCCAACCTTCGCCATAACCTGAAATCCAGGCAGCAGAACGTTGGAACCTTGAGAGGCGATCTCTTTCAATTGTGGCTGTTGCAACTTGCAGGTGGTGGCCTGGAACTGCTTCGTGATACCAGGTTGATGCAATATGCCAGAAGTTAAAACGATCTTTGCCAAGTGTTGGATACCACGTAATACCAGGACGCGAGAGATCTTCGGTTGGCCCCATGTAATAAGGCGCAGCCGCTGATCCTTCAGGTGCTAAACGTGCATCGCATTCACGAATACGTGGATCAATGTCAAAGTACTTTCCTTCAACTTGCTTGATCGCCGCTTCAGTAAAATCTTTGAGCGCCTTGATCAAATTATCAGAGCCATGAATCGCATGGTTATCGCTATTTTCTAGCTGATCTTGAACTTCCGCTAGCGTCTTTGCTGTTGGTGTGACCTTTGCAGCAGCAACCCACATCCGCTTGTTGATCTCATCAAGATTTGCCTTGCCCCATTCATAAGTAGCCATCAAATCTAAATCTGCGCCAGTGAAGTAGCGAGCCCACGGTGCATAGCGTTCTGCGCCTACGTTATCTTCGGCAGCCGATCTTGGTGCATGCACATCTTTCATCCAAGCCGACATTTCAAGACAAGCAGCTTCTGCGCTCTTCGCCGCAGCGAGCAAATCTGCATTTGTTGCATCAAGACTTTTTGCAACTCCGGTGTAGCCACCAGTGCCATGATCATGAAGTTGCTGCGCAATATTTAATACCTGCCGACGTGAAGTCTTCAGCCCAAGCTTGTCGATATCTTCCAGGCAAGATTTCCAAGATTGAAGTGAGTTGCCCACAGCATTTAGCCGAGCTGTTACGTTCTTGACTCCTTCGGCGCCATCTTTATTCATGATCGCAAAGATCGAACGAATTCCTGAAACAGGAGATGCAATCATTCCGTAGGTGCGATAAGACTCTTTTGTGTCATGCAACTTCAAGCGAGCTTCCATACGCTCCACCATCACACTTTGGGCAACGCGATCAATCTCATCAATCGGTGCTAGCGCTTTTACTTGGGCCAAAACTTGGCGGTCATAGGCAATCGCTTTTTCTGCATGAGCCAGAGAAAAATCATCGAGTTGGTCGTCAAGTCCTGGGATACCGAGAGCAGTCGACTCCATAGGAGAGAACTTGGCAGCTTCGGTGATGTACTCATCAGCGAGCGCAAAAATAGGGGAACGGTGGGCCGCTTTATCGGGTGTTTGGGTTGGCTGGTTTGTCATGAGGCGTTTCTAACACATTTTGGGTCGGTTCCGGAGGGGTAGGCGCGTCCGATTTATTCCTTTAGGCTATGTCTCCCAAAGTTTGATAGACGAAATCGACTAAATAGAAAAAGTGGAAGGTCTCATGCCCCAGGATGCCATGGCCCATAGTGGAGTAGACGCTGCGCTATCGACCATTTTGGGGCGCTCACCTAGCCAGATTGCCTGGGCAAAGTTAAAGCGCGACCGAACCGCAATTATCTCGTTCAGCGTCGTTGCAATTTTCGTCGTACTGGCGATCTGCGCCCCCATCTTTCAATGGATTATCGGCACTACGCCTAATGCCTTCCATCCTGAAACTCTAGATAGCGCCCGCGGCGCACTGCCCAAGGGATCACTCGGGGGTGCAAGCGGAGCGCACTGGTTTGGTGTTGAGCCTCGAACTGGCCGCGACCTCTTTCTGCGATTTGCCTACGGAGCCAGAACTTCACTTCTTATCGCGCTCGCTGCAACCGCGCTCGCTACCGTCGTGGGAGTTGTTATTGGCCTGGTCTCGGGGTTCTTTGGCGGCAAGATCGATCAAATTCTCTCTCGGATGTTAGAGATTGTTCTGGCGTTTCCTTCCATTCTCTTCGCACTCGCTGTTACACCAATCCTTGAAAACGTTCTGGAAAACTCCGGTCTGAAAAAGGGCAACGGCACTCGAATTCCAGTCATGATTTTTGTACTCGCTACATTTGGTTGGCCATACATCGCTCGCATTGTGCGTGGTCAAGTAGTCTCACTGCGAGAGCGCGAATTTGTCGAAGCAGCTCGCGCCTTGGGTGCTACAAAATCTCATTTGATCTTTAAACAGATTCTGCCAAATCTTTGGGCGCCCATCTTGGTAACTGTGGCCCTGAATATTCCAACTTTTATTACTACCGAGGCAGCACTCACCTTTCTAGGTGCTGGTGTGATTGAGCCCGCATCGGACTGGGGAGCAATGCTCCTGGAATCAGTTCCTTTCTACAGTATTGATCCGCTCTATACCTTCATCCCAGGAATAGGCCTATTCCTGTTGGTACTGGGCTTCAATCTCTTCGGCGATAGCGTGCGAGATGCGCTAGATCCAAAGAGCGCGCGTTAAAACCTAGGAAAGTAACACCCCTCGTAACCCTGATCAAACTAATAAGAGAAGAAGAAAGGTTCAGATGAAACTACAGCGTAACGTTGGCGTCTTAGCTGGCGTCGTTGCTCTTGCAGCGACCGCTTTCTATGCAGTCCCAACAGCTTCTGCTGCAACAAACCCTTCATGGAGCGGTCCAGCTCCTGCAATCAAGGGCTCTGTTACAGGCGGAACACTCAATATCCTCAACCAGGGCGATTTCGAACATATTGATCCAGCCCGTAACTATGTCGGTGGAACGCTTGATTTCTACCGCTTCTTTATCCGCACACTCACTCAATACCGCACTATCAATGGCAAGACTGAGTTGGTTCCAGATGTTGCAGCAGATCTTGGTACGACTCCAGACCTTGGAAAGACTTGGACTTTCAAGCTTCGCACTGGTCTTAAGTACGAAGATGGCTCAGCAGTAACCTGCGCCGATATGAAGTACGGCATCGAGCGCAGCTACAACGATGACATCCTCGATGGTGGAACTACCTATGCCCATGATCTATTGGCTAACCCAACAGATTACAAGGGTCCATACACAACACCGGACGGTGATCTGAAGTCAGTAACCTGTTCTGCAAAGGGTGATTCAATAAAGTTTGATCTCCAGCAAGCAGTTCCTTACTTCCCTTACGTCACAACTTTTGGTGCTTTCAGCCCAATTCCAAAGGCGAAAGATACAAAGCAGAACTATGACTTGCACCCAGTTTCAACAGGGCCATACATGATCTCTGCTTACAACCGTGGCAAGAACCTCACATTGGTTCGCAACAAATATTGGGATGCAAAGAGTGACCCAGTGCGCCACGCTTTCCCAGACAAAATCAATGTGACTTTCGGTTATGACCAGAACGCTCTTGAGCAGCAATTAATTTCAGGTGCTGGTGCTGCAAAGAACGGAATGTCACTCGATACAAACATCGTGACCAACATTACAAAGGTTCAGGGTTCAGCACAGTACAAGCCTCGTACCTTCACCTTCGTCTCTCCATATGCTCGCTACTTAGCGATCAACATGGATACAGTGAAGGACGTCAACATGCGTAAGGCAATTCAATGCGCAGTCGACCTAACAAATGTACTTAATGCTGCAGGCGGAACATCAGCTGGCGTCACTGCTAACTCCTTGATTCCTTCATCAGTACAGAGTGCATATCGCAATTTCCCAGTCTGTGGTCGCGATGTCACAACGACACCTGCTGCACAGATCTCTGCTGCTAAGGCATTTATCGCCAAGGCGACAGATAAGAAGATGAATCTCTCCCTCGCATACCGCGATAAGGGTGTAGAACCAGCACGTGCAGCCGCTGTCCAGGCAGGCTTGGAAGCAGTTGGCTTCACCGTCACTATGCAGAAACTGCCAAGGGCTGGTTTTTACACTGCCATTGGTAAGCGCGGAGTTCTAGAAGAGCCTGATGTTATTCAGACTTCTTGGGGCTTTGACTGGCCTGCTGCATCAGGAATTGTTTACGCACTTCTTGATGGACGCACAATGTTGGCAACAGATTCACACTCCAACTACTCACGTCAGAATGTTCCTGCAATTCAGACCATGTTTGAAGCAGCCGACAAGCTCGTGAATACAGCTAAGCAAGAGAAACTTCTTGGTGATATTGAGCAGAAGCTTGTTCAGGATTACGCAGCAGTTGTTCCTTGCTACATCGAAACCTCTACCTATATGGCAGGTCCTGGACTCGGTGGAGTTCAGCCTGATGGTGGTTACGGAACAATCTCTCCTCTCTACGCCTTCGTCAAGAAGTAAAGAGTTAGAAGAGAAGTAAAGAAAGTAAGAAAGTGAGCGTGAACTGGTGGCGGATTCAATTCGCCACCAGTTCACTTTTCGCAAGTATTTAAAGTATTTAAAGTATTTAAACTATTTAAACTAGTTAAAGGAGCAAGGTGAGATATCTACTACGCCGTATCGTTGGCGGAGCTCTCGTCTTGAGTATTGTGAGCGCGGTCGTCTTCGCGCTCTTCTATATATTGCCCGCTGATCCAGCGCGCCTTGCCTGCGGCAAATCTTGCACGCCAGAGCTCATGGCGAAAATTCGTCACACTCTAGAAATTGACCAACCTATTACCGTTCAATATGAGCGATTTGTAAAAGGAATCTTTGTCGGCCGCGACTACAACAAGGGCACGACGGCGCAGATTCACTGCCCTGGCCCATGCCTCGGCTACTCCTACCAAACTGATCAACCGGTGACCTCATTGATTGCCGACCGCTTGCCGGCAACGCTCTCAGTTGCCGCCGGTGCATCCATCTTGTGGCTCTTTGTCGGGCTACTCTCTGGAATCGTATCGGCGCTTCGAAAGGGCACTTGGATAGATAAAGTTTCACAAGGCATCGCCTTGGGTGGAGCATCGCTGCAGATTTACTTTGTGGGATTAGTTCTGCAATTTGTCTTCGTGGATAAGTTGCAGTGGCTACACGGCCCGGGTTATGTCAGTCCATTTGATGATCCGAAAGAGTGGTTCCTAGAAATGCTCTTGCCGTGGATCACACTCGCATTCTTGCTCTCCGCAATTTACGCTCGTCTTACCCGCGCTGGAATGCTCGAAGTGATGTCTGAAGATTACATTCGCACGGCACGAGCAAAGGGTCTGAAGCCTTCTACTGTCAACTTCAAGCACGTGTTGCGATCGGCCATAACTCCAATCGTGACTGTCTTTGGCTTGGATCTCGGTCAGCTCCTTGGTGGCGCAGTTATTACCGAATATGTCTTTAATATTCCTGGCCTTGGCCGCCTTGCTACGGATGCGGTTTCAAATGTAGATCTGCCTGTCATCGTTGGAACTGTAATATTTGCTGCCTTCTTCATTGTCATAGCAAATATTGTGGTTGATCTCTTATATGGTGTTCTAGATCCGAAGGTGAAACTCAAATGAGCGCCTTCCTAGAAGTAGATAACCTCAAAGTTCACTTCCCCACCGAAGATGGCTTAGTGAAAGCTGTCGATGGCCTATCTTTCCAAGTAGAACGTGGCAAGACTCTTGGCATCGTGGGTGAATCGGGAGCCGGAAAGTCAGTCACTAGCCTTGCCATCATGGGGCTTCACAAAGGCTCTCGGGCCCAAGTAAGTGGTCAGATCCTGGTTAATGGCGTGGACATTGTCTCGGCAAGTGAAGCAGAGGTCCGAGAACTCCGTGGAAAATCGATGTCGATGATCTTCCAAGATGCGCTAGCTGCGCTGCACCCTTATTACAAAGTGGGCAATCAAATCGCTGAGGCTTATCGAGTTCACAATAAGGTCTCTAAAAAAGAGGCGAAAATTCGCACGATCGAACTCCTTGACCGAGTAGGAATTCCTGATCCAACAAATCGCGCCGAAGACTTTCCACACCAGTTCTCTGGCGGTATGCGACAGCGCGCCATGATTGCGATGGCGCTATCGTGCAACCCAGATCTGCTGATCGCCGATGAACCAACCACCGCACTCGATGTTACTGTCCAGGCACAAATCCTTGATCTCTTACGTGATCTGCAGAAAGAATTCGGCTCAGCAATTATCTTGATTACCCACGATCTTGGCGTCGTGGCCGAGATCGCTGATGAGATTATGTTGATGTATGCCGGTAAGGGAATTGAATCTGGCTCAACCCGAGATTTATTAAAGAATCCACAACATCCATATGCCTGGGGCTTGCTCTCATCTATCCCGAGACTTGAGAGTGACCCAACCATAAAGCTGCCCTTCATTGAAGGAGTTCCACCAAGCCTGATCAATCCTCCGACCGGATGCGCATTTAATCCCCGCTGCAAATACACCGACCGGGTCGGTGGAGCCTGCACGCAAGAAGTGCCGCAGTTGATCTCTATTGGTGGCACTGCGCATGGCGTTCGCTGCCATTTGGATTCAAATAACCGAAGATCGATATTTGATACCGAAGTGAGACCATACCTATGACCGCTCTTCTCAAAGTTGAAGGTCTCACGAAGCACTTCCCTTCTGGTCCGCAAGGTTTATTGAGCAAGCACCAAATGGTGCAGGCGGTCGATAACATCTCATTTGATCTCGCTCCAGGTGAAGCCCTGGGTTTGGTGGGCGAATCTGGCTGCGGAAAATCAACTACTGGACGATTGATCACCAAGTTGATTGAGTCAACTTCGGGATCGATTCAATTCCAGGGTGAAGAGATTTCACATCTTTCAGTGGCACAGATGCGCCCAATCCGAACCGACTTGCAGATGATTTTTCAAGATCCCTATGCCTCCCTCAATCCAAGGCACACTGTCGGAACCATTGTCGGGACTGCATTCGAGATAAACAAACTTAAACCTGAAGGTGGTGTGAAAAAGCGGGTTCAAGAGCTACTTGAAATTGTTGGGTTAAATCCCGAGCACTACAACCGCTACCCTCACGAATTCTCTGGTGGTCAGCGCCAGCGAATTGGCATCGCGCGCGCACTAGCGGTCAGGCCAAAATTGATTGTGGCTGATGAGCCGGTATCAGCGCTCGATGTCTCGATTCAAGCTCAAGTAATCAATTTGATGCAGGATCTTCAAAAAGAATTTAATCTGGCATTCATCTTTATTGCTCACGATTTGGCAGTTGTCAGACATTTCTCGCAGCGAGTAGCAGTGATGTATCTGGGCAAAATCGTTGAGATCGCAGATCGTGACTCGCTCTACGGAAGCCCTCGTCACCCGTATACAAAGGCCCTGCTCTCTGCCGTGCCAGATGCAGATCCTGATGCGATTGGTGCACGTGAGCGAATTCGTCTGACCGGTGATGTACCGAATCCAATCAATCCACCATCAGGATGCAGATTCCGAAATCGCTGCTGGAAGGCGCAAGATATCTGTGCTAGCCAAGAGCCAGCGCTATTGCAGGTAGGTAGCAGCCAAGTTGCCTGTCATTTCCCGGAAGTCGCTGCCCTCTAAAAAAGACGGGTGGATGCAATTTCTTATAAAGAGAGCCCCCCGTCAGGATTGAACTGACGACCTGCCGCTTACAAGGCGGCTGCTCTACCACTGAGCTAGGGAGGCACCTCGAGAGACCTACAGGTAGGAATACCGAGTGCGCAATTATGGCACGAGGCCCGAGAAGTAGGAAATCCTTGATCGCCTGCTTTAACTAGTAAGTTTCGTTCATGCGACTTGGGGTATTGGATGTTGGCTCGAACACAGTCCATCTGCAGGTCGTTGACACCTCTCCAGGAGCCCGCCCTAATCCAACCTTTAACTATAAAGAAGAGTTGCGCCTTACTGAATACTTGCAACCTGATAACACAATCTCTGAAGGTGGTATCAGTGCACTGCGCCTGGCAATCAAACGTGCCCTTGATCAAGCAAAGACTGTAAAAGTTGAAGAGTTTTTACCGATTGCAACTTCGGCACTTCGTGAAGCCGACAACGGAGATCACATTATCTCTGAGATCAATAAGGATTATGAAATTGAGTTGCAAGTCTTAACTGGCGAAGAAGAAGCGAAGCTCACATTTCTCGCTGCTCGTCGCTGGTTTGGTTGGTCATCAGGACGATTGCTTGTGATTGATATCGGAGGTGGCTCACTTGAAATTGCAGTGGGTACCGATGAAGCTCCAGAAGTCGCCGTATCACTCCCACTTGGAGCGGCTCGTCTCACCCAAAATTATCTAGTTGGCGACCCATTCACTGAAAAAAGTATTCGAGTTTTACGTGATCACATCGAAGAGCAACTGGATTCAATTTTGCCTGCCCTCGTACATCACCAAGAAACTGATCGTGCGATCGCAACATCAAAGACTCTGCGAACATTGGCCAGACTCTGTGGTGATTGGTTTGATGGAAATGGCAAGACGATCAAAATTGATGCAATTCGAAAAATCTGCGCCAGGCTCTCAGAAATGCCACTCGAGGATCGCACTGCGCTGCCAGGTGTATCTGCAAACCGCGCTCGGCAGATCGTTGCCGGTGCCTATGTCACCGAATCGGTCATGCGAAACTTAGATCTGCGAGAGTTAGAGATCTGCCCGTGGGCGCTACGTGAAGGTGTCGTTCTGAAGTGGATGGACTGGACCGAAAAGTAAGCTTAAAAGTTAAACGGTTGGGGCCGCTAGCCGATCAATCTGCAAAACTTCTTTCTTATCATGGTGCAAAATCCAGGAGTCACCTGGTTGTAGCTTGTTATCAGGGTAGTCAAAATCAATTTTTTTCGTCAGCTTCTCCATCATCCGCGGAAGGACTGGATTGTGAGAGCAGATTAGAATCGACTCATTAATTTTTATCATCTCTTTTGCATACTCGATTGCCTGATCTTTATCTTTCTTCCAGGTGTACTCACTCAGCGCGCTCGAAATTTTAAACTTAATCTTTAACTGATTGCTCATCGGCTCAACCGTGTCATGACATCGAACGGCATCGGATGAATGAATTTCGGTAACTCCATAAACCTGATAAAGCGAGAGCATCCGGCGGGCCTGCTGTTGACCAAGATTATCTAGCGGGCGATCATCATCATCTCCCTGCCAATCTTCTCTTCGAAGTGCTTTTGCGTGACGCAGCATGATGAGTGGTGAGGAATCAAATGGTGAACTCTCAAATGCTTCAAGGATTTCGATATCAGAATCTCGGGTAACTTTTTCCAGCGCATCTGCGATACCAAGCCAGAGAATTTGATCTACCTCTTCATTGGGATGAAACTCTTGCAGATCTGGGCCATCTAAAATTGCTCTAGCTGACCAGTAATCGACCATCTTCATTCCTTCTGGAATGAAATATTCAACGCGGCCAAGATAAGGACCGAAGACAACTTTAAGATTAGTCTCTTCCATCACTTCGCGATACGCGCAAGAAATTAAATCTTCGCCCACTTCAGCCTTGCCCTTTGGCAGGGACCAGTCGTCGTATCGATTTCTATGGATAAGTAGAATCTCGATCTTCTTCTCATTTTTGCGCCAAACAACGGCGCCGGCGGCCATCACAGTGTTGGTCATCCGCGTGCCTGGTACCAATCGATTGATGCCTGGTGGAAATCTGTCAGCGGCTCACCTTCGGTATTTTGGACTCCCCTAAACCAGCTGCCATCTGGCTGCATCTGCCAGGCCGAAGTTTTCTCTGACAAATAGCCATCAAGTGCGCGAAGCAAATGACGCTTGTGATCCGGCTGAGTTATTTTTACTAAAGATTCAACTCTGCGGTTGAGGTTTCGATCCATTAAATCTGCCGAACCGATCCAGAGCTCATCTTGGCCACCATTAACAAAATGAAATATCCGTGAATGCTCTAAGAAGCGGCCGAGTACTGAGCGCGCCCGAATGTTATCGGAAAGCCCAGGAACCCCCGCACGGATTGCGCAAATTCCGCGAACGACCAGATCAATCTTCACACCATGTTGAGATGCCCGATAGAGCGCTTCTACAAACTCTTCATCAAGAATAGAGTTCAGTTTAAATCTAATTCCTGAAGGTTTTCCGGCCTGGTGATTTTCGATCTCTCGATCAATGCGCTCTAGCAAACCTGAGCGGATGGTACGAGGTGCTACTAAAATGCGTTCAAAGGATGTTTGTGGCGCAAAACCAGAGAGTTGATTAAAGAGTTTGTTTACATCTTCACCGAGTTGTGGATCGGTCGAGAGAATTCCATAATCCTCGTAGATACGAGCGGTCTTAGGGTTGTAGTTGCCTGTGCCCATGTGAACATATCTATGAATTCCACTCGCCTCTTGGCGAACGACCATAGATAGCTTGGCATGGGTCTTAAAACCTACGAGACCATAAACAACGTGAACTCCGGCATCTTCAAGCTTTCGCGCCCAGCGCACATTTGCTTGCTCATCAAAGCGCGCGCGAATTTCAATAACGGCCAAGACCTGCTTGCCTGCTTCTGCTGCCTCGATCAGCGCGCCCATAATTGGCGAGTCTCCAGAAGTTCGATAGAGCGTCTGTTTGATCGCAAGGACTTCGGGATCCCGGGCTGCCGACTCTAGGAATCTGACTACTGAAGAGGTAAATGACTCATAAGGATGGTGGAGCAAAATTTCATTACGCTTGATCGCATCAAAGAAGTCATCGACATCTTCTGGGTCAATCTCGCGCAAATCTGGCGAAATCTGGTTTTGAAATGCTGGGTATTTCAATTCAGGCAGGTCAATATCAGCGATTGTATTAAGGCCAGTTAAATCAAGTGGTTCTGGCATTCGTGAAATGTCTTGCTCTTTAATATCGAGTTCTTCCATCAGGGTACCTAGTAATTCCGTATCGATATCTGGGTTCACTTCTAGGCGTACTGGTGGGCCGAACTTACGGCGAAGCAGCTCTTGCTCCATCGAAGCGAGTAAATCCTCTGACTCATCTTCTTCAAGCTCAAGGTCGGCATTTCTGGTTAGGCGGAAGGTATAAGAAGATTTGATTTCCATACCTTGAAAGAGCTCGTGCAGATTTGCAACAATCACTGACTCGAGCGGAATAAATCGCTTTGCGGCGCCCTTTTCGGTCGCAATAAACCTTGGCAGATTTGATGGAACTTTCACACGAGCAAAGAGTTCTTCGCCATCAGAATCTGGTTTTGCCACCACAACGGCAAGGTTGAGTGAGAGACCCGAGATATAAGGAAATGGGTGAGAAGGATCCACTGCAAGTGGAGTCAGGACTGGGAAGATCTTTGATGCAAAGATTGTGTTGACGTAAGCCCGCTCATCATCGGTCAATCGTTCCCACATCGTGAATTCGATTCCATGCTCTTGAAGTGCAGGTCGAACAGATTCGTGGAAGCATCTAGATTGACGCTGGATCAACTCTTGGGTCTTCTGTGACAACTCAGTCATTAAATCTCGAGGGGCAAGCCCAGCCGAATTCTTCCTGGTAATCCCTGCCTCTAATTTGCGCTTAAGGGCTGCAACTCGGATCATGTAAAAGTCGTCGAGATTCGAAGAGAAGATCGCAAGGAAGCGACATCTTTCTAGCAACGGAGTCTGTGGATTTTCAGCTAATTCAAGAACCCGTTGGTTAAAGGCGAGCCAAGACATCTCTCTATCGACGAGGCGTTCCCGAGGATTATCGGCAATCTTGTAGCTAGAGGGATGAGCGGGATGAGACATATGAGTAGTTTCTCCTACAAAGGTGAATAAATGGTAATTCCAGTCAAACAGAAGGGTTTAACGCTGATAAACCCAAGCAACCGGCTTGCTCTGCTTGCTGGTTCGGCCATCACCTGAAGATTTGCCCCGCAAACGTCGCCACATCCAGGGAAGCGCAAAGGTGGCAAACCAATGTGCATCTGACGGCAACTTCTTCAACGCACTTACCTTTGTGGCTGGCGCAAGTGCAATTTTCCAGCCAGGATCGAACTCGTAGCCAAGGTTTTCAAGGACACATTCAGAGACCCTGCGATGTCCCTCGGCGTTGAGGTGTAAGCGATCACTCGACATAAATCGACTGTCGGCGAGAAGTGGATTCTCATTCGCTTCAATTAAAATCGCGCCAACTTCTTTGGCAATCAATCGGACGTGCTGATTAAACTCTTTAAACCTAGCATCTCGCAGCTTTGCAAAATTAGATTCCCCAAGTGCGCCCTCTTGAATAGTAAATACCAAGACAGTTGCGCCGGACTTTGCTAGCTCTCGAATGCCTTGCTCATACTGCGGAATCGAGATCCTGGGATCATAATTTTTGCGCAAGCAATCATTTGCACCGGCGTGATAAGAGACCAACGTTTCTTTACCAGTAATGTACTTAAGCGCTTGTGGCACTTGATCCCGTGTCACTTGGCCAATTAATTTTCCGCGGATAGCTAAATTAAGGTAAGTGAATCCTGGGGTGATCGCCAAGGTATCTGCCGTTCGATCTGCCCAGCCTCGATAGTGACCATTGATCTCTTCATCAGACATACCTTCAGTAAATGAGTCACCGAGTGCAATCAGACGAGTGAATTTCATATTTAGACCCGCTTCGCTGCAATCCAGTGCATCACGATCGCCGTTGCAACCGAAGCATTGAGGGACTCAACTTCTGAGCGCATCGGGATTGAAAGAACCAGGTCACACTTCTCGCGAGTCAGACGCGAGATTCCTTTGCCTTCTGAACCGACGATGACGTAAACGGATTCTTCTGCCAACGAGAAGCCAGGCAACTCTTCATCGCCATCGGCGGCAAGACCCACAACAAAGTAACCAGCCTTCTTGGCATCTTCGATTGAGCGAACCAAATTAGTTACTTGAGCGATCGGCATACGAGCCGCTGCCCCGGCCGAAGCCTTCCAGGCTGAGCCAGTCATCGATGCATTGCGACGTTCTGGAATAACAACTCCGTGCGCACCAAATGCAGCAGCAGAACGGACGATCGCTCCAAGATTGTGCGGATCAGTCACGCCATCTAGGCCGATGATGAGTCCAGGTTTTTCAGCTTTTAAAAGCATCTGCTCTAGGTCTATGTATTGAAAGGGCTTGATCACAAGTGCAATACCTTGGTGGGTCGCTGAGCCAGTGACATTATCAATTACTTTTCGTTCAACTTCTTTGATCGTGATGCTTGCATTTTTAGCCAAGCGAATAGATTCGGCAACTTTTTCATCAACTTCGGTTCGCTCTGCAATCAACAATTCGATCGCTGGCACCTTTGCTCGAAGTGCTTCTACAACTGGGTTCTTTCCTGCAACTGCGTCGCCAGCAGACTTCTCGCGATCTTCCCGGCGAAAACCTGGCCTTGGTGCCACTTTGCGGGCAGGTTTAGCTGGTTTAGCCACGCCTTGGCCATCTTTTCCAGTTCGAAAATTTCCGGCTGATGCTTCGCGCTTTTTGCGTCCAGGTCTTGTACTCATGTGATGCTCCACCTTGGACCTGTAGGGGTATCTTCGATCACGATACCCATCGCTACAATCTGGTCACGAATTGCATCAGATGCCGCAAAATCTTTGCGGTCACGTGCTGCGCTGCGTTGGGCAAGGGCTAATGAAATCAGGCCATCGATCGCTGAACTATCTGTGCTACCGGTAGTTCGAAATGCTTCATCCTGTGGGTCGCAACCCAAAATCCCAAGTGCGCCGCGAACTTCACTTGCCGACTTAGCTAATAGCGCATAGTCGCCGGCAGTTATTGCGCTGTTGCCGAGGCGCACAGCTTCTGAGATCGAAGCGAGAGCTGCCGGAACCGCTAAATCATCATTCATTGCAGCGGCAAATTCATCAGAGATAGCGCTACTTATCGGTGTTTTAAGGATCTCTTCGGCACGCTTCAGAAAATTCTCGATCCTTCGAAGGTTTACCGAAGATTCTTCAAGTGCCTCAAAACTAAATTCCAGCATCGAGCGATAGTGGGCAGAACCCAAATACCAGCGAAGTTCGATTCCGCGAACACCCTTGCTTAAGATTTCGTGAATCTGCAGCGAGTTGCCAAGTGATTTAGACATCTTCTCACCAGAGGTTGTGACCCAGGCATTGTGCATCCAAACATTTGCAAAGCCGTAGCCAGCTGCGCCAGATTGAGCGATCTCATTTTCGTGATGCGGAAAAATCAAATCAAGGCCGCCGCCATGAATATCAAAATTCTCGCCCAGGTAAGCATGTGCCATTGCCGAACACTCCAAGTGCCAACCAGGACGTCCGGCGCCCCATGGAGTTGGCCACGATGGATCTCCTGGCTTGGCCGCCTTCCAGAGCGCAAAGTCTCGTGGGTCGCGTTTAAAAGTGAGATCTGCATCTTCGGCAGGCATCAAGTCATCAAGTTTTTGATTTGAAAGAGTGAGATAAGAGGTGAGCTTTCGAACTTCGAGATAGACATCGCCATTTCCTGGCGCATATGCCGAGCCATTGTCAATCAACTTCTGCATCAACTCGACCATCTGTGTGATGTGGCCAGTTGCCCGTGGTTCATAGGTTGGTGGCAAGACATTAAGTGAGCTGTACGCGAAGGTAAAGGCGCGCTCATACTTCATCGCAACTGCCCACCAAGGAATCTCTTCGTGAACAGCCTTGTGCAAAATCTTGTCATCAATATCAGTCACATTTCGAATCATGGTGACATCAAATCCAGTAGCCATTAGCCAGCGTCGCAAAATATCAAAATTGACGCCAGAACGAATGTGGCCAATGTGAGGTGGTGCTTGAACCGTTGCGCCGCAGAGGTAAATTCCGGCTTTGCCCGGTTCAATCGGATTAAAGGGTGCAACGTGGCGCGTAGCTGTGTTGTAAAGATTTAGCGCGCTCATTGGAGCAGTCTACGGCACTGATTGAGAATGAAAGTGCCGCTTGACCTTTAGGCCTTGATCAAGAGCGCAGTAGCGATTGCACTGATGCCACGACCCTCGCCAGTAAGACCGAGACCATCTGTGGTGGTTGCTGACAGTGCGACTGATGCGCCGCCAAGAGCCTGCGATAAAGCGTTCATCGCCTCTTCACGCCGACTGCCAATCTTGGGGCGATTACAAATAACCTGAACCGATACATTCGAAATTTTGTATCCAGCTCTTGAAATGATGCCGAGCGTCTCTTGCAGAAGGAGTGAGCCAGCAGCACCTGCATACTCGGGACGAGACGTTCCAAAATTTGATCCTAGGTCACCGCACAATGCGGCCGAAAGCAGTGCATCGCAGATTGCATGTGCAGCGACATCACCATCAGAGTGTCCGTCGACTCCGATTTCGTCTGGCCATTCAATTCCGGCTAACCATAGTGATCTACTTGAATCTTTTGAATATGCATGAGAATCGGTACCGACCCCAACTCGAAGATCAGGTTGAACTTCGCCAAGATACAGTCGATTGGCCTGAATTAAATCCTCAGGGGTCGTAATTTTTAGCGCGCTCTCTTCTCCAAGAATTACTTTTACCGGTCTACCTAACTCTTCAACAAGAGCAGCGTCATCGGTCGCATCAATTTTTTGTGCATGGGCTTTGATCAATATTTTTCGAGTAAATCCTTGTGGGGTTTGAATGGCACGCAATTTGTCGCGATGAGGGGTCTTTGTGACGTAGCCATCGATATCGACCCGTTTGATCGTATCGACAACTTTTAGACCAGGGATAACTGCGTCATCGCCAGATTGAAGTTCTTTAATGACCCGGCGAGCCAAATCTGTGGTTGCCAGCGGCCTTGCGGCATCGTGGACTAAGACATACTTAGAGTTTTCTGCCACTACCGCGAGTGCCAGCTTTACTGAATCGCTACGAGTAGCCCCACCGGTTACGACAATTACATCGTCGCCAAGTAAAGCGCGAAATTGCTCTTCAAAGCCTTTGGGAGCAGCGACAACTACTTGATCTGCAATGGGGGCTAATTGTGAAACTGCGTGTTCAATCAGGGTCTTGCCAGCAAGTTGAACGAGTGCTTTAGGGAGATGTGAGCCAAACCTCTCGCCGGTTCCACCAGCAGGAATTATGACGGAGATCAGATCTGCCATCGCGATTAGGAAGCGAGAACCTCGTCGAGCAGAACTCCAGCCTTCACTTCATCTGTGCGCTCTGCAAGTGCGAGCTCTGAAACCAAAATCTGCTTTGCCTTAGAGAGCATGCGCTTCTCACCAGCTGAAAGCCCACGGTCGAGATCGCGGCGATATAGGTCACGAACAACTTCTGCAACCTTAATGACATCACCTGAAGCAAGCTTCTCGACATTTGCTTTGTAGCGGCGTGACCAGTTTGTTGGCTCTTCGGTGTATGGCTGACGCAAGACGCTAAATACGCGATCTACGCCATCTGAATCAACAACATCTCGAACGCCTACTAAATCAACATTTTCGGCCGGAACTCGTACTGTTAGGTCGCCTTGTGCAATCTTGAGCACTAGGTAGATCTTCTCTTCACCTTTGATGGTGCGGGTCTCGATGGCTTCGATCTTTGCCGCCCCGTGATGAGGATATACAACGGTTTCGCCGACTTTGAATGACATTGAGTTTGGCACCTTTCGTAAGAGACCAATAATAGCAGGTAACATTGCGACTATGAAACGCACTAAGAACCGTGACCTTGCCCTGATCCCAGTACTTATTACTGCTTCTGTGCTCTTGACTTCTTGCGGTGCAAGTGGTCAGAACGCCCCCACTCGAATGATCAAACAGGTCACTGATGGCGTAGAGAAAGACGTTGGATCACTTCTTGCTCGAAATGTTTTATTAGTCGCTCAACCTGATGGCTCTGCAGTTCTCGTCGGAACCTTCATCAACGAAGGAACGGACCAAGATGCAATCACTGGAATCAAAGTAAATGGCGCTGCGATGAAGCTCGATAAAGCACCTTACGAGCTCTTACAGAACCAGCCGATTACGTTTAGCGGCGATACCGCAAATGCAAAGGGTTCGATCGATGGCCTCAATCTAACTCCCGGAAATCGAGTGAGTATGGAAGTTAGCTATGCAAATGCTGGAGTTATCAAGCTAGATGTGCTGGTGCTTGCCAAAGATGGCGTCTACCAGAATGTATCTCAATAACTTTTAAACTTCGAACTTGTAGCCAAGTCCGCGCACGGTCTGAATAAATACTGGATTCGCAGGATCACTCTCGATCTTTGCCCGTAAGCGCTTGACGTGTACATCAAGAGTCTTAGTATCCCCAAAGTAATCACTGCCCCAAACTCGATCGATCAATTGCGCTCGTGTTAGGACCCGACCCGAATTTCGGATCAAGAACTCAAGGAGTTCAAATTCTTTCAACGGCAATGCAGTTTGCTCATTATTGATCGTCACGATGTGTCGTTCGATATCCATGCGGACTGGGCCAGAGGAGAGAACTCCTTCAGTGCCTGAAGCAGCGTCATCTTCACCTTGGCGTCGAAGCACTGCGCGTATGCGGGCGACCAATTCTCGAGTTGAGTACGGCTTAGTGACATAGTCATCAGCACCAAGTTCTAGGCCAACGACCTTATCGACCTCTGAATCTTTCGCGGTGAGCATGATGACCGGAACATTCGATCGAGTACGAATCTGCCGGCAAACCTCAGTCCCCGATAGTCCAGGAAGCATGAGATCTAGAAGAATCAAATCTGCGCCATGACGATCGAATTCAGCGATGGCACCATCTCCGGTATCCGCGACAGCCACATCAAAGCCCTCGCGCCCCAACAGATATGAGAGTGCATCAGAGAACGAAGCTTCATCTTCGACTACCAGGATCTTTGTCATTGTTTAGGCCTCCACGGCTGAGAGTGTTTTTGGAGCAGATGGGGTGATCAGTGGAAAACGAATGGTGAATGTGCTTCCGGCACCTTCAACAGACCAAACAGATACGTCGCCGCCATGATTAGTGGCCACGTGCTTAACAATGGAAAGTCCAAGGCCGGTTCCGCCAGTTGCCCGAGATCTGGCTGCATCGACTCTGAAGAAGCGCTCAAAAATTCTTTCTAACGCAGCTTCTGGGATACCAATTCCTTGATCAGAAATTGAAATTTCAGCTAGGCCATTAATTTCGCGAAGCGTAACCGCAACACGGGTTCCTTCAGGGCTGTAGTTGACCGCATTTTCAATCAAATTATGGATCGCCATGATTACTTGATCGCGAATACCTGCGATTCTTGGCTCTGCTTGGGCTGTGAAGAGCACATCAATCTTTCTCGCGCCAGCCGAAAGTTGGGTCTGATCGATCGCTTCTTGAATCGCTGGCATCAATTCAAGTGGCTCGCCATTCTTCAAGGGATCTGCATCTTGCAAACGTGACAAATCAATAATCTCCTGAACCAATCCAGTAAGTCGATTTGCTTCAGTCTGCATCCGATTTGCAAAACGGGTAATCGCTTCTGGGTCATCGGCTGCCCCAAGCACGGCTTCTGAAAGGATAGAGAGCGCACCGATCGGAGTCTTCAATTCATGTGAAATATTTGCCACAAAATCTCTTCGAATTGAATCGAGCCGGCGCATCTCTGAATCATCAAAGATTAAAATTGCAATGAGCCCGAAGTCACCCATCGGCGTCACGCGAACAAGCAAGTCATGAACACCTTCACCGATTGGTCCGCGAGGTAGCTCCATGGTCGCTTCCTGCAATTGACCTGAGCGTCTTACTGCTCGGGCAAGCATCAATAGTGACTCGTTAGTTAACTTCTTCTCACGGAGCAGTTTAAAAGTTGGTATTCCTTCAGAGGCATAGAGAACAACGTCCCCTGGAGCCAGCACCAACGCTTCGGCATCAATGCTCGCAAGCAAGTCGATGACAGGAGTTGGCAGTTCGAAGGAAGTCGCTGGGGAGACTAACCCTAGGACTTCTTCTCTCTTTGCAAACCAAGCCACCCCCTAATCGTAGGAGGGTCTTGCCCCATTAGTTGACGCAGAGGCCATTTTCAGGGGTGAGGCACCAAACCTTTACCTACCGTTTGCGCTCCGTTCACACGCCACATTCGCTGGGGATAAAACGCAGCCACCGGATTCCAAGAGTAATCTTCTACCTATGCGCGATGTATTCCACGAAGAACTCGATGCCATCAATGAATCATTGGTTCGGATGACTGGCCTGGTCAAAGAAGCCCTCAATGATGCTTCGGCTGCCCTTCTAGGCTCTGACCTCCAGCTAGCCGAGAAAGTTATCGCCGGCGATGATGTCATCGATCTCTTGCAACAGGACTTAGATAATCGCACGATCAACCTGATGGCTCGCCAGCAGCCAGTGGCATCTGATTTGCGAAACTTGGTTTCAACTTTGCGTATCTCTGCAGATCTAGAGCGTATGGGAGATCTCGCTCATCACATCGCAAGGCTTGCCCGGATGCGTTATCCAAATTGCGCCGTGCCGCCAATCTTGACCCAGACAATTTCGGAGATGAACGTTGCTGGGCTTGCGATTGCCGAGAAACTTTCAACTGTTATTCAATACAAAGACGCCACCCGCGCGCTTGAGATGGAAAAAGATGATGATTCACTCGACAATCTTCATCGCCAATTGATCTCAATCTTGCTCAGTGATGGGTGGGATTTTGGAATTGAACAAGCGATCGACATGACGTTGCTCGGTCGATACTACGAACGTTTTGGCGATCACGCGGTTTCAATCTCTAAGCGCGTTTACTTCACCGTCACTGGTGAATATTCTGTAAACCGCTAGTTCATTACTTCTTACCCTGATTCGCAACCGCTTCAATCGCATCCTTTGCCGCTTCTGGGTCTAGATATTCACCGCCAGTTTTCTTCGGAGTAAAGTCAGCATCTAATTCATAGAGCAGTGGAATTCCGGTTGGAATATTGAGACCGGCGATCGCTTCATCACTGATTCCATCAAGATGCTTAACCAGTGCTCGAAGTGAGTTGCCATGAGCGGTCACAAGGACTGTTCCGTGGGTTGATAAGTCTTTTTTAATATCAGAATCCCAATACGGAATCATGCGAGTTATGACATCTTTCAGGCACTCTGTCGCAGGAAGGGCGCTGCCTAGATCTGCATAACGTGGGTCATTTGCCTGCGAATACTTGGCATTGGCTTCGATGGGTGGCGGTGGCACATCAAAGGATCGACGCCACAACTGGAATTGCTCTTCGCCATACTGAGCGAGCGTCTCCTTCTTATCTTTGCCTTGCAGCGCGCCGTAGTGGCGCTCATTCAAACGCCATGAACGGCGAACCGGAATCCAATGTCGATCAGCTGCATCCAGTGCGATCTGTGAAGTATGGATTGCTCGGCGCAGAACTGAAGTGTGTACAACGTTAGGTAGTAGACCGCGTTCTAAGAGAAGTTCTCCGCCGCGTTTTGCCTCTGCCATACCCTTCTCGGAAAGCCTGACATCGACCCAACCAGTAAAGAGATTGATAGCGTTCCACTCAGATTCACCATGGCGCAGCAGGATTAGATTCATAGTCGAAGAATAACTTAAATTAAATGTTCAAATGCCGCGAGGTTAGCCAAGGATTCACCTCGAGATACTCGCCAGGCCCACTCGCGGCGAATTGCCGTTGAAAATCCAAGTTCGAGCAATGGATTAAAGCTGGAATCTGAATATTGAAGTACGGCGCCCAAGACTCGATCCAACTCTTGCTCTGTCACCGAAATCAAAGGCAACCGACCGACCAGATAAATATCGCCTAGTTCGTTAATGGCAAAGGCAACCGCATACATAGCGGCGTTTTTTGCAAGTAGCCATGAATGCACCGCTTCTACATTTTCATCGGGCTTTCGAATCACGAAGGCATTGATCGATACCGAATGACTACTCACAACGAGTGCACAATGAGTCTGCAACTTCTTCTCGCCAGGGAGTGTGACCAGAAAAGTGGTTGGATTTACTTGTTCAAAATCCAAGTCATGAGATGCAATAAATTCTTCGATCACAGCAATTGCGATTGACATTACGTGACTCGCAAAGACTTAATTGGCCACAAAGAGTGATTTGGCCTTCGGTTGCCCAATCGCCCAGTCATAAACATCCAGCGTTTTGCGGGCAGTCGCATCCCAGCCAAACATTGAAGCGTGATGGGTCGCCCCCACTGAGAGCGCAATTCGACGAGCCGGATCCATTAAAAGCCTAGAGATAACGGCAGACCACGAGCGTGGATCATGGCCATCTACGAGTGAACCAGAAATTCCATCGGAGACCGCGGTACGAAGGCCACCTACAGCGGTTGCAACAACTGGCGTTCCACAAGCTTGAGCTTCAAGTGCGACGAGACCAAAGGATTCTGAATAGGACGGCACGCAAACAAGATCAGATGCCCGATACCAATTGGGTAGCTCTTCGCGAGAGACAGGCGCTTTAAAGTGAACGATATCTGCAACGCCTAAGAATTTTGCTAGCGCAGCAAGTTTCTCTGGCTCTTTCGAACCGTGCCCAGAGGCACCACCCATAATTACTACTGCCAACTTTGAACGCAGGTGCGGTGAGTGCGACAACATTTCGGAAGCGGCGCGGATAAGCACATCGGGACCCTTGTGCGGCTGGATTCGCCCAACAAATGTAAGCATCAGTGCATCTGGTGCAATATTTAGCTCTCGGCGGGCCGCAGCTTTTCCAAAACCAGGTGTAAAGCGAGTGAGGTCAACGCCCGGGGTAACCACAAAGACGTTATCCGGACAAGCGTCATACAACGACACTAGCGAGGCTGCTTCCGCGTCAGTATTGGCAATCAGCGCAGTCGAAGCACGAACTACCTGCTCTTCACCGAATTCTCGAGTCTTAGGCTCTGCCGCTTCACCTTCGGCTAGTGCCAAGTTTTTTACCTTTGCCATCGTGTGCATGGTGTGAACAAGTGGCAGACCAGTCCGCTCTGAGACCATCCAGCCGAGTTGTCCGCTAATCCAATAATGTGAATGCAGCACATCGTAATAATTTGCTGGGAATTTTGAAGTCACGTGCATCATCGAAGAAGTCAGTGCACAGAGCTGAGAGGGAAGCTCCTCTTTGCTGACACCTTCATATGGGCCAGCCTCAATGTGGCGCACCTTTACGCCATCCGCAATTTCTACAACATCAGGTAGCCCTGACTTAGTTGATCGAGTAAAGATATCTACCTCGACGCCAGCTTTCGCCATTTGAATAGCGCTCTCAACGACATAGATATTCATGCCGCCAGCATCACCAGTACCCGCTTGCTCCAGCGGTGAGGTGTGCAACATAAGTTTTGCTATGCGCCCGTTCATCCTCTAAGTCTAATTCAGTTTAAGACAGCGACAACCTGTCCAACGACGTTGCCGCCACCAAGCACATCGACCCGCTCATCTGGGCTTGAGATCCCCCAGCCTTTGAGCATTGCGGCAGCCACCGGACCCGCAGCTCTAAATGAGCCATCAGCAAATTTAATTGCGCAGGCGCGGCCATCTGGCACGCTAAAGATCAGCACACCTTCTGCGCCTTCCTTCATCACAAGCCCAGGCACTGCCTGCATCATGCGGGTACCAAGTCGACCGATACCGCCAGTCATGATTGGAAATGCTCGATGCGCCGCGACTACCTCTTGATGCACTGGATCAGTGGAAACAGTCAACGTATGAATTGCTCGTGCCAAACCTTGCGTTGAGTAAGCCCACAGAGGTGCGCCGCAACCGTCGGCTGTTTCATATTGCAGTGGTTCACCAACCAGCGTTTCAATCTCTTTAGCGATCGCAACTTGTAGTGGATGTGATGGTGAGAGATAGCTCTTGATATCCCAGCCATTTACGACGCAAGTTGCCAACATTCCAGAGTGCTTGCCAGAGCAATTCATTGCAAGTCGCGTGCTCTCTTTGTCACCCCAAGCAAGAGCCTCGTCAGTACCAATCGGCTTACCTAACGCGCAACCAAGTGCAGATTCATCAAGACCAGCACCTGCTAATACTGAGCGAATAATTCTGAAATGATCTTCTGATCCGCTATGAGATGCGCAGACAATTGCTAATTGTTCTGGTGATAATTTTAAACCAGCGCGCACCATTGCCGATGCTTGCAAAGTCTTGATCGCAGAGCGCGGATAGACCGGATGCTTCACATCACCCATGGCGCGTGAGACCGAACCATCAGAACCAATTTCGACGAGATAGCCGCTATGAATTGATTCAACTAGTCCGTTACGAACGACCTCTGCCAACAACGCTGTGTTCTGCATTTTATTCTGCTGACTGACGTTCAAGTGATGACCAGATATGTGCTCGTATCTCGGTATCTCCAAATGCCATGTCATAAGCAAAGAAGAGTTCACCTTCCACTAGCCCATACAAGCGAGATCCTTCACCCACCGGCTTTGCCAACGGAGATGCATATCCCTGATCGACACGTAATTGAATTTTTGGACCATCGTAAACTCCGACCCAACCTTCGGTATTAAAAGATGAGTGCGAAATAACTACCTCTAGAACTTTATTTGGACGAGTACGCCAGAAGCCGGTTTCTGATGGGCCAGGGCGCAAAATTTCACCATCAGCATCGATCACCCATGAGCGGCTGTAATAATTTAGAAAGTCCCGGCCATCATGATTGAAGGTCACTTCTTGCGCGAATTCAAAGGCCGAAGTGCCTGGGTATTCACCGCGACCTTTACCGCGCCAAGTTCCGACCAACCATGCCAGCGGCATCACATCTTCATGTAGCCCTTCGGGAATTACAAAGACCATTATTTATCCGCCTTAAAGTTTCGAGCCATACCCCGCACGCCCCAGACAATCATTGCGATTCCAAGACCAAGCGCTGCCAGAATCAACATCACGCTGAAAAATGTGTTCACCGCCGTATCTTACTCAGCCAA
>CBFHTP010000016.1:0-321 GCA_965658705.1 Candidatus Nanopelagicaceae bacterium
ACTCAAGTAAGCAAAGATACTTATCAAGAGCGTCAGCAGTGCGAGCGTGCGCAACAAGAAGAATTGTCGAGCTTTAAAATTTTTATTCTCTCGAATTACTGGCAGCAGCGATATTGCGACAAAAGCGAGGAAGAAGATCGAGCCAAAGACGAGTAGTGGATGCTTACCAGTTGGCAGCGCACTCATGAGTGGAATAGCTGGTATTCCATGAAGGTTGAAATGAGTTGCGCCGATCGAGGTTGCGGCGCCTAAATGGAAGCCAATATTGAAAAGATAGGCAATCGCAACAAAGGCTGCGTTTGGTAGGTAGAGCGCCTGAAT
>CBFHTP010000016.1:346-13882 GCA_965658705.1 Candidatus Nanopelagicaceae bacterium
GACCAGTGGCTAGCCATCGAGATTGCGACCACGACTGCCCCAATCCCCCACACCGTCATCAAGGTATAGAAGGCGAAACGAAGGTAGCGATTCTCTGCTGCTCTAAAGTCATAGGTTGCGATGTAAGAGATCGCAAAAGTAAAGATTGGGACTAGATACCAGTCAGCTGCAATTCCTGTTGAACGCGAGGCTATTGCCAGAACGGTTGCGAAAATAGAGTACAGAAGTGCGAAGAAGAAGCGAGCACCCTCAATTTTTTTCAGTGAGGCCTTCACCTTTGGGAAACTCTTTCGAATCGCCCAAATGGGGAATATCAGCGCACCGAGTGGCAAGATCGTTAAAGCACCTGCTGAATTGTCGCTTGCGATATGCAGATGGAATGGAATGAGATGCGCGCCAAGCCAAATCCAGACTGAGGCACGAATCGGATCCGTTGTATTTCCACTTGAACTTCCTGCCGTGGCCCACGCAAAGAGTGAGATAAAGCTTGCCGGGAGGAGAGTAAGTGCGATGCTTTTAGCGGCCGCATTTGATGTGACCGCTAAAGCCCGCCCTAACATTTTGCCTAACCTATCTCTTCTTAAGAATCTGACGCATCAACTCTGCGGTTTCACTTGGTGTTTTACCAACAGATACGCCTGCAGCTTCCAGGGCTACTTTCTTTGCTTGCGCAGTTCCGGATGCACCAGAAACAATGGCACCTGCATGGCCCATTGTTTTGCCTTCCGGCGCTGTAAACCCAGCAACATATCCAACGACTGGCTTTGTGACGTACTCGTTAATGAATGCTGCTGCTCGCTCTTCTGCGTCGCCACCGATCTCACCGATCATTACGATCGCGTCGGTATCTGGGTCATCTTGAAATGCTCGCAAGCAATCGATGTGAGTTGTTCCAATAATTGGATCGCCACCAATTCCTACTGCAGTTGAGAATCCAAAATCACGAAGCTCATACATCATTTGATAAGTGAGGGTTCCAGATTTGGAGACAAGTCCAATCCGACCCGGCCCAGTGATATCTGATGGAATGATTCCAATATTAGATTTTCCGGGGCTAATCAAGCCAGGGCAGTTTGGACCAATGAGTTGAGTAGTTCCTTTTTCAACTGCATAGGCATAAAAAGCAGCACTGTCATGAACCGGGATTCCTTCTGTGATAACGACGCAGAGCTGCAACTTCGCATCAATCGCATCAATCACGGCAGCCTTTGCAAACTTTGGTGGAACAAAAACAACAGATGCATTAGCACCAGTTGCAGCGACCGCTTCTGCCACCGAGTTAAATACCGACAAGGCTTTACCTTCGATCTCAACAACCTGCCCACCCTTACCTGGGGTTACTCCACCCACGATGTTGGTGCCAGATTTGATCATTCGACCGGTGTGCTTGGTTCCTTCAGAGCCAGTCATTCCTTGGACAAGGACCTTCGTTGATTCGTTTATAAAAATAGCCATTATTTCGCCGCCAATTCCGCAGCTCTTGCAGCCGCGCCATCCATGGTGTCTAACTGCTGAATAAGAGGGTGGGCAGCATCATTGAGAATACGACGGCCCTCTAAAACGTTGTTGCCATCTAGTCGAACAACGATTGGCTTAGTGGCTGCTGATCCAAGCATTGCTAGCGCCTGCACAATTCCATTGGCGACTGCATCGCAAGCGGTAATCCCACCAAAGACGTTAACAAAAACGCTTCTCACATCTGGATCGCCAAGAATGATTCCAAGGCCATCGGCCATCACTTGAGCTGAGGCGCCACCGCCAATATCTAAGAAGTTAGCTGGTTTCACGCCATACTTTTCGCCTGCATAGGCGACAACATCGAGGGTACTCATCACTAGGCCAGCGCCATTTCCGATGACGCCCACTTCGCCCTCAAGTTTTACATAGTTAAGGTTCTTTGCTTTTGCTGCTGCTTCAAGTGGATTTGCTGAATCATGATCGACTAACGCCTCATGAGATGCATGGCGAAATTCTGCGCTCTCATCGAGAGTTACCTTTCCGTCTAGAGCAACAATTTTTCCATCCTCGGTCTTCACCAATGGATTGATCTCCATCAACGTTGCATCCTCGGCAACAAATGCTGCCCAAAGTTTTAGCAATACATCTGCAACTTGACTTTCAATATCGGCTGGGAATTGTCCTGTTCGCACGATTTCAAGCGCCTTCGCAGCTGAGATTCCTATGTTCGGATCAATTCCAACGCGGGCTAATTTTTCTGGTTGGGTATGGGCTACTTCTTCAATCTCCATACCGCCAGCAACTGAAGCCATCACCAAGAAATTACGATGAGCGCGATCTAACAAAATTGCCATGTAATACTCGGCAGCAATCGGTGCGGCCTGAGCAATCATCACCTTATGTACGGTGTGGCCTTTAATATCCATTCCAAGAATTGCTTCCGCTTTCTGCTTGGCATCGGCAGCATCAACGGCAAGTTTTACGCCGCCGGCTTTGCCGCGACCTCCGACTTTTACCTGCGCCTTTACAACAACTTTTCCGCCCATTGAAGCCGCTGCACTCATCGCTTCAGCGGCGGTCGTCGCAACAGCGCCACCTAGGACTGGAATATTGTGCGCTTCAAAGAGATCGCGAGCTTGATATTCAAAGAGATCCAATGTTAAACCCCGATCTGATCACTGATTTTTAAGTTTTCTTATTTTTCTTGTTTTTCTTATTTTTCTTAATTTTTTTTGGATGGAAGATGAGGTGATTCTAATACGTAGTTAAAGCTTCTCTACCGGCGCGTAGCGAAGCAGAAGCCGCTTCTCTCCCGATGTGCCGAAATTAATGGTTGCTTCGGCTCGATCACCCTCACCATTTACGGCAACGACCGAGCCTAAGCCGAATGTGTCATGTGACACACGATCGCCAATTGCCAGCACCATCGTCTCTGAGGTGCGACGCCCGGTCGCTTTTGGCGGCGGACCGAAACTACGAGGGGCGCCAGGTCTTGGTGAGAGCGCAGAACGTATTTCATTCCACTTCACAACATCCTCTGGAATCTCAGAGAGAAATCTTGAAGGTGGGTTATACATCGGTGCTCCCCAGGATGATCGGTATTCGGAGCGAGACAGGTACAACCGCTTACGTGCCCTCGTCACTCCCACATAAGCAAGCCTTCGCTCTTCCTCGATCTCATCTTTATCACCCAAGGTTCGTGAATGTGGAAACACTCCTTCTTCCATCCCAGTCAGAAAGACAGTCGGAAATTCCAAACCCTTCGCAGTGTGCAGGGTCATCAGTGTAACAACGCCGCCGTGATCTTCACCCTCTGGGATCTGATCAGAGTCAGCAACAAGTGAAACTTGCTCCAGGAAGCCACCGAGGGAGATCTCTTCACCTTCTTGGACTTCACCCTCTTCGTACTCGGTTGCAACCGCGATTAGCTCCTCAAGATTTTCAATTCGACCTTCATCTTGCGGGTCTTCACTGCCCTGCAGTTCGGCAAGTAATCCGCTCTGCTCCAATACCGCTTGCGCAATAACAGATGGTCGAACTTTCGCCTCAACGAGTGTGCGCATAGATTCAATCAGCGCCAAAAAATCCCGAATAGAAGCAGCTGCTCTAGCTGGAACATTAGGTGCCTGTGCTGAGCTCGAGAGAGCGGTAAAGAAGGTTGAGTCGGTGGCACGAGCAAATTCTTCAATCGTCTCGATCGCCCGATCGCCAATTCCGCGTTTTGGGGTATTGATAACGCGGCGAAGCGAGATCTCGTCTTCAACATTTACAAGTACCCGCAAATAGCAAAGAAAGTCCTTTACCTCTTTGCGTTCGTAGAAGCGAACACCACCAACGACTTTGTAAGGAATCGCCATTCGCATAAAGGTCTCTTCAAAGACGCGTGACTGTGAGTTCGCCCGATAAAAAATCGCAGTATCGCCAGGAGTGCTGAGCTTCTCATCGCGAAGGCGGTTTATCTCTCGACCAATAAAGTCAGCTTCATCATGTTCGCTCTCGGCGACATACCCAGTAATCGGATCGCCCTCACCTTCCTCTGACCAGAGATTTTTATCCTTTCGAGCAGAGTTATTTGAGATGACTGCATTCGCTGCGCTCAGAATATTTTGGGTGGAGCGGTAATTCTGTTCAAGCAGAATTATGGTCGCATTGATGTAATCCTCTTCAAAAGCCATGATGTTACGGATATTTGCACCTCTAAAAGCGTAAATTGATTGATCTGCATCTCCGACGACGCATAATTCTGCAGGTGGCACTTGATCATGCGCAGCGCCAACAAGTTCGCGCACCAGAATGTACTGGGCGTGGTTGGTATCTTGATACTCATCGACCAAAACATGTCTAAATCGGGAGCGATACCTCGAACTTGCTTCAGGAAATTTCTGGAGCACTTCTACGGTCTTCATGATCAAATCATCAAAATCCATCGCATTCGCATTGACTAATCGCTTCTGATAAATCGCATAAATTTCGGCAATCGTTTGTTCGAATGGATTTGTTGTGGTCTGTAAGAAGTCGTACGGTCCAAGAAGTTCATTTTTTGCGCTAGAGATAACAGAGTGGACCGCTCTTGGCGTGTACAACTTCGAGTCTAGATTCATATCCTTCATGGTTAGCGCCAAGAGCCGCTGGCTATCACTTGAATCGTAAATCGTAAAAGTATTTCTGTATCCAAGCCGTGATGCTTCTTGGCGCAAGATTCGAACACAAGCGCTGTGGAAAGTTGAGACCCACATCGACCTCGCTCGGTCCCCTACCAAATCCGCTACTCGATCCTTCATCTCGGCGGCAGCTTTATTGGTAAATGTAATTGCAAGAATTTCAAAGGGTTGAACTCCCCGCTGACCAAGAAGGTATCCAATCCGGCGAGTGAGAACTCGAGTCTTGCCAGAGCCTGCGCCAGCAACTACAAGGAGAGGAGTACCCTCGTGCACTACTGCTGCTTGTTGTTGTGGGTTTAGGCCTTCGATAAATGACACAGCGAGATTCTAGCCATTTTTGATGCTTCTTCTGAGAGGAACTTTTCGTGCCCGCAATTGATGACAGTGAAGTTGAGCGCATTCTCGTAATCACCGCTCACCCAGATGATTTAGATTTTGGAGCGGGTGGGACAATTCCCACCTGGACTGCAAAAGGCATTCACGTTTCGTATTGCATCTGCACACATGGAGATCAAGGCGGGAACGACGAGAACGTCACTCGCGATGAGATGCGTCAAATCAGAGAACGTGAACAGCGTGACGCTGGCGCAGCGCTTGGCGTCACTGATATCCACTTCTTGGATTATCACGACGGACTACTTGAGCCAACGATTGCACTTCGCAAAGATATTGTCCGAGTAATTCGTAAAGTACGTCCACAGCGCATCGTCGTGCAAAGCCCTGAGCGAAATTATGATCGAATCTTCGCCTCTCACCCAGACCACCTAGCGGCTGCAGAAGCAGCTATGCAGGCGGTCTATCCAGACTGTGGCAATCCCTTCTCATTCCCAGATCTCAAATCTGAGGAGAAGTTAGAGCCGTGGAACGTCACCGAAGCCTGGGTGATGACAAATTCATTTGCTGACCATCATATTGATATCACCGAGACTTTTCCGCTCAAGATGAAGGCGCTCTACGCTCACGTTAGCCAGGTCTCTCATAATCCAGATCTAGAGAAGAACGTTCGCTCATGGGGTGAAGCTAATGCCGAAGCGCTCGGCATGACAGGTCGCCTGATTGAAACTTTTAAAGTAGTAACTACCAAATAAGAAGAATTATTTAGCGGACGCTTACGCGCTCGATCGCAACAGGCTGCTTTGGAGTTCCGTCGCCGGATCCATTTGCTGTTCCTTGCGCGGCAATAGCTTTAAGGATATCTAGCCCCTTGGTAATGACGCCCCAGCGAGTGTATGCAGGAGGCAAGGTCGTATCTTGATAGACCAGGAAGAATTGTGAACCGTTGGTATTTGCCCCTGAGTTGGCCATTGCAACTATCCCAGCTGGATAATCATTGTCAGTACTTGTTGGCAGGTTCTCATCCCGATAGGTAAATGTTGGTCCACCCGAACCCGTAGCGGTGGGATCGCCGCATTGCAGAACGAAAATTCCACTTGTTGTAAGGCGGTGGCAGAGTGTTTGATCAAAATATCCACCTTGTGCAAGCGCAGTCATTGCAAGAACAGTTAGGCGCGCCTTCGTGCCATCAGCTACGAAGACAATATCGCCACAATTTGTTGTGAGAGTAAATGTGCGCATTTTGTAAGGAGGCTTAATTGCAGGTGGTGTGATTTGTGGCGGCTGGTGACCAACCGCAGTTACTGCGCGACATTTCAAGGCAGGGGTTTTCTTAGCTGTCTTTTTCTCTTCGGCAGAAGATGTTGGCGCAGAGATCAGCAAAGCGGCCATCGCAAGAAGCGACGCCACCAAACCAAAGAGAACTTTCTTCTGCTTCACAACTACTCCCACTCAATCGTGCCTGGCGGCTTACTAGTGATGTCGAGAGTTACTCGATTCACTTCTCGCACTTCATTGGTAATTCTTGTTGATATCTTCTCCAATACATCGTATGGGAGTCGACTCCAATCTGCCGTCATTGCATCTTCACTAGATACTGGCCGAAGAACAATTGGATGTCCATATGTTCTTCCATCACCTTGCACTCCAACGCTTCGCACATCGGCGAGAAGGACTACTGGGCATTGCCAAATCTCTCGATCCAACGTGGCTAACTTTAATTCCTCGCGGACTATCTGATCAGCCAATCTCAAGATCTTTAGACGATTCTCAGTAACTTCACCGATAATTCGAATTCCTAGACCAGGACCTGGGAAGGGTTGGCGCCAGACAATCTCTTCTGGGAGCCCAAGCTCTAGGCCAACCTGACGGACCTCATCCTTGAAGAGGGTCCGCAGCGGCTCAATTAATGAGAATTGAAGGTCATCTGGCAGGCCGCCAACATTGTGGTGGGACTTAATATTTGCAGTTCCCTCACCGCCGCCCGATTCCACGACATCGGGATAAAGCGTTCCTTGAACAAGAAAATCAACGCTCTCTGTGGCAGCAATTGTTCGCGCAGCCTCTTCAAAAGTTCTAATAAATTCACGGCCGATAATTTTGCGTTTCGTCTCTGGATCAGTGACGCCAGCAAGCGCTGCTAAAAACTTCTCCTTCACATCGATAACCATGAGTTCAACGCCAGTGGCTGCGACAAAATCTCGTTCTACTTGCTCTGCTTCACCTGATCGCAGCAGTCCATGATCTACAAAGACGCAGGTTAATTGATCACCGATCGCCTTCTGCACAATGGCTGCGGCGACGGCAGAGTCAACTCCGCCAGATAGACCACAAATAACTCGACGGCTACCGACCGCAGATTTAATTCTTTCAACTTCAGTGGCAACTATATTTTGTGAAGTCCACGCTGGATTACAGCCAACAATGTCAATTAACCAGCGACGTAAAATTTCCTGACCATTCTCTGAATGCAAAACCTCGGGATGAAATTGAACTCCAGCAAGGGTGGAATCTGAATTTTCAAAGGCAACAATAGAAGTACTCTCAGAAGATGCGGTTGAGGTAAATCCGGTTGGGACAGTGGTGACACTATCCCCGTGCGACATCCACACTTTAAAAGATGAATCGAGCTCTTTAAGCAGCATTGAATTTCCGTCATGCATCAGAGTTGTTCGGCCAAACTCTGATTTTCCAGTTTTACTCACAACTCCGCCAAGGGCTGCTGCCATCACTTGGAAGCCATAACAAATTCCAAAGATTGGCAGTCCGTGAGAAAAGATTGCAGGGTCAAGTGTTGGTGCACCTTCTGCATAAACACTTGAAGGGCCACCGGAGAGAATGATTGCTTTGGGGTTCTTGGCCAACATCTGCGAGGCAGGCATGGATGATGGAACGATCTCTGAATAAACGTGGGCTTGACGGACTCGACGCGCAATTAATTGTGCGTATTGAGCACCGAAATCAACAACTAAAACGAGGTCTTGATCAGCCACGCTGGACTACAACTTCTACCCGCTGGAACTCTTTTAGATCTGAATATCCAGAGGTAGCCATTGCTCGGCGTAGTGCGCCGAAGAGATTCATCGATCCATCGGCAGTATGCGATGGTCCAACCAAAACTTCTTGAAGTGTTCCGACTGTTCCGACGCGAACTCTGCTGCCGCGTGGCAGTTCGTCATGTGCTGCTTCAAGGCCCCAGTGCCAGCCCTTGCCAGGCGCTTCTGACGCGCGAGCAAGTGGTGAGCCCATCATGACCGCATCCGCACCGCATGCAATCGCCTTTGCGATATCACCAGAAGTACCAACCGAACCATCAGCAATCACATGAACGTAACGGCCACCAGATTCATCCATGTAATCGCGTCTCGCACTTGCTACTTCTGCGACTGCCGATGCCATGGGAACTGAAATACCTAGAACTGTGCGCGTCGTATGAGCTGATCCGCCACCAAAACCAACGAGAACCCCGGCAGCACCGGCACGCATTAAGTGAAGTGCACCTGTGCCAGTTGCGCATCCTCCGACAATGACGGGCACATCGAGTTCGTAAATAAATTTCTTGAGGTTAAGCGCTTCACCTTCGGTCGCAACATGTTCAGCGGAAACCGTTGTTCCGCGAATGACAAATAAATCAACGCCAGCTTTAATAACGGTCTGGGCAAATTGTGCAGTCCTGGCAGGTGATAGTGCGGCGGCGACTGTTACGCCAGCTGCTCGGATTTCCCCAATACGAGCTTTCATGAGTTCGGGTTGAATGGGCGCTGCATAAAGCCGTTGCATCCGGCGGATCGCTTCTTCTTGTGGAAGGGATGCGATCTCTCCCAGTGGGATTCGAGGATCTTCGTGCCTTGTCCAAAGTCCCTCAAGGTTAAGGACTCCTAGGCCGCCAAGTTTTCCGATGGCAATTGCGGTCTCTGGCGAGACAACCGAATCCATAGGCGCGGCGAGAAGTGGCAATTCAAACTTGTAAGCATCAATCTGCCAGGCAGTCGAAACTCCTTCAGGGTCGCGAGTACGACGGCTCGGAACGATTGCTATGTCGTCAAAAGAATATGCCTGGCGGGCACGTTTTCCAGGGCCAATTTCGAGCTCATTCATTAGTTGGTGCCTTTCTGCGCTTTTGAATCTTGCGAGTAATTTGGGGCATCTGCAATATCTAGAACATCATGTGGGTGACTTTCCTGCAAGCCAGCCGATGTAATCTGAATGAGTTGACCGCGTTCTTGTAGCGCAGCAATATCGCTAGCACCGGCATAGCCCATCCCCGAGCGCAGGCCACCCACTAATTGGTGAATGACTGTCGAAACTGGTCCACGATATGCAACTTTTCCTTCGATTCCTTCTGGCACTAATTTATCTTCGGCAAGAACATCGTCTTGCATATAGCGATCCTTTGAATAAGATTTTTGTTCTCCACGCGACTGCATTGCGCCAAGTGAGCCCATACCCCGGTAATCCTTAAATTTTCTACCATTAACTTCGATTAGCTCCCCTGGCGACTCATCGCATCCAGCAAGGAGCGACCCGAGCATCACAGTATCGGCACCTGCGACTATCGCTTTGGCAATATCACCTGAATATTGCAGACCACCATCAGCGATGAGTGGGATACCCGCTGCGAAGCAAGCTTTGTGAGCCTCGATAATCGCAGTAACTTGTGGCACTCCAACCCCAGCAACAACACGAGTTGTACAGATCGAACCAGGTCCCACACCAACTTTTACGGCATCCACACCGGCATTAATAAGTGCCTGTGCGCCGGCTCGCGTCGCGACATTTCCACCAATGACTTGAATCAACGGAAAGTTCTTTTTAATCCAGGCAACAGATTCGAGCACACCGTTGTGATGACCATGGGCAGTATCAACAACGATGACATCAACGCCAGATTCAATCAGCGCACTCGCCCTTGCAAATCCATCTTCACCAACGCCGACAGCCGCTCCGACGACTCCAAATTTCTTTGCCTCAATCACATTTTCAACTTGTGCTTCAACCGCTAAATTGCGATGGATAATCCCGATTCCACCTGCTTTTGCCATTGCGATCGCCATCGCCGATTCGGTAACAGTGTCCATGGCAGAAGAGAGGATCGGCACCTTTAACTCAATTGTCCGAGTGAGTCGGGTGGTTGTATTTACCTCTGAAGGAATGACGTTGGAAGCATCTGGCAGCAAGAGAACGTCATCATAAGTAAGTCCGAGTAGGACTACTTTCTCGCGGAAGCCTTCGTTCACCTGCGAAGTCTACCTGTGCAATTACGCCCCGATTGCCTGCGTAATCTCTTCGCATGCGCTCATCAAATCTGCCGCCATGTGCGAGTGAGTGACTTGTGCTGCCTGCCAGCCAGGGCCGCCGATGATAATTCTTGGGGCTGGTCGGACCGAGGGAATCTGATCGATAATGGATTGATCGGCATTCTCTGAAAGTTGAGCCCAGAGAAAAATTACTGGCGGAGCGCATCGTCGTACCATTTCATTGAGCGCCGCTTGTGGAGTACGTCCGCCCAAGAATTGAACTTCAATTCCTCGTTCGGCTAGCGCAGCAGCCAGCACAGTGATGGCAAGAGTATGTTGTTCTTGCCCAACACTTGCAATCAAAACCGGGCGAGCATTTCTTGGTTCCTTTAACTCAACCATGCTTCCTCTAAAAATACGCATAACCGATTCAGAGAGAAGGTGTTCAATCTCGATTCCTGCTCCAGTTCTCGCCCAATCATCTCCGACCATAACGAGCAGCGGAACTAGGACGCAGTGCCATGCCTGTTCTACCCCGAGATCACGCACGGCAGATTGAATTCCCTTTTCCAACACCCGACGGTCCAACGCATATGCTGCTCGATAAAGCGTATCTACCCGCTGACTATCAGTCTCAAAATCTCTTCGTGCATGCAGGGCGCTATCAAGATTTACTTCACTGGTGAGATCCCCTATAAAGTTCTGCGCTTCCGCAGCTGCCTGCGCTGGCGACGTGCCATTAATTATTAATTTTCGCATGTAGGTCAATCTCGCGACATCACTCTGCGAGTAGCGACGGTGAGACCCCTCGGCATGTTCACTTGGGCCTAGGCCATAGCGCCGATCCCAGGTTCGAAGAGTGGCCGGGGCTACACCTAGTCGCCTGGCAAGGGCGGCAACCGTAAGCGAAGGGAGAGCGGCGGGAGAGGCGGGAGAGGCGGGAGAGGCAGTCGGCTCATGAGAACCCCCTGTGCGCTCTGAACTCATACCCGAATCATCGCTGATAGTGGCCTAACTCACGACTCGAAAAGGAAGAATTGTGGCCAAGGGTATTGAACAACCTATGGAGCGGTTGTATCTTTATCGCATGACCGAGATTTCTCGTTTACCGCGACCGATCCACTCTGAGTGGGAGTGGCAAGAGAAGGCCGCCTGCCGCGATCTGCCGACCGAGATGTTCTTTCATCCTGAAGGCGAGCGGGGACCAAGCCGGCGCCATCGCATCAATACTGCAAAGGCTGTCTGCGCCGGCTGTCCAGTAATTGCGGCTTGTCGTAAGCACGCTCTCTCAGTGGAAGAGCCTTATGGAATCTGGGGCGGCCTCTCAGAAGATGATCGTCTCAACATTATCGACGCACGCGAATCACGTGGTCTTACGGTAGTCCCGGCGCCTATTACCGCTTAGTGCGAGTGTCCGCCAGGTCCATGTGAATGGCCAGAGCCTTGCGACTCTTCCTTCACTGATTCTGGTGTTTCAAAGACAAGCGCCTCTGTTGTAATAAACATCGCTGCGATCGATGCCGCATTTGCAAGAGCTGATCTGGTTACCTTAACTGGGTCGATCACACCTTCGCCAACAAGATCGCCATAGCTTTCGCTATACGCATTAAAGCCTTCATTTGGCTTCATAGTGCGAACCTTTGCAACAACGACGTAACCCTCGTGGCCTGCATTCTCTGCAATCCATCGAAGTGGTTCATCGCATGCCTTCTTGACCAGGCGAACACCAACTGCCTGATCACCGGTTAATCCAAGATCACCTTCGAGTGCGACAGCCGCGTGCACGAGTGCAGCACCACCACCCACAACGATTCCTTCTTCAACTGCAGCGCGGGTAGCTGAAATTGCATCCTCAAGGCGGTGCTTCTTCTCCTTGAGTTCCACTTCGGTATGTGCGCCAACCTTGATGACACAGACGCCACCAGCGAGTTTTGCAACACGCTCCTGCAATTTTTCGCGATCCCAATCAGAGTCTGTGTTGGCTAGCTCATTGCGGATTTCGCCAACGCGAGCAGCCACATCAGCTTTATCGCCAGCACCATCAACAATTGTTGTTGCATCTTTTGTGATCACAATACGGCGAGCGCGACCAAGAAGATCGATGGTTACAGCATCAAGCTTGAGACCAACTTCGGCAGAGATAACCTGTCCGCCAGTGAGGATCGCAATATCTTGAAGCATTGACTTACGGCGATCGCCAAAGCCTGGTGCCTTTACCGCTGCTGAAGTAAATGTTCCGCGCATGCGGTTGACCACCAAAGTAGAGAGTGCTTCGCCTTCAACATCTTCGGCGATGATCAATAGTGGCTTATTGGCCTGTGCAACCTTTTCTAGCACCGGCAAAATCTCGCTCAGAGCAGAGATCTTTTGGCCAGAGATCAGAACGTAGGCATCTTCAAGAACTGTCTCCATGCGATCTGAATCAGTCACGAAGTAAGGTGAGATGTAGCCCTTATCGAATTGCATACCTTCGGTGAAATCAAGCTCTAAACCAGTTGTTGAAGACTCTTCAACGGTGATAACGCCATCTTTGCCGACCTTATCCATCGCCTCCGCAATGAGATCGCCAATCGCTTTATCTTGAGCAGAAATGGTTGCAACATCTGCAATCTGAGACTTGCCAGAAACAGCAGTCGAATTCTTCTTTAACTCTGCTGCAACAGCTGCAACAGCTGCTTCGATACCAAACTTGATATCCATTGGCTGTGCGCCGGCGGCAAGGTTGCGCAGGCCTTCTTTGACCATTGCTTGCGCAAGGACGGTGGCAGTCGTAGTTCCATCTCCTGCAACATCATTTGTCTTTTCGGCGACCTGCTTTACGAGCTGGGCGCCCATGTTTTCGGCAGGATCGGAAAGTTCAATTTCCTTCGCGATTGTGACGCCATCATTTGTAATAAGCGGCGCACCGTAAGACTTGGCTATAACAACGTTACGGCCCCTAGGTCCAAGCGTTACCTTGACTGTATCAGCGAGAATATTTACGCCACGCTCCATCGCACGACGAGCGTTCTCATCAAAAGATAAAGTTTTGCCCATAATTAGTTCTTCTCAATGATTGCTAAAACGTCGCGAGCTGAGAGAACGAGGTACTCCTCGTTGTTGTACTTCACTTCAGTTCCGCCGTACTTGCTATAAAGAACGACATCGCCAACCTTGACATCCATCGGGGTTCGAACGCCATCGTCAAAACGACCTGGTCCGACTGCAACGACGGTGCCTTCTTGTGGCTTCTCTTGGGCGGTATCTGGAATAACGAGACCAGATGCGGTCTTCTGCTCTGCAGCATTTGCTTGAACAACAATACGATCTTCAAGTGGCTTGATGGCAACGGCCATGATTCGCTCCTT
>CBFHTP010000016.1:13982-29770 GCA_965658705.1 Candidatus Nanopelagicaceae bacterium
AGTTAGATGTTGATTCACCGCTTCAGGAGCCGCCGTGTTAGCAGTGTCCCCCTTCGAGTGCTAAGTCAGACTCTACTAGCGCCAGAGAAGCCTTTCCAATCCAGAACTAGAGTCTGCTGCCAGCCCGACAGCGCTTGGCGCCCGGCCTGCGGTGACCATCAGGCTGGTAAGAGCGGCCACCATGGCCCCGTTGTCGGTACAGAGCGCTGAAGGTGGGATGCGCAGCTCTAGCCCGGCTGCCTCACACCGCTGGGTGGCGACCGCTCGGAGCCTGGAGTTTGCTGCCACCCCGCCAGCGATGATCAGGCTTTCTAGCCCTTCGGCGCTGGCCGCGGCTAACGCCTTAGAAAGCAGGACGTCAACGACCGCCTCTTGAAAACTGGCTGCAACATCGGCCCGGATCGCAGTCGGAGTCTTCGCAAGGTAGCGGGAGACAGCTGTCTTTAAGCCAGAGAATGAGAAGTCATAGCGATGTTGCGCTTGATCGCTGGCATGGGTGAGCCCGCGCGGGAAATCAATTGCAGATGGGTTTCCGGTTACCGCCAATCGATCAATCGCCGGTCCACCAGGAAAATCAAGTTCGAGTAACCGAGCAATTTTGTCGAACGCCTCCCCTGCTGCGTCATCCATTGTTGAACCCAAAACTTCAACTTCAGTTGCCAGGTCAGTAACTTTTAGGATTGAACTATGTCCACCACTTACCAGTAAACCAATTGCTGGATGTAACGAGTGGGCCGAATCGAGTGCGTCGACTGCAATGTGTGACGAGAGATGGTTGACTCCAAAGAGCGGTTTACCTAAACCAAGAGAGAGCCCTGACGCTGTTGAAGTTCCGATGAGTAACGCTCCGATTAAGCCCGGCCCAGCAGTAACTCCAATCGCATCCAAATCTGACAATGAAACTCTTGCTTCACTTAGCGCTTGCTTCATCACACTCTGCATCGCTTCTAGATGTGCGCGTGAAGCAATCTCTGGAACCACGCCACCAAAACGGGCATGCTCTTCTACGCTAGATGAAATGACATTGGAAAGCAGTGTGCGGCCCCGAACAATGCCTACGGCGGTCTCATCGCAGGAAGTTTCGATTCCTAGAACAAGTGGCTCTAAGTTAGTGGTCATGATGTGAGCTCTTTTCGCATCACCAATGCAGTTTTACCAGGACCGTAATAGTCAGTGCGCTCTGAAATAACTCTAAATCCGAAGTTCTCGTACAAGGGTTGGGCCTCGTTGTTGCCCACTCGTACCTCAAGCATGATCGCCTCGACTTTCTTATTGCGAGACCAATCTAGTAAGCGCTTCAAAAACTCGCGCCCAATGCCCTTTCGACGGTGGTCCACCGCAGTGGTCAGCGTCAAAATGTCAGTCACTTCACCGGCAAGCATTACACCCGCATAACCCACTATCTCTTGGTTTATCTCGGCAACCAAGTAATAGCGATCCTTGGCAGCTAACTCCTCCTTGAATTGCGCAAGTGACCATGGGTCTTCGTAGCTATAAATTTCTCGCTCTAACGCATGCACTGCGATTAAATCCATCGGATTCATTGCGCGAATTTTTACACCAGCTGGCATCGGGTAGGCATCTGGTCTACGAACATAGATTGGCTGCCGGGCGCTTTCATAGCCTGCACGTTCTGCAAGTTCTGCGATCGCTGTGGCACGAGGTGGCTGTTCTACAACTTTGACTCCCATTTCGCGAACCACTTGATGAACTGAGACTGCCGGATCTGCAACTCGTTTGCCATCGACATACCTAGCCCAAAACAACTCTTTGCGCCTGGCATCAATCGCCGCAATAAAATCAGGTTCAGCATCAATGTTGACAGCCATCGCAATCGCATCCAGTGAGCAGATACCGATCCAAGGGATTGCGCGTGCAAGCGCGAAGCTCTGCCCACATGCGATGCCAACTCGCAATCCAGTAAATGGTCCTGGTCCCATACCAATTGCAACTAGGTCAATCAGGTTCGTGGTCGCAAGCGCTTGCTGAATTAATTGAGGGAGTACCTCACCATGAGCAAGCGGATCATCGTGATGGAGTTCTATTAATGCAATGCCAGCTTGAACTATTGACACACTCGTTCGATCAGTAGAGGTATCGATCGCAAGAATTGTGCTCATACTTTGAACCCGCGCCATCTAGCTCCGTGACCAGTAAGGGTGACCACTCGATCACTTTCACCCGCGCCAAATTCGATGCTGATCTCTAAGTATTGATCCGCCAGCCGATCAACAAATCCCTCCCCCCATTCGATCACAATGATCGAAGTAGCAAGGTGCGAGTCAAGATCTAGTTCGTCAAAAATTGCCATTGGCTCACCGACCAGGCGATAGGCATCGACATGGACCAGGCTCTCTTTGCCGTGATGAATTCTGGAGATCACAAAAGTTGGCGAAGTGATTCCTACTATTCCTAGGGATTGTCCGATTCCTTGAGTGAGCGCAGTCTTGCCGGCGCCAAGATCTCCCTTAAGAAGCAAGAGATCACCGGCATACAGATCCTCACCGAGCGCCTGACCACATTGCTTCATTGCATCGACTGAATTGATCACAATGGTCTGGCTCATAGGTGAAGGGTAATAGAAAAAGCCCCCCGGCTTTTGGCCGAGGGGCTTTTTACTGAGCTATTGCGTGAGGTTACTTCTGATCAAACTTCATCAGAGGAACATCAAGCTTTGAATCGATAATCGATCCACCCATCTTGCGGACCGCAGTTGCCAATGGTCCACCCGAAAGTTGCTTGCCATTGGTGCTTGCGTAAGCCAATAGATCTGCAACTGCCAAGTACTGCTTGGTAGTGAAGTTACAGTGGTTCGTTCCATTTGCTGCCGCACCTGAAGTATCAGGAGATCCTGTTGCACCAAAGGTTGTGTAATGAGTTGGAGTTGGCTGCCAGATTGAGATCAACTGTGAAGGGCCACGCTGAGTGTGCGCCTTCAAGTTTGCTGTTTTCTGAGCTGCATACTGCTCTGCATACTTTGTAGCCAAGAGCATTGAAGCTCCGGCTGGCGTAATCGGATCAGCAAGACCGACCATTGTGATGGTTGGAACGTTGACCTTGCCAACATAGGTTGCAATGGTGTGCATCTTCGCTACTGCAGTTGAATTTGCGGTAACGCGGGGGGCCTGTGCAAGATAGCCAAGCAGCGCATTTGTCGCAGTTGTTCCGCTGAGTGGTGCAGAGAAGGCTGATCCATCTGCACCCAAGCGGGCTGAGTAATCAGTCTTTGAGTTATCAAAGACAACTCCGCCAGATTGATCTTCCACATCTGCATTTGCAAGAACAGCAAGCGCAGCAGCGTTCGTTCCATTTTCAAGGATTGCTAGCGCTGGGCTGTAAAGAAGTGCAAAGCCGGTGTAGCTCGATGAGTTTGCCGGTCCAGGACCAGTTGTTCCATCAAAGTGTGCTGACTGAGTAGGTAGTCCAGCAATGAGACCGAGCAAGAGAAGTGCTGAGCGAGCTGGAATTCCAGAGTTCTTCAGCGCATCAGGTGCGGTATCAGGCCAAGCTCCAGTTGTGAGGGTTGCTTGTAGCTTGCCCATAACTGTGAATACCTTGCCTAGGTTTTGGAGTGAGAGCGCATAACCAGCAGCGCCGCTTCCATAACCAGCAGCAACAATCGAAGGATCAAAGAAGGTCTTTAGACCCCAGAGGAAATCTCCTGCTGTTGTAAGTTCGGCATCAATTGAGCCAGCCATACATAGTGGAGCTGCAGCGCTGATCAATTCAGGATGCTGCTCTGCAAGAGTCTGAGTGATGAAGCCGCCAAGAGAAGCACCCCACGCAATGACCTTCTTCGTTGTTGTGAACTTCTCTTTAAAGGTCTTGATCAGTTCGATATCAGCGTTGACGCCGGCAGTTGGATTCCAACCTTGGCGAGCAAAACCTGAGCCCATAACTGCATATCCCTTTGCAAGGAGTGCGTTAGCGATCGCTGTGCTTCCACCAGGTGTTGGCTCAGCTGCGTTGACAACCTTGTAGCCACCGATAAGTGGAATGGCTGCTGGAATATCTACGTTATAGCGATATCCGTGTGACCAGAGGTAGACCGTTCCGTTGAAGTTTGCTGGAACGAGCATGTAGTACAGGGCGCCATCGCTACCTGCACCTGTACATGAAGTAACTGGGCCAGCAGTAACGCATGCTGGTGCTGCCTGTGCAACAGTTGGAGTGCCAGTAATTGCAAGCGAAGCAAGCGCTGCAACTGCAAGAACAGAGATTCTCTTTTTAAGTGATGAGATTTTCATTAGTTTGTTGGCAATCCCTTCGCTGGCATTGCTGGCCGAGCGGTAGCGGACTTAACCACTGCGCCAGAACCAGAATCGGTGGAGTAAAGCGTGTACTTACCGGCGCCATCAACAGAAACTGCGTTTGCGTCTGCATTGAATTTTCCAAACCAGTAGCCGGTGTAGCCAACGTGGCTCTTTGCACCATAAAGAATTGGCGAGAACGCAGCTGATGCCCAGGTTGAACCCTTGGTCTCAATTGCCTTGATCAAGCTAGTGCGAGTTGGGTTGGTACCCGCAGCGCGAAGTGCTTGCACAGTCATCATGGCGGTATTCATTCCAACCAAGATGTTGTTATCGAATACTGCGGTTGGGTTGTATTGCGCGCTAATCGCCTTGAACTGAGTGATGTACTCATCTGTCGCATCAGCTGGTGAAGGCAAGAACGAGGCTGCAATTGAACCAGCGAGTGCTGGTGCCAAGGGTCCAAGAAGACCCTTAAGTGTTGTTCCATCGGAACCAACCGAACCAAGAATCAGTTGAACTTTGCCAACAAGTCCAGCCTTATAGAGGCCGCCGGCTAGAGCACCGGTAGCCGAAGTTACGCCAAACATGATGACGACATCTGCTTGTGCTGTGGCCACCGAAGTAACCCATTTTCCAACAACTGCAGGATCAGCCTGTGAGAGCGCAGAGTAAGGAATCTTTGCGGTGAATGTTGTGCCAGCTGTCTTGAAGCCAGCGAGCGCATCTAGTCCAAAGTCATCATCCTGATAGATGAGAACAATCTTCTTGCCAGCGAAGTTATCGGCTAGGTACTTGCCCATTGCCTTTGCTTCAGCTGCATAAGAAGGGAATAGTGGGAATGTTGTTGGGTACTTCTTCATATCCGCAAAACCGCTGTAACCGGTGTTAACGAAGAGTCGTGGCACGCCATGGCTATTGACAAAGCGAGTCGTTGCCTCGTTGTTCGCAGTTCCTAGAGTTCCGACGAGTGCCATGACTTTATCCTTAAGGATTAAGTCATTGGTTGCCGCAACTGTAGTTGCTGGTGAGTATCCATCGTCTTTAACAACGAGCTGGATTTTGCGCCCATAGACGCCGCCATTAGCGTTTACGTAGTCAAAATATGACTTCATGGCGCCAGGAATTTTGTTGTAACCAGGAGCTGCTGCTCCAGTCAAAGGAATCGTGATTCCAAGTTTGATCGTCGAAGCGGTTACGCCTACTTCGGCAGCTTGTGCCGGTAGCGCTGTTGCAACGAGACCGGCTGCAGCAACAAAAACTGCGGCAAAGATTCCGGTCTTACGTGCATGAGATCGCTTGCTTTTAAGATGAGCGAGCATGTATTTCCTTCCAGTGAGGGACTAGATGACTAACTTTTATGAACGCCTAGCGCTTTAACCGAGGAAGCTGCGGACCGTTTGGAGCGAAGAGCACCGTCACGATCAGTAGCAACCCGGTGATAACGCCAGGAAGGTTCGAGGTGACTTGCTCAGAGTTTCCGAGGTGCGTAGCTACGGCACCTGAAAGCTCTGGGATTGCCACCAGAACCACTGCGCCGACAATGCTACTCGCGAGCCTGCCAACTCCGGCCAACACAGCCCCAGTAATAATGGTGAAAGAGAGGGTCAGCGTGAAGGCGAGTGGGGCTACCAGGCCGAGCAGCATGGCAAAGAGAGCACCAGCTAGCCCAGCAATCGCTGAACTGAGCGTGAAAGCAAGGACTTTTGAGCGAGCTACGTTGATACCCGAGAGCGCTGCGGCCGTTGGATTAGTCCGAAGTGCTCGCCAACTCCTTCCATAACGACTTGATAACAAATTCTGAAGGAGCCAAAACAGGAGCAAAGTGATGGGGACGGCGACCCAAAAGAACCATTTGTACTGGGTGAACTCCTCACCGAGAGCAGCCGGCGCATTTCCGATATCAAAGGTCAAACCTTGCTCTCCGCCCAAAATATGGAATTGGTTAGCGAGTGAAGGAAGCCCGACGGCGAGTGCAAGAGTGGTTCCTGCCAGATACGGACCAGAAAGTCTGGCAGCTGATATTCCAAGAATAAATCCAGCAACTGCGCCAGCAACTGCGCCGACGAGAAAGGCAAGCAGAAAATGTATATGCCAATAAGTGAATGAGAGAACGGTTGAATACGCACCGACCGCCATGATGGCACCAGAGCCGAGTGAGATTTGGCCCGAATAGCCAGTCAATAAAATAATCGATGAGATCGCAACAACAAAAACTGCGATCTGAGCTAATTGATAGACCCGAAGTTCATCCACAAAATTACTGGATAGCAGAAGTGCTACACCGATGACAATTGAAATTAGGAAGCGTTTCGCTGGAGTCAATTTTATTTTATTAATTTTATGCATCACGAGTCCGCTTCTTACCAAAGATTCCACTTGGCCTGATCAATAGCACCGAAATCAAAATGATAAAGCCCGCCATAAATGTCACCTGAGTACCGATGTACTGCAGGATAAAGGCGAAGCCAATCCCCAAGACCAGGCCACCGACGACCGCCCCGACAAGACTTTCTAGCCCGCCGATTACTGCGGCAACAAATCCCGAAACGAGGAGGAGATCAAGTGAGTTTGGTGAGAGGTAACTTGTTGGCGTCACTAAGGCACCCGCAACTGCGCCAGCGGCGCCAGCAAAGGCCCAACCGATTGTGCGGATTTGATTGACTCGAATACCAGCAAGACGCGAAATCTCTGGTTGAAAACTTGCAGCTCGTAGCGCCAAACCTAGTCGCGTAAATCTAAAGAGAAGTGCAAAGAGAATCAAGACGATCGCCGCACCAATCACAATGCTGGCATTGACGGGTGAGAATAGAAGCACTCGATCACCAATTGTGTAGCCCTTGCTAGATAGCGGTGAGGTGTACTGTCTAAAGGAGTTGCCCCAAATCACTCCGACCAAACTGCGAATTAAGCCAAGCACGCCAAGGGTTGCAATCACGGGTGCGATCGATTCAACGACCGTTCCTTTTGCCCGTTTGGCCAGCGGTCTCATGAGAAGTGATTCGACTGCGCCGCCTATAAGTGCCCCAGCAATAATTGCAATTGGAAGAGAGAGCCAATAACTATGGAGGCGAGTCACTGCTTCGAAACCAATATACGTCGAAAGAATTGCCTGACCAGCTTGGGCAAAATTAACAACTCGGGTTGAGCGCCAAACAAGCACAAGCGCTAGCGCCATCAGCGCATAAATAGAACCACTGCTGATTCCAAGAAGGAGCGTATTAAAAATTATATTCATGGTTGGCCTCAGTAACCCAAATATGCTGATCGAAGTGATGGATCGTTCATAATCTGATCAGCCGGTCCACTTGCGACAAGGGAGCCAAGATTAATGATGACGCCTTGGTCTGCAATTTCGAGAGCACCAAGAGCATTCTGTTCAACTAAGACAACTGTTAGTCCGTGGTTTTTTTGTAGCGATTTAATCGCAGCAAATATCTGCTCAATGACAAGCGGTGCTAATCCAAGTGATGGCTCATCAAGCAGCAAGAGCTCGGGCCGTGCGATCATCGCCCGACCGATCGCAAGCATTTGGCGTTCCCCGCCGGATAATGAGTCCGCACCTTGCGATAGACGCTCTCCAAGTCTGGGGAAAAGCTGGAGAACTTCTTCGGTTGCAGCTTTAATATCGGCCTTCTCTTTTCGCCAAATTCCACCTAGTTGAAGATTTTCAGTAACCGTTAACTCTGGAATAACAGATTTACCTTCAGAAACATGGACAACTCCCCTTCGGACAAGATCTTCTGGCGCGGTTCCAAGGATGGACTTTCCCTTCCAGGTAGCGCTGCCATGTGAAGCCGGGATTAATCCAGAGAGTGCGCGAAGTAGCGTTGTTTTACCAGCTCCGTTAGAACCGATAACAGCAGTTAATTCACCGCTCGGGATCGTGAAAGTCAGCTCGTTAATGGCGCGGATCGCCCCGTAGTTAACTGATAAATCTTGAACAACCAATGACATTACTTCACCGCCGAATTGCCTAAGTAGGCAGCTATGACAGCAGGGTTTGCTCTCACTTGAGCAGGAGTGCCCTCGGCAATTAGTTCTCCAAAATTTAGGACATAGATGCGATCACAAACACTCATAACAACGTCCATGTGATGTTCGACGAGAAGTATTGAATTCTTACCCTTGATGTTCCGGATTAAACCATTGAGCCATTCGATATCTTGCGGACCAAGACCACCAGCTGGCTCATCTAAGAGAAGAATTTTGGGATCACTCACTATGGCGCGGGCGATCGCTACTCGCTTTGTATCTGGGTAGGCCAGAGAAGATGCGATTCGGTTGGCCAGACTGGCGCAATACGTTTGCTCAAGTGCGCGCTCTGCTACTTCGCGTAATCTGGCTTCAGCTCTTCGGTCTGCCCCAAAAACTGCAGAGAGCAGCCCCGTTGTCGCAGAATGTGTTGCACCGATCATCACATTTTCTAGAACAGTTAGGTCGCCGAAGAGACCAACGCCTTGCAAGGTGCGAGAAATTCCATGTGCCACTAACTCATGCGGCTTTGGCCAATCAATCACCTGATTGTTTAGCGTGAGTGATCCGGCTGTCGGTGTCACGATTCCAGAGAGAGCATTGAAGAGCGTTGTTTTGCCAGCACCATTTGGGCCAATTAGCCCAACAACCTCACCTGGGTGAAGTTCGAGGCTGACCTCTGAGAGTGCAGTCAATCCACCAAATTGGACGGTGAGTGAGTCGATCGAGAGTAATGGACTGTTCATGCTCGGTAGATCCTAGGCAACCGCAGTGCAATTCGTGTCACTATTTCATAATTAATTGTCCCTGCAGCGATGGCCCAATCATCTGCTGTATATCCATCTGGACCGATCACTGTGACATATTCGCCAGCAATAGCGGTGCTGTACAGCCCAAGATCAACGACGCATTGATCCATGGAGACTCGTCCAATTAAAGGCGCTTTGACGCCACGATATGCAACTCCAGTTGATGAGATCGCTTGTCTAGGTAAGCCATCGCTATATCCCATGGCGACTATTCCCAAAACTGTATCTTCACCAACGATTCCGACGCCACCGTAACCAACTCGTGATCCTGCCAGAACTCGCTTTACATTTACTAATTTAGCTTGAATAGACATGGCAGGCACCAAACCAAGTGACTCTGAGCTTCCCATGAGTGAAAAATCTGGTGAGAGTCCATACATCCCAATCCCGAGTCGGACGATTGCTGACTCTGGTGAACTTCCGTTAATTGCGGCGGCGGAGTTAGAGGTGTGAATAATTTCTGGATAGATTCCGTTGCTCTGTAACTCATTAAGCAGAACTTTAAAGAGAATAAGTTGTTGCTCGGTGAAATCTGATTCAGGTTCATCAGCTCTTGCAAAGTGGGTCCAAAATCCAATGATCTGTAGCTCATCCTTTTGGTCGATCAAGCGGACCAAGAATTGATCCCACTCTTCAAGCAATCCACCCCGTGTCATGCCGGTATCTACTTCTATATGTATTCGAGGTTTAATTCCAATCACTTTGCCAGCCCGAAGGACTTCTTCTAGCAGCAACAATGATGAGATTGAGAGATCAATATTTTGACGAAGCGCAGCCTCAAAATCTTCTCCGGGTGGAGTCAGCCATGCAAGTATTTGTATGTCGGGTATCGATGCTCTTAATTCAAACGCCTCTTCTAGGAGCGCAGTTCCGAGCCACGTAGCGCCATTTGAAATCGCAGCTTCTGCTATCGGTACCAAGCCATGACCATATGCATTTGCCTTAACTACCGCCAAAATATGTGCATCACTCTTTGATTTGACTCGTGCAATATTTGAAGCGATTGCCGACAGGTCAACTTCTACAAATGCCCGTGGTTCACTCACTCTTCAATCACCACCATTGCAGAGGCGATTCCGGCATCATGCGAAAGCGTGAGATGAACTCGCTTGCCCTCGAGTAGCTTGGCAACTGCTCCCGTAAGCACGAAGGTGGGTTTTCCACTATCTAAATTGATGATCTCGACCTCTTGCCACGCAAAGGTCTTCTTCGAATCCATCGCCTTGGCGATCGCTTCCTTCGCAGCAAATCTGGCTGCAAGTGATGAAAATGGGTGGGTGAGTTCGGCCGGGGTAAATAACCTTGCACCGAGTGCAGGTGTACGTTCGAGAGATTCTTTGAATCTCTCAATATCTACAACATCAATACCAATGCCGTAAATCATGATGGTTGCCGCTTTGATGGCCATGCTCTATCGACTGCGATCAAGAAAACCAGAAGTGAACCTCCGATGAGGACGCCACCGAGTAAATCTGAGAACCAGTGAGTATCTCGGATTAATGAAGCGATGCAGACCGCAACTGTGATCAGCGCGACGACCCACTTGAGGTTGATGCCATTAAAAGGCGCGCGATTTGTATAACGAAAAATTAGGTACGCCAGCATTCCCCAGGTCAGAAGCGCATTTGCAGAGTGTCCACTCGGATACGAAAGTCCACCAGCGTGGAGCAGATCCATTTGCAACCGGGGCTTGGTCCTGCCAAAGATCACCTTTGAAAGACCTACAACTCCATTGAGAAGTACTACCGCCGAAAGTGAGAGCCATAGTGGTCGCCAGGATTTAAAGCGCCAGCCGATAAAAACCGCTGCAACTATTAGGCAGGTAGCAGTGAACCAACGAAGACCAAGATCATCCACCGCCAACAGTAAGTGACTGGAACTCCCTTTAAATGTGTGGTGCTTTAAGCCTTTGACCCAGTGATCAAAGGTGAAGAGATAGCTCTCCGAGAGAATTTGTTGGGTAACCGCGCCAAATGCCAGAGCTAGTGCAAAGGACCAACGAAGCGCCTTCATCATCTCGGCTTTACGAACTGGGGGAAGTGTCTCTAACATCATTCCACCGTGACAGATTTAGCCAAATTGCGTGGCTGATCAACATCGTTACCGCGAGCAATCGCCATCTCGTATGCAATTACTTGCAGTGGGAGAACAGCCAAGACCGGCTCTAGGAATTGATGTGTGGCTGGAATTCGAATCATGTGATCTGCTGTCGAAAGATCACCATCTCCAATGGCGATGATGACCGCTCCTCTTGCTTTCACTTCCATCACATTGCTCGCCATCTTTTCAGCAAGCAGTGATCCGGTAGCAGGCATTACTGCAACTACGGGAGTCCCCTGGTCAATCAGCGCGATCGGACCATGCTTCAACTCACCGCCAGCAAATCCCTCGGCATGCATATAGGCAAGTTCCTTTAATTTCAGTGCGCCTTCTAGTGCGGCTGGGAATCCAACGTGTCGACCCAAGAAGAGCATCGACGTCGCATCTTTGAAAGAACGAGTAAGAGCTCGAAGTGGCTCAACAGTTTCAAGAACTTGCTGAATTTTTGCCGGCAACGCCACGAGATGGCTCACAATTTCATCGTGCTCAATCGTAGATAAGGATCCTCGAACTTTTCCAAGGTGCAACGCGATCAAGTACATAGCAATGAGTTGGGTGAGAAATGCTTTAGTGGAGGCAACTGCAATCTCGGGACCAGCATAGGTATAGAGAACAGCATCTGATTCGCGTGGAATTGTTGAGCCATTGGTATTACAGACTGCAAAGACCCTAGCGCCGGCGCTCTTCGCATATCGTAGCGCCATCAAAGTATCCATGGTCTCACCAGATTGCGAAATGGGGATTACTAAAGTCTTTGAATCTACGCTTGGTTCGCGGTAGCGATACTCCGATGCCAGTTCAACATCCACCGAAACGTTCGCCCATTTTTCAATCGCATATTTTCCGACCAGTCCCGCGTGATAAGCAGTTCCACAGGCGATGATGACGACCTTAGAGATTCCTTCTAGATTGATTCCTGAAGTAATCGCTGGATCCAGACCTTCGGTTCGACCAATCAAGGTATCTGCTACTGCCTTTGGCTGTTCGTAAATCTCTTTCAACATAAAGTGTTCGAAGCCGCCGCGCTCTGCTGCTGAAGCATCCCAAGAGATTTCAAATTCTTTGTGCGGCAAGACCTCTCCGGCCAAGTTTGTAATCACAATTGAAGTTCCGGTGATATCAGCGATCTCATCTTGGCCAAGCTCTAGCGCGCGCTTGGTATGTGAGATGAATGCCGAGACATCTGATGCGAGGAAGTTTTCGCCGTCCCCAACTCCAACAACAAGTGGCGAATTTCTACGGGCGCCTACGATCCGACCTGGTTCATCTGCATGAATAGCGAGAAGTGTGAACGAACCACGCAGTTGGCCACAGACTTCGCGCATTGCTGCCGCTAGGTCGCCTTGGTGCGCTTTTCTTGCATCACTAAGTAAATGCACAACTGACTCGGTATCTGTCTCAGAGAGAAAAATGTGACCACGGGCTTCAAGTTCTGCCCGAAGATCAACATAATTCTCGATAATGCCATTGTGAATGAGTGCGAGCTTGCCTTCGTTATCAAGGTGAGGGTGCGCGTTGCGATCAGTTGGGCCACCATGGGTTGCCCAGCGAGTATGCCCAATTCCGCTATGAGAATCTGGAACCGTTTCGAGAATTGATTCTAAGTTGCCCAATTTTCCGGCACGCTTCTCGACCCACAGTGGCTCGCCAGCACGAACGGCAAGCGCAATACCGGCCGAGTCATAACCACGGTATTCAAGTCGACGAAGTCCCTCTAAAACGGGTGATAGCGCTGTGGCCTTACCGGTGTAGCCGACGATGCCGCACATCTTGAAAGGCGCTCCTTCTGCTGTAGCTCAATTTTTAATTTTCTTGATTCTAAGAGAGTTCAGATCTTACTAGGGAAGCAATTTCAGTGGCCACTTCCTCGGCGATTTCAGCGCTTTGTGCCTCAACCATTACGCGGACCAAGGCTTCGGTGCCAGATGGGCGAACCAAAATACGGCCACTATCGCCAAGTGAATCACTCTTCAACTTCACAAATGCAGTGATCGCGTCAGAGCTGTGCAGCTTGCTGCGATCAACGCCTTCTACATTAATCAAGGTCTGCGGAAACCGAACCATTACAGTTGCTAGCTCTGAAAGCGTCCTGCCAGATTGCTTGACCACCTGCATTAACTGCAGGGCGGTCAAGATGCCATCCCCCGTATTTGCATACCGACGCATAATAATGTGACCTGATTGCTCGCCGCCAAATTCGTGGCCCGCTTCAATCAAGCGCTCGAGCACATATCGATCACCAACTGCAGTGGTTTCAACCGTGATCCCTTGTGATTGCATCGCTTTCATGAATCCAAGATTACTCATTACGGTGGCTACAACTGTCTTGTTCTTCAGCTGATTATTCTTATGCCATTCACTAGCAAGAATTGCCATAATAAAATCACCATCAATTTCATTTCCCAGAGCATCAACGGCGAGACATCGATCGGCATCTCCGTCATGGGCAATACCAAAATCTGCACCTACTTCGATAACCTTCGCCTTGAGGTTGGCTAAGTGCGTTGATCCGCAATTATCGTTGATGTTCCAGCCAGTTGGAGTTGCAGAGATTGCAATCACCTCAACGCCAGCGCGTTCATAAACTTTTGGTGCAACCCGAGATGCAGCGCCATTGGCGCAATCAACAACAACCTTCAGGCCATCAAGTGATGAGGAGAGTGAGGAGAGCAAGTGATAGATGTATCGCTCCTGCGCGCTCTCATCATAAAAAACACGACCAACGCCATGACCTGTTGGGCGGCTCCAATTTTGGAGTTCGCCACTTTCGATCCACGCTTCAATCTTGGCTTCCAAAACGTCATCTAGTTTTCCACCGCCACGTGCGAAGAATTTAATTCCGTTATCCGGCATCGCGTTGTGTGATGCGCTCAGCATTACTCCCAAGTCCGCTCTACTTTCGGCCACAAGGTGTGCGATTGCTGGAGTTGGCAGAACTCCAACTCGATAGACATCTACCCCAGCACTTGCAAGCCCTGCAACTACCGCAGCTTCTAGAAATTCACCTGAGGCGCGAGAATCCTGGCCCACAATCGCGCGCGGACGGGCTCCTGTTTTGTTGGAATCTTCAACCAGTGTGTGGGCAGCGCTTACAGCCAATTTGAGTGCGAGATCTGCCGTCAGAAAATCGTTAGCCAGACCTCTTACGCCATCGGTTCCAAAGAGTGCCATTGCTAAATATCCCCTTTATTACAGCGAGAGGTAGAGCAGAAAGGTGATTAACGCTTTGAGTATTGTGAACGCTTACGAGCCTTCTTCAGTCCGTACTTCTTACGTTCGATAACGCGTGGATCACGTGTAAGGAAGCCAGCCTTCTTGAGTGCAGGACGGTTTGCTTCGCGATCAATCTCATTGAGTGCGCGTGCAACACCGAGGCGAAGTGCGCCGGCTTGTCCTGATGTTCCGCCACCGTTAATGCGTGCAATAACATCAAAAGCGCCCTCTGCACCAATGGTGCGGAATGGCTCTGAAACGAGTTGCTGGTGAACTTTATTTGGGAAGTAAACCGCGAGTTCTTTGCCGTTGACGATCCACTTGCCAGTACCTGGAACTAAACGCACGCGAGCAACAGCCTCTTTACGACGACCTGTTCCGCCACCTGGAGCCTTGATAGATGGACGATTCGTTGCTGCAGCTGGTGTGCTTGACGAATAAGAGGTGAGTTCTACTTCGTCGCCATCTACTGCTACGGCTGAAGTCACGGTATCCAAATCTGACATGTTCTATCGGCTCCTATTACTTCTTGGCTGTCTGGGAAACTTGGGCAACTTGGGAGAGCGTAAATACTGCTGGGTTCTGCGCAGCATGTGGATGCGTTGGACCGGCATAGACCTTGAGCTTTGCGCCAACCTGACGGCCGAGCTTGTTCTTAGGGATCATTCCAAGAATCGCTTTTTCAACGATGCGAGTTGGATCCTGGTTGATCAAATCTGCGTAGACGATCGAAGTCATTCCACCTGGGAAGCCTGAGTGGTGATGTGCAAACTTCTGTGAGCCCTTCTGGCCAGTCAGTGCGACTTTCTCGGCATTGATGATGATGACGAAGTCGCCCATGTCGATGTGGGGTGCAAAAGTTGTCTTGTGCTTTCCGCGAAGCAGAACAGCAGCATGAGAAGCGAGGCGTCCAAGGACGATGCCATCTGCATCGATGACATGCCACTTACGAGTAGTAGCTTGATCACCAGCCTTCGGTGTAAATGTGCGCACGAGCCTTCTCCTTATATTTGCTGAATTGCTGAGGTGGAAAGAGATAACGAAAACCACTCCGAGGAGCGCTTGCCGTAGAGGGAGCAGATTACCTGCCACAGCACTCCCGGGTCAAAATGAGCCAGAACCGCTTATTTTTTGAGGATGTAGCCGGTCGGACACTTAGGGGAAGTGCCTTTTACCGTCTTTTTGAGCGTGCCCTTGATGCAAATAATCGTCTTTTGAATAACTGAAGAGTGGGGCACAAGACCCAATGATTGAGTTGCTATTGGGGTTGGGGTTGCTGAAACCGGCTGCCGCATTGCCCCTTCGCTCTCATTCTCGTTCTCATTTTTAGCAACTTTTGTAGGAAGCGGTGCTGGCCTGGCAACCGTTGGAGTTGGAGTTGGAGTTGGAGTTGGAGTTGGAGTTGGAGTTGGAGTTGGAGTTGGAGTTGGAGTTGGAGTTG
>CBFHTP010000017.1:0-26906 GCA_965658705.1 Candidatus Nanopelagicaceae bacterium
TGACCAAATCCCGGCCCATCTAGCCCCGAAAGCGCCGCCCACCGTGGATCTACCAACTCATGGATATGGTCATCTGGCAGGCTCTCCCACTTCACTCCGCAACCGGAGCAAAGGCCTAGGCACCGCTCGCTGCAGAGTGGGTTCACGGGCAGGTTCAAAATGAGTGCATCTCGAATCGGTCCTTCGAGATCGATCTCATCGCCTTGCATGGTCAGGAGCTCCTCGGCTCCCTCTACCTCAATCTCTTCCTCTTTCTTATGTTTCTTATGTTTCTTATCTTTCTGATGGCGGGCACCGCCTTTTCGCGACTGTCTAGAGTCCACTTCATAGTAAAAGAGCTCTTGGAACTGCTCTTCTAATTCCATCTCTACTGGATCTAGGCAACGGGTGCATTCACCGACAGCCAATCCGCGGACAATTCCCGTCGCTAATACGCCTTCTGTAACTGCCTCGATACGAAGATCGATCTCAATCACCTCATGAGATGGAATCGCCATGAGTGGGATCCCAAGTGGCTCGTGTGAGTCTAGGTCTAATTCAACCTCGCGCAATTCACCGGCGCGACGCGGCAGATCGTGACAACTAAAGAGGAATGGACTTTTGCTCACGTTAATTCCCTCTACTCCCGTAATTCGGCCAGCGCACTCTTCTCATCAGCGCCTTGGAGTTTCTCTCTTCCACGTTGGACGACGTCGAGGGTCTTATTCAATACAACCTCTAACGTTGCAAGGCGAGAGTCGATGTAGTTTTCAATCTCTTCACGCTCTTGTGCTGCTTCACTCGCTACTTCATCAAGAATTCGCGCTGCCTCTTTTCGCGCTGCTGAAACTATTTGAGTCTGTTCAATCATCTGCGCAACTTCTTCGCGAGCCCGTTCGATGAGAAGATCTGATGTCTGGCGCGCTTCCTCTAATACCTGATCTCGCTCGGCGATAATTTGCTGAGCCATCGCTAAATCTGCCGGAAGCGCTGCTTGAGCCTCATCGAGAATCTCAAGAAGTTCGCTGCGGTGAACAACACAACTTGCAGATAACGGGACCCGTCGGGCCTCTTCCACAGTGGTAATTGCGGTCGTAATTCTTTCAACGACGGTCATCTCGATCTTCTCTATCATGTGAAGAGTTTAGCGCGCAGATAGGCGTTCGGTTAAGAGGGGAATGATCGAGGCTGGAAGGTAGGCTGAAATATCGCCCCCGTAAGTTGCTATCTCCTTAATCAAAGAGGATGAGAGAAATGAGTGAGCCGGGGCGGTCGACATGAAGACTGTTTCAATTCCCTTGAGTTGCATATTGATCTGAGACATTTGAAGTTCATAATCAAAATCTGTGACAGCGCGAAGTCCTTTGACGATTCCCACGACGTCGTGGTCATTACAATAATCAACGAGCAGGCCTTGCCATGAATCAACGGTGACATTTGGATACTCAACGGTGACGGCACGGATCATTTCAATCCGTTCTTCGACAGTAAAGAGAGTCTTCTTCGTTTGATTTACAAGGACAGCAACGACTACTTCGTCAAAGAGATCACTGGCTCGCTTAATGATGTCGAGGTGCCCGAAAGTGATGGGGTCGAACGACCCTGGGCAAACTACTTTTTTCACGCTTCCACGCTAGCAGAGTAACCGCCGTAGAAGATACTTCCCTGTCCGTAAGAGCGAACCTTCTCTAACCCCATTCCATCTGGCCAATTAAATGGGTCTGTCTTGCCTCTGCGTTCAATCGCTACAAGCCCCCGTGGCTGCAATAAATCACGCACCTGGATAGTGTCGAGCAAATCCTCTATATCTTCATTACTTACTTCATAAGGTGGGTCCATAAAAATTACGTCGTACTTGACCGGAAACTCAGATTGCAAAAAGCGCGAAACCCGGCTTTGGAAGACTTTATGTTTTCGAGAGAGCTCACCAACTGACTTGAAATTTGCAATAGCTATTTCAGCAGTGGGTTCATCTGCCTCGACCGCATGAACGAGCGCGGCGCCCCTGCTCAGCGCTTCAACGCCTACTGCGCCACTTCCCGCGAAGAGATCGAGAAAATTCAAATCTTCAATACCGCTAAAAGTTGACTCTAGCGAAGAGAAGAGGCCCTCTCTCGCTCGATCCGATGTTGGCCGCACTCCATCACTGGTCGGTGAGATCAAATTCTTGCCCTTGGCTTTTCCGGCAATGATTCTCATTCTGCCTAACCCTTATCCATGAATGCGGCGTTCTCAAATTGCTTTAACTGCTCAACAAGTGATTGTAACTCTGGTGCGCTATTGAGATTGCGATCTTGCGAGACGAGCGAGATTGCGATGTTCCTCGCGCGATCAATTAAATCTTCATCTCGAAGCACACGCAGCAAGCGCAGGTGAGAGCGGGATCCAGATTGGGCTTTACCCAAAACATCTCCCTCGCTTCGTTGCTCGAGGTCGACTCTAGATAATTCAAAACCATCAAGGGTGCCAGCTACCGCTTCAAGACGGGTTATCGCAGGTGTCTCTGGCGCAGAGTTTGATACCAGCAAGCAGAGTCCGGCGACGTTACCTCGTCCGACACGACCGCGTAATTGGTGAAGTTGAGAGACACCAAACCGATCGGCATCCATAATCACCATCGTGGATGCGTTTGGTACATCTACGCCAACTTCAATAACTGTTGTTGCTACTAAAACATCAATTTTTCCGGCCCCAAAAGCGAGCATGGTCTGATCCTTCTCTTCAGAACTCTGCCTACCATGCAATATTGCGACCTTCAGACCTTTTAGCGGACCAAGTGCCAAACGCGGCGCAAGTTCTTCGACCGATGTCATTGGCTCTTTAGAATTTGCGAGGTCATCTGCTAAGTCTTCTCCAAGTGCTTTCGCCATTGCCAGGTCCATCTCGGTAATTGAGCTTGACTCTTCGACCAATTTCTCGGAGATTCGCGGGGCGACTACATAAGCCTGATGGCCCTTAGCGACTTCCTCAACAATCCGACTCCAAGCGCGCTCCAGGTAATGAGGCTTTTCAAGAGTCGGGATAAGGAAAGTTTGTATGGGTGAGCGACCAGAGGGCAGTTGGCGCAAGGTTGATATATCTAGATCACCAAAGATAGTCATGGCGACGGTTCTTGGAATCGGAGTTGCTGTCATGACCAGAAGATGTGGCGGGAATTGTGCCTTCATTCGGAGAGCGTCTCTCTGCTCGACGCCAAAGCGATGCTGTTCGTCAACGACCACTAGACCCAGATCTTTGAACTCGACGCGATCAGATAGGAGCGCATGAGTTCCGATGACAATTCCAGCAGAACCATCTGCAATCTTTGACAGCGCAGCCCGCTTAGTAGCGGCGCTCATCGAACCGGTCAACAGTGTTACCTGCGTTCCGAGCCCATCAGAGTGCGCCGATGCCAGGGTTCCGGCTTCAGCGAGCGGGCCAAGAAGTTTTCGAATAGTGATCAGATGCTGCTGCGCGAGGACTTCAGTTGGTGCCAGCAAAGCGGCCTGGCCGCCGCCATCAACAACGGTGAGCATTGCCCGAAGTGCGACAACTGTTTTTCCAGAACCAACTTCACCTTGTAATAGGCGATGCATTGGATGAGTGCGACTCATGTCGCCCTCTATCTCTTGAATAATTTCAAGCTGGCCCTCGGTATAACTCCAGGGAAGACTATTATCGAAGGCTTGGACCAATCCGTTCTCGGTGCGCACTCGCTGATGGGTTGAGAGGTCGCTCATTTCAGATTTTCGTTGCGCCAAAAGAATCTGCAAGAGCAGTGCCTCGTCAAAGGTCAATCGTTCTCGCGATTTCTCTGCCTCCTCACGACTTTTCGGATTGTGGATCGCTCGAATCGCTTCATCTAAAGTTGGATATCCGCCTTCATTGGCCAAATTGACCGCTTCCAAAATTGATGGGGGCAGATAATCTGTGATCGGAGAGAGTGCGTCCAGGGTTATTTCAATGCATTGCGCAATCTTCCATGAAGGCAACCTCGAGACGGCTGGATAGATCGAAATAAATCGACCAGCAAATTTCTCCACTGCCAAGTCGACATCATTGCCATCTGGAATCAATTCATAATCTGGGTGTGAAAGTTGCCTGCGATTATTGAAAACGCTCACTTTGCCTGCAAACATAGCTTGGGACCCGACTCGCAATTCCTTCTCGCGCCAGGGTTGATTGAAAAAAGTTAGAGTCATAGTCGCTGAACCATCGGTGATGACAACTTCTAGAATCGTGCGCCCACCTGCCCGCCGCAGATTCACTTTAGCTATCTCGGCTAGAACAGTTGCCTCATCACCTTCCACCAACTCCCCGATATCTGAGAGCTCCCCACGTTCTACATATCTTCTGGGGTAGTGCCGCAGCAGCTCCTCCACCGTCTCCATTCCCAAGCCCTTTTTCAAGGCGTTTGCTGTCCGATCGCCGATTACCTCCTTGAGTGGAGTGGAGAGGGTGCACTGAGTGGACATATCCCAATCCTCTCGTATTCTTGTGGGGCAGGGGCGAATTGGTCATCGAGGCGCCTTTGAGGGTAATCTTCGACCTTCAGAAAGTACGGCGGCCCGAAATATTATAGTTTCGGCAGAGCGCGAGAAGACCGAGATGAAGGAGTACACCGTGGCATCAAACTGCGATATCTGCAGCAAAGGCCCTAGCTTTGGCAATAAGGTCTCGCACTCACAGCGCAAGACTCGTCGTCGCTGGAACCCAAACATTCAGCGCATTCGCACTCTTGTCGGGGGAACCCCAACGCGTCAAAATGTCTGTGCTTCATGCCTAAAGGCCGGCAAAGTTACTCGCTAACTTTTAATTTTACGATCGGGGGTGCGCCTTAGCGTGGCACCCCTTTTCTATGCCCATCGCGGGGCTTCAGCGGATTTTCCAGAGATGACTCTTGCTGCATACCTTGGCGCGATTGATCAAGGAGCGGATGGCTTTGAGTGTGACCTGCGATTAACCAGCGATAGACACGTTGTGCTCTGGCACGACCGTGACATGAAACGAATTGCCGGGAGTGATCGCATCATCGCGGAATCAACTCTGGCTGATCTTCGTGGCGATTTTCCCATCCTCACCTTGGATGAGCTCCTGGATTTAGCGATTCGCTACAAGAAAGGTCTGGCGCTAGAGACTAAGCATCCAGTTCCAACTGGTTCGGCTATCGAAAAAAGAGTGATGGGAATCCTGCGAGCTCGCAATAAAGAGATCACTGCGGCAGGAATTCGAGTCACGATTATGTCCTTTAGCTGGCGCGCAGCACTTCGAAGTCGTCGCAACGGTTTTGAGAGCGTCTTCTTAATTGCTCATCCGCTTTTACGGTTTGTTAATCCGGCGCAGTGCATAGGGCCCTGGATTAATTTATTGACATCTGGAGGAAGATTTCAGCGGCGAAAAACCATTTTTACTTGGACTGTGGACTCAGCTGAGCAATTGCAAACTGCACTTGGCGCTGGCGCCGAAGTAATTATGACTAATCGACCACGAGAAATCAGAATTGCCTACGAACAACTTAAGAAAAATGGGTAAAACCTTGGTGTTCCGCAATAAAGCCATCAACTAAGACGCGCGAACCAGCACTCACTTCACCGATTCTAAAAAATCCAGTGGGGACTTTTGTTGCAGCCGGGATCGTGGCTAAGAATGCATGATCTTCACCGCCATGAAGAATGAGATCCCAAGGGCTGCAACCAATCTCCTCTGCCATCCGAGTTAACCGTGCTAGCTCTGTACTTTGAGTAGCGAAGGCCTCGGTCGAAATGCTCATTGCCACACCAGAAGAGCGTGAAATGTGGTTCAACTCTGAAACCAGACCATCACTGACATCACACATGGCAGTTGCAATCGATGCGATCGCTCTTGCTTTCTCATACTCGACATCTGGTTTGCGATGAGCAGCGCTACGTTCATCAAGAATTCCACGTTGCAGTAATTCCAGCCCAGCGGCCGAATCCCCAGTGATCTTTGAAAGGAGAATCTGATCTCCCGGAGCAGCACCAGAACGCAAAATCGGTTGTGCGACTGCGCCATAAACACTGATTGCAATGACGATCTTCTCAGAGCGAGTGAGGTCTCCCCCGACGACAATTGCATCAACTGAATCCGCCTCGTCATAAATTCCCTGTGCAAGTTCTTCGACTTCTCCTGGCGTAAAAGAATGAGGAACAGCTGCGGCAACCAGGAGATATTCGGGATTGCCACCCATGGCGTAAATATCTGCCAAGTTGGCCGCCGCAACTTTTCCACCAATTTCGTAGAGTGAGGACCAATTCCTCGAGAAGTGAACTCCCTCAACCGCCATATCGGTTGCAAGCGCCGCTGGTGTTAAATTTGCTTTTACTACAGCTGCATCATCACCAATACCCACCAGAACAGATTCACTTCGCGACTGGAAGACCTTCGTCAAGGCCGCTATTAACTCTTCTTCGGTAGCCATGGAAATTAACCGATTTGGTAGAGCGCAGCGTCGATCAGCGCTGAGATGAGGTCGGTGTAGCTCATTCCCGCTTGCGCCCAGAGCTTTGGATAGGCAGATGTAGAGGTAAACCCAGGAAGAGTATTTATTTCATTAATAATAATCTCACCGGCATCGGAGTAGAAGAAATCCACCCGGGCCAGCCCTTCGCAGCCCAACGCGCTAAATGCCTCAATAGCACGGGATCGAATCTCATCCGAAGGTAGATCGCTTGGAAGTTCGAGTGAAGATCCACCCAGGTACTTTGCATTGAAATCATAAAATTCAAATTCTGGCGCAAGTGTGATCTCTCCAAGTGGTGACGCCTTTGCGACGCCATCAACCATAAGAACTGCGCACTCAATCTCACGTCCGATAACCGCCTGCTCAATCAGAACTTTGGAATCAAATTCAAAAGCAAAGTCAATTGCCGCCGAGAGATCTTCGGCTCTTTTCACCTTTGAAGTTCCGCGACTAGATCCGCCTCGTGCTGGTTTCACAAAGAGTGGATATTGCAAAGCGGAAGTAGAGATTGCTCCATTCCACTCTCGCCGGTGCAATGTGATTCCATCTGCCACCTTTAAGCCGTGAGCTGAAAAAATAGGCTTCGCAAAGGATTTATCCATCGCAACGGCGCTAGCCAATACGCTAGAACCTACGTAACGAATTCCGGCAATCTCACACAGGCCCTGGAAGGCACCATCTTCACCAAATGGCCCATGAAGAACTGGGAAGATAATGTCGATGGCTTGTGAATCCAAGATCTCTTCAAAAGATAGCCCTCTTCCGCTAGAAATTTCAGGCAATATTCCGTCGACGATTTCGAGAACCTGATCAGAGGCGGGAAGAACCCACTCGCCAGCTTTGGTCAGGCCAACGAGTACTGGTTCAAAGCGTTCGCGATCAATAGCGCCAAGAATTCCACCAGCAGAGGTGCAGGAGATTTCGTGTTCGCTGCTCATACCGCCAGCAACGATGCCAATTCGCAACTTCATCAAATCTCCGCTCGCATGCTGACAGTCATCAACCGGTCCATGGCTTGGGCTGGACTCAACAGGCCATTGATCACATCAGAAACTACTTCAATAATGGGGACTTCGACACCCACTCTGTGTGCGAGCTCTTTGATCGCTGGGGCTGATGCAACTCCCTCCACAGTCTTCGATACTTCTAATCGCGCAGATTGGATCGAACCACTACGACCTAGGATTTCGCCAAAGGTGCGATTTCGTGAGAGGGCAGAACCGCAGGATGCGACGAGATCGCCCATGCCGGCTAGCCCAAGATTGGTCAAAGGGTCGGCTCCGTATCCGATTCCAAAGCGAGCCACCTCTCCAAGACCTCGGGTGATAATCATCGATTGTGTGTTCTCTCCAAGATCAAGTCCAATGGCCATTCCAACTGCAAGCGCAATCACAGATTTTGTTGCCCCAGCTAGTTCGCAACCGATTAAATCTTTAGATGGATAAATTCGAAAATACGGATTGGCAAAGAGTTCTTCAATGAGTGCGATGACGCTTGAATTCTGCGAAGCAGCGACCGCTCCCGCTGGCTGCCGTAACGCCAATTCATCTGCCAGGTTCGGGCCAGTTATTAAGCCGATCCGCTGCATAGACACGTCAAGTTCTTCAACAATGATCTCTGACATCCGGGAGAGTGATTCCGCTTCAATCCCCTTCAGTGTCGAGATGATCGTCTGCTGATCATTTATTTTTGGCTTCCAGTTGAGTAAGTTCTCTCGAAGGGATTGTGCGGGAATTGCGAGCACAAGTGATGAGCTAAAGGCGATCGCTTCATCGATATCAGTTGTCGCGCGAATCTTCTCAGACAATTTTATGCCAGGTAAAAAGTCTTCATTTGTATGGGAGCCGTTGATCTGCGCGACCACGTGCGGATTTCTACCCCAGATCAGAACTTCATTATCGGCATCGATAATAATCTGAGCAAGAGTTGTTCCCCATGCACCAGCGCCAAGGATTGTACTCTTCATAGCTTTTCACCCTTTGAAATTTTTTTAAAATTACCAATTCTCGGTAATTTAGAGATGTGCGGATCAAAAATATCTGTTGGAGCAATTTCACCACGAATCTCTTCCAGCAGCTTTGTCACTGCAGCCATCACGAACTCAGTAGCTTCATTGACAGCCATCGGATCGTTCTCCATTCCCTTCCAACGAGAAAAATCTAGAGCAGGTCCGGCGCTCACGATCACCTTCTTGCGAGGAAATAATGAGAATCGTTTGCTGTAAGCCGGTAAAACTTGCTGTGCCCCCCACTGAGCACAGGGGACAACTGGTGCTTGGGTGATGATCGCAAGACGTGCGATTCCTGACTTTGCGCGCATTGGCCAATAGTTAGCATCTCGAGTCAGAGTTCCTTCGGGATAGACCCCTAGGCAGTGGCCTGCTTTGAGAAAGGCGATCGCGTGGGCAAGGGCGTCAGTAGCATGCTCAGTCTCTCGTTCGACCGGGACTTGGCCAGAGCCAGCAACTATTCTCCCGATAACCGGAATTTTGAAGACTTCAGCTTTACCAAGAAACCTTGGAGCTCGCCCATTCTTGTAAAGAAAGTGGGCAAATACCAAAGGGTCGAGATAGGAGATGTGATTTGATACAACAATTACCGCTCCGCTGCTGGGCAAATTGGAGATGCCTCTCCAATCGTGGCTTGTTATTAAACGCAATAGTGGCAAAACAATACTTGCGCCAAATCGAAAGTAATTATTTGTACCGAGAGGTCGACCGCTTGGCGGGGCATACTCTGGAATTACGCTCACTGCTAAAGTCTACTGGCAATAAAAAAGGGGAAGTGATTTCTCACTCCCCCTTTTTAAGACGAATTTAGCGACGCTTAACTGCCTTCTTCGCTACCTTCTTGACAGCCTTCTTTGCCGCTGGCTTCTTTGCTACTCGCTTCTTTGCTGCTGCTTTCTTGGCTGGAGCCTTCTTACCAACTGGCTTACCAACGGGCTTTGCAACAGGCTTTGGCACTGGCTTTGGAGCTGGATCCATTTTGCGAGCACCAGCAATAATCTCTTTCAGAGCCTTTGCAGGGAGGAATCGAACTTTCTTTGAGGCCTTAATCTGGATCGCTTCACCAGTAAATGGGTTGCGGCCTTTACGAGCTGGACGGTCAACCTTCTTGAACTTACCAAAATCATTGATCATGACATCTTCGCCCTTTGAAATGTTGCGGACGATTGAATCGAAAACGATGTCGAGGGCGTGTGCTGCTTCTTTCTTGTTGTCACCAAAATGTGGTGCCAAGTATGCGATGAACTGGGCTTTGTTCATGAAATCCCCTTATGTACGCGTAAATTGCTCAGCATTTGCTGAACGATGTAGGTAATCTACGCAGGCGGGTGATAGATAGTGGTGATACGACGCGGTGTGTCGCACAAAATTCTTCACTTTTTACGCGTGAAAAATGCAAAAGAAACTCTCAACGATGCATTGAGAGTTTCTTGCGACAACTTTTTCTCAAATGAATCAAGAGAGCACAGGCAGCGTTTTAGGCTTAAAAGAGGCTCGTTTTGCTTCAAACTCGCTCACCTGATCAATTTTCTTGAAGGTGAGACCGATGTCGTCAAGGCCCTCCATGAGACGCCAGCGAACATAGTCATCGATGTCAAAGTTGTGGGAAGCGCTGCCTTGAGTGATCTTCTTTGCAGAGAGATCCACAGTTATGGGAGTTGCGGGGTCGGCTTCGATCGCGACCCATAGCTCTTCAATGAGAGCTTGATCAAGCAAGACAGTGAGTAGCCCAGCTTTTTGGGAGTTGCCACGAAAAATATCGGCGAAGCGGCTAGAGAGGACTACTTTGAATCCATAATTTTGTAGCGCCCAGACGGCATGTTCCCGGGATGAACCTGTTCCAAAATCAGGTCCCGCAACCAAGATTGTTGCTCCTTGGTAGGCGCTTTGATTTAAGACAAAATCTGGATCACTTCGCCAAGCCGCAAAGAGGCCATCTTCAAATCCACTTTTAGTAACTCGCTTGAGATATACAGCTGGAATAATCTGGTCCGTATCTACATTTGAGCGACGAAGAGGAAGCGCAGTTCCGGTATGAGAAATAAATTTATCCATCAGTAACGCTCCTTTACAAATCTGCCGGTGACGAGAGAGTGCCCCGAAGCGCTGTCGCTGCGGCGACAAGTGGGCTCACTAAGTGAGTGCGACCACCCTTACCTTGGCGGCCTTCAAAGTTTCTATTCGACGTTGAGGCAGAACGTTCTTGTGGTGCCAATTGATCGGGGTTCATTCCAAGGCACATTGAGCAACCAGCATTTCGCCACTCACCACCCGCTTCGATGAAAACTTTATCGAGTCCTTCGCGTTCCGCTTCTAACCGAACTCTTGCTGATCCAGGAACGACCAGTAAACGAAGAGTCGGAGAAATCTTCTTCCCCTTTAAGATACTTGCAGCGGCGCGCAAATCTTCGATGCGACCATTTGTGCAAGAGCCAAGGAATACTGTGTCAACGGCAATTGATTTAAGTGGCGTGCCAGCAGTCAGGCCCATGTAAGTAAGTGCGCGCTCTGCTGCCCCGCGCTCTTCCGCATTCGCAATATCTGCAGGATTTGGAACGCTTGAATTGAGCGGTAGCCCTTGTCCTGGGTTGGTGCCCCAGGTAACAAATGCCTCTAATGAATCAGCATCAAGTGTAATTTCCCGATCAAAGACGGCATCGGCATCACTGTGAAGAGTCTTCCAAAATTCTAGGGCAGCATCCCATTCTGCACCCTTAGGCGCATGAGGTTTATCTTTCAGGTAGTCGAACGTGGTCTGGTCAGGTGCAATCAGACCCGCACGTGCGCCGGCCTCGATGGACATATTGCAAATTGTCATACGCCCTTCCATGGAGAGCGCAGAGATCGCAGGGCCGCGATATTCAAGAACATAGCCTTGACCGCCACCAGTACCAATCTTTGCAATGATTGCCAAGATAATGTCTTTGGATGTAACACCAGGCTTTAGCGAACCAGTGACGTTGATAGCCATTGTCTTTGGTCGTGCAAGTGGCAGGGTTTGAGTGGCAAGTACATGCTCAACTTCAGATGTACCGATACCAAATGCAAGGGAGCCGAATGCGCCATGTGTCGATGTGTGAGAGTCGCCGCAGACGATCGTCATGCCTGGTTGAGTAATTCCAAGTTGGGGCCCCACAACGTGAACGATTCCTTGTTCAGAGTCGCCAAGAGAGTGCAGGCGCACACCAAATTCTTGGCAGTTTGCGCGCAGGGTATCCACCTGCAACTTTGAAACTGGATCTGCGATAGGGCGATCAATATTAAGTGTCGGCACATTGTGATCTTCAGTTGCGATCGTGAGATCTGGTCGGCGCACTTGCCGATTAGCTAGGCGAAGGCCATCGAAAGCTTGCGGACTAGTCACTTCATGGATGAGGTGCAGATCGATATAGAGTAAATCAGGCTCCCCCGCAGCGCTGGCGATGACATGATCCGCCCATACCTTTTCGGCTAGTGTTTTGCCGTTGCTGCTCATACTGAATGCCCCGTTCCTTAAAACTTGCATCTCATAGATCGAGATGGCTAGTATCACTGCGTGGACAAGAAGAATAGCGGAGTCGGTGTATTAGATAAAGCGGTGCGAATATTAGCTACCCTCGAATCAGGACCGCACTCCCTCTCAGAGCTAGTGGCGGCGACCAACATTGCCAGACCAACCGCACATCGGTTGGCAGTTGCGCTCGAATTTCATCGGCTCGTGAACCGCGACTTGATGGGCCGATTCGTTCTTGGCGCACGACCTGCAGAACTAGCCGCCGCAGCTGGGGAGGACCGGTTGCTTGCCATCGCTGCGCCGGCACTTGCAGCACTTCGAGATGCGACCTCTGAATCAGCCCAGCTCTACCGACGTCAAGGTGATCAACGAGTGTGCGTCTCTACCGCAGAGCGATTGAGCGGACTTCGAGATTCGGTGCCAGTTGGAACTGTTCTCACAATGCAAGCTGGGTCTGCCGCACAAGTATTACTCGCTTGGGAGGAACCCGACAGATTGCGCCGCGGGCTCACAGGTTCAATTTTTACCGCCGCTTCGCTCTCAGCAGTACGCCGGCGCGGCTGGGCGCAATCAGTGGGTGAACGCGAAGTGGGGGTCGCCTCAGTATCCGCCCCAGTGCGCGCTCCAAATAACAAAGTTATTGCAGCTGTTTCGATTAGCGGGCCCATTGAACGACTCGGTCGTCAACCCGGCCGAACACATGGCGCGCAAGTTTTAGCGACCGCCGCCAGATTGACGGAATATCTAGCCCAGACGAAATAATCTGAAAAACTAGGCGCTTACCAAACCAACTAAAAAAGAACAGAGAAACGCAGTAGCCCCGAAGGGATTCGAACCCTCGTAGCTGCCTTGAGAAGGCAGAGTCCTAGGCCGCTAGACGACGGGGCCCTAGTTGATGAAGCAGGTAAAACGGTTAAAGCTGGTAAATCATTCTCGCTGGGATACCAGGACTCGAACCTAGACTAAATGAACCAGAATCACTTGGGCTGCCAATTACCCCATATCCCATTGCTTAGAGCGAGCCTTTCGGACCGCTCCATTCAGAAGTCGTAATACTACAGGGCATTTAGAGTCCTTTTGCCGCCGAGATGCGCGCCAAAGATCTTTCTCGTCCCAGCAGCTCCATAGATTCAAAGAGCGGTGGCGAGATGTGGCTACCGGTCACTGCGATTCGCAAGGCGCTAAAAGCAACTCGCGGCTTAAGACCAAGCCCCTCGATCAAGGCGGCGCGAAGGCTCTCTTCAAGAGACTGGTGATTCCACTCCGTCAAGTGTTCGAGTTTTTCGGCCGCCACAGCCAAAACCTGCTGTGACGCTTGATCACTCACCTTCGATTGCGATTCGGCTTCGATCTCAAAGTTTTTCACAAAGAGGAAATTCAAAAGTCCAGGAATTTCGGCGAGCGTCACGATTCGTTCTTGAATAATCGGCAGCGCTGCCTCTACTAATTCGACTTCCTCAGCAGTTCCGGTAATAGTTCCGGCCTTAAGCAGGAACGGGATTGCCCACTCCGAAAACTTATTAATATCCAATTGACGAATTTTGTCACCATTAATTGCTTCCAGCTTCTTCATATCAAATTTCGCTGGACTTGAATGAACTCTTTCGACAGTGAAAAGTTCGGTTAACTCCTGCATCGTCACATCTTCGCGATCTTCACCAGGTGACCAGCCCAAGAGGGCAAGGTAATTACATATTGCCTCTGGCAGATATCCCGCCTCGCGGTACCAGGCGATTGAAGTTTCGCCATTTCGCTTAGAGAGTTTTGCATTGTCTGCCCCCATCACAAAGGGCAAGTGGGCGAAGAGTGGGTAATCAGAAGGATCAACACCCATTGCGTCATATACGCGAATCTGCCTTGGTGTCGAGGAGAGTAGATCCTCACCTCGCAGAACGTGAGTAATTTTCATCATGACATCGTCAACTGCTACGGCCAAGGTATAAAGCGGTGATCCATCAGCTCGAACAAGAACAAAATCTGGAACAAAGTTGTGATCAAATGTAACTTCGCCACGGATCAAATCTGTAAACGTAGTTTCACCCTCTGGCATTCGCATGCGGATTACTGGTTTGCGACCTTGCGAGAGGAATTGAGTGGTTTGTTCAGCAGAGAGCTCCCGGCAATTACCGTTATAACCAGGCGCTTTATTTGCAGCGCGTTGCGCTTCACGCACCACCTCAAGCTCTTCTGATGAGCAGTAGCAATAGTACGCATCGCCTTGCGCAAGAAACTTTGCTGACCACTCTGCATAAATCGGTAACCGCTGGCTCTGCAGGTATGGCCCATGGGGTCCGCCAACTTCTGGACCCTCATCCCAATCCAATCCAAGCCACTTCAACGTGCTGATCGCTGCCTGAATATATTCATCTGTAACTCGCTCGGTATCTGTATCTTCGATGCGGAAGACAAATTTTCCACCAGTGTGACGGGCGTAGGCCCAGTCAAAGAGAGCGGTACGAATATTGCCAACATGTAATTCACCCGTTGGCGATGGTGCAAATCTGACCCTCACCTCTCGGTCTTCTCGAATCGGCTCAACCGTACTACTCATCAAATTGCCTTCTCACTCACAGTGTTTGACAGCGTTCCGAGGCCTTCGATTGAAATTGATACGTGCGACCCAGCACCCATCGGACCGATCCCACTTGGCGTACCCGTCAAGATCACATCACCCGGAAGCAGGGTCATCACACGTGTCACAAAATTAATGATGGTGGGTACGTCGAAGATCATCGAAGCAATAGATTCTGATTGCTTAACAACTCCATCAAGCTTCGTCTCGAGCTTCTGGGCCCCGGGTACAAATTGGGTCTCGATCCAGGGTCCGAGTGGACAGAAGGAGTCAAAGCCCTTCGCTCGAATCCACTGGCCATCCTTTTTCTGCAACTCTCTAGATGTCACATCATTTGCAATTGTGTAGCCGTAGACGACATCTGCGTATTTTTCCTTTGGAACGTCCTTGCAGATTCGCCCAATCACAATTGCAAGCTCACCCTCGTAGTCGATTGAAGGAGCCATCCGCGGCCATTGAATCAGATCACCGGGTCCTACGACCGACGTATTTGGCTTTAAGAAAATAATTGGTTCATCAGGTACTACCCCGCCCATTTCGGCGGCATGATCTGCATAATTTTTACCGACGGCAACCACTTTGCTGCGAGGAATTACGGGTGCGAGCAGGCGGACATCGTCTAGCAACACCTTGGTTTCGGTAGGCACGATTCCGGAGTAGATCGGATCGCCCTTAATGACCAGAATTTCGCCTTGATCGTTCAAAACTCCAAAGAGTGGGTCACTGCCAATACCTGCTTGTGCGGGAGGAGAGAATCGAACAATACGCATGGAGCGAGCCTACAACTACAAACCGGTAGAGAGGGAATCTCCATTACTTGCAACCTCTGCCTGGGAGCCAATCTTTGTTGCAAGAACATATGCGATGCGATGTCTACGACCTACGGGCCTTTCAGCAGTGAGGTGCCAATTCTCAAAGGTGACCGTGCTTCCGGTAATCGGGACGCGGCCCAATGATTTAGCAAGTAGTCCGCCTAACGTATCTACATCTTCTTTGACCTCATCTGGCAAGATAATTGAACAGGCCACTTCAAAGTCTTCTACTCGAATCATTGCTGAGAGCCTTGCAGTATCGCGAGCGAGCCATTCCACAGCTTCACCCTCAGTGTCGTATTCGTCAGCAATTTCGCCAACAATCTCTTCGAGAATATCCTCAATTGTGATCAATCCTGCAACCCCACCATACTCATCGATGACAATCGCCATATGCGTTTGATGACGTTGCATCTCTTTCAACAACTCACCCGCAGTCTTCGTCTCGGGTACGAATGTCGCAGGACGTAAGTGCTCTGCAACAGTCTCTGTCTGTTCTGACTCGCGGTGCTCATGCACGCGCTTTGCCAGGTCCTTAACGTAAGCGATTCCAATAACATTATCGAGGTTCTCATCGATTACCGGAATTCTTGTAAACCCTGATCGAAGCGCCAGACTCAGACCCTGGCGGACGGTTTTGGTGCTCTCTATCCACACAACATCAGTGCGCGGGACCATTAATTCACGTATGAGAGTGTCGTCTAATTCAAATACTGAGTGAATCATTTCAGCTTCAGAATTCTCCACTAAGCCGCGCTCACTTGCCTCATCAACGAGATCACGTAACTCCTCTTCATTCGCATATGGACGCGCTCGAAAAGCACGTCCCGGCGTAATGAAGTTTCCTAATCTGATGATGCCCTCTGAAATTGGTTTCAAACCTGGATGAACTGCCACGAGAAATCCGATTGCAATTCCAGCGCAGAGAATGAGGCTGAGAGTGAAGAGACTCACGGCGATGTTCATCTCACTAAGCCGCCCGCCACTTATTCACAATCAACTCTTGCAGGGCGAACATACGAATGTGTTCATCACTTTCGGCATGATCAAAACCTAGGCAGTGAAGCACTCCGTGAACCGTGAGCAGCTCTAATTCGGCTTGTACAGTCCGGCCGGCCTCATTTTTGGCTGCAAACGCTGGACAGAGCACGATATCGCCAATGACTCCTGCTCCAGCTTGCGATGAGTCTGGCAGCAGCTCATCCATCGGAAACGAGAGCACATCAGTGGGTCCTTCAAGGCCCATCCATTCAACATGAAGCTCGCTCATGCGAGCCTCGTCCACAATAGTGATCGAAAGGTCCGACTCTGCATGAACATTCATATGTGAAATCGCAAAACCTGCGAGCGAGATAATCGCTGCCTCGTCACAATTGGAATTAGATTCGTTTAATAGTTCTATAGCCATTATTTATTTCTGGGGTTTTGCTTGAGATCTCATCGAAGCGACCGTATGCATTCACGATCTCTCCAACCAGACGATTTCGCACGACATCTTCAGAGTTGAGGTGCATGAAGGCAATGTCATCAACATCGTCCAGAATATCTTGCACAACTTTTAGACCAGACTTCATCGCATTGGGAAGATCCACTTGGGTGACATCTCCCGTGATCACCATCTTCGAACCAAACCCGAGTCGAGTGAGAAACATTTTCATCTGTTCTGGAGTTGTATTTTGAGCTTCATCAAGGACAACAAATGCATCGTTAAGAGTTCGCCCGCGCATGTATGCAAGCGGTGCAATCTCAATGATTCCAGATTGCATCAGCCTTGGAATCGAATCTTGATCAATCATGTCGTGCAGTGCATCGAAGAGTGGGCGAAGGTATGGATCAATTTTATCTTGCAGCGTGCCCGGCAAGAAGCCAAGGCGTTCACCCGCTTCAACAGCAGGGCGTGTCAAAATAATACGATTTACCTCTTTTGCCTGGAGCGCCTGAATTGCTTTCGCCATTGCAAGATAAGTTTTTCCAGTTCCGGCCGGACCCATTCCAAAGGTAATCGTGTGGGTATCGATCGCTTCTACATAACGTTTTTGATTTGCGGTTTTAGGTCGAATTGTTTTTCCACGATTACTTAAAATATTAAGTGAGAGGACTTCCGCCGGATGATCTGCAGGTTGCCGCTTGACCATAGCAATTGCCTGTAGCACGGTGTCCATCGCTAGCACTTGACCGGCCCGAAGTAGTACCAAGAGCTCTTTCACGAGAGCTTCAAAATTGGCACTTTGCGTCCGATCATCGGTTGCAGATTTAGCAAAAATCTCATTCCCGCGAACGGTGATAGTTAAATCGGGGAAGGTATTTTCTAAGGCGCGAAGATATAAGTCTTGCGGGCCGAGGAGGGAGACCATGGGAATTGCACTCGGAACGGTGATAAGTAGTTGATCCATATGTGAGTCAGGCTACCAGCGCTTGATCAATGCTTGCACGGCAGAGAGAGCGGCGATTCCGGCGTGGGCAGAGCGCAGAACTGGATTTCCGAGCCGGACAACCTTCGCCCCAATGCCCGCAAACTCGCGAATCTCATCGTGGCTCAAACCGCCCTCGGGGCCGATCACCACCACAATCTGGTTGAAGGCGATCGCCGAGGCGGAGAGTACGACTGAAATCGGCTCGGCTGCGCTTTCGTGAAAGACCAAAATCAGTGAGTCAGCGCTAAAGCGTTCCCGAATGTGATTGAGTGAGATCGGCCGCTCGACCTGCGGGAAGTTATAGCGCCTTGATTGTTTGCAGGCAGCGATAACGGCGCTCTCCCATTTCTCATGCATATCCTCTCGCCACTTTGCTACCGAATTATGTGATTGCCACGGGATGATTTGATTCGCACCACCTTCAACGAGCAGTTCGATCATCTCTTTGGCTCGATCCGATTTGGTGAGTGCTTGAATCACAACCAACTCTGGCCTGCGATGGTCGCGGTGACCTCGCTCGTTCACCTTGATCGTAAAACTCTTCTTCTCGATTTTTGTGATGCTTCCCTCTACCCAAGCGCCTTTTCCATCGGTCACTTGTAGCAATTCACCGATTTCCATGCGCATCACCTTGATTGCATGATGCGCTTCGTCACCATCAATGGTTATAGATGATGAATCAGCTAGCGTCGCGGAGTAAAAGAGAGAGAGCATTAGCGATTGAACGCATCTCTAAATCGACTAAACAAACCATGCTCGTGTTTTTCGTGGCGACTATGGATAAGTACCTTAGAACTATCCTCGCCTCGAACAGAGGCTAATTTCTTAAGAATCTCTTCCTCACCTTTGCCGAGTTTAACCGGTGTGGTCACTTCGACATGAACGATGAGATCTCCCCGTCCACCTCCTCGCAAACGTGTAACCCCCAAGTCCTTTAGCACAACGGTCTGCCCACTCTGGAAGCCAGGTTTAATAGCGACCTCTCGCGGGCCATCTAGGGTTTCGATGGTGATCGTGGCGCCTAAGGAAGCTGAAGTCATAGGGATTGCAACTGAGAGATGCAGCGTGTTTCCTTCACGGATGAAGAATTCATGCTCGGTCTCCATAATTTCGACATAGAGATCCCCTGCAGGTCCGCCACCTGGGCCAATCTCACCCTGGCCAGAGAGTTGAATGCGATTTCCGGATTCGACACCTGCTGGAATCTTCACATTAATTGTTTTGCGAGATCTAATTCGACCGTCGCCAGCGCATTCACTGCACGGTTGTGCAATCACTGAGCCAAAGCCCTGGCAGGTTCCACATGGCCGAGTTGTCATCACTTGACCTAAGAATGAGCGAGTTACTTGCTGAACTTCACCACGGCCTTTACAGATTTCGCAGACCTTGGGCTTTGAGCCATCTGCACAACCATTGCCACCACATTTTGTGCATGCGATCGCGGTTTCGACAGTGATCTCACGATCCGTTCCAAAACAGGCTGCAAGAAGATCGATTTCAACGCGAATGAGTGCGTCTTGGCCGGCGCGCTGCCGTGGCCTTGGTCCACGAGATCCGCTGCCACCAAAGAATGCATCCATGATGTCGCCAAATCCATAGTTCTGCTGCCCACCAAATGAGGAGAACGGATCTGCGCCCATGTCATATCTCTGCCGCTTCTCGGGGTCGCTCAACACTTCGTAAGCCGTTGTTACTGCTTTAAATTTCTCTTGGGTCTTTGGATCTGGATTTACATCCGGATGCAACTCGCGTGCCAGCTTGCGATAGGCCTTCTTTACCTCGTCAACCGAAGCTTCACGGGTTACTCCAAGAACGTCGTAGTGATCCGACAATTAGCGTGCTCCCTCTTGAAAAAATTCTCCAATGTACCTAGCAACGGCATGTACGGCGCTCATCTGACTGCTGTAATCCATGCGGGTGCGACCGAGGATTCCTATTGCACCTGAACTTCCTAAACCTGACGAGCCATAACCTACTGAAACCAAAGAAGTTGATTGAAGGCTTTCATTTGACTGCTCTTCGCCAATTTTGATATTCATAGCAGGTGATGATCCAGCGAGTAATTTCAGGAGAACAACTTGCTCTTCAAGCGCCTCTAAAATTGGGTAAAGATCGGCAGCGCTCTCATGAGCGCTCCGCGCAAGGTTAGCGGTGCCAGAAACAACTACCCGATCTGAATCTGGTAGTTGAATGACCGCGACTTGGTGAGTGAGCTGGGCTAGCATCTTTGCAGTTCGTGCAGCCAAATCTTCAATGTCGCTCACCTCTCGAGCGGTCGCCATAAAACTTTCGATCGCTCTGCGCTCTGCGGTAGAGAGGGGTTTGATTTGAGCGACCTTGTCGACGAATGCTCGGTAGCCAAGGTTTGTGGGGATCCGGCCAGCACTGGTATGTGGCTGAGTGATCAAGCCAGCATCTTCAAGGAGGGCCATGTCATTTCGAATAGTTGCAGGTGAGACACCAAGGGCATGTTTCTGCCAGATCGCCTTAGAACCAACCGGCTCTTCGGTTGCGACGTACTCCTCCACGATTGCTCGAAGGATCTCTAGTTGACGCTCATGCATAATCAGATGATCTTACTGGAACGCACTAGATGACTAGATCTCGAACGATTCGATCAGCAATAAGTCGCCCGCTCTGCGTCAGGGTGAGTTCGCCGCGCTCCCAAGCTTCTGCCTCTACGAAGCCAGCATCAAGGTAAGGCGCTAGCAGACCGATCTGCTCACTGGATAGTTCGGTGCGCTTCAGACCACCGGGCATCCGAATCGCGAGCATGATCTGTTCGCGGGCGATCTCCTGCGCATTCAAAACTTCAAAGTCCTGCATCGGTGCTTGGCCAAACTCAAGGCGCTCGCGATACGCGGTTGGATGCTTCACATTCCACCAGCGTTTGCCATCAATATGTGAATGCGCACCTGGGCCGACTCCCCACCAATTGTCATTGTTCCAATAGGCAACATTGTGACGGCACGGTGAACCCCAGTTGCTGACTTCATACAACTTCAAGCCGTGTGCGGTGAATGCATCATCTGCAATGCGGTATTTCTGCGCAGTCTCATCATCATCTGGAATTGTTACTTCGCCTCGCTTTACTTGGGCGGCTAATTTTGTGCCAGTCTCAACGATCAGTGCATAGGCAGAGATGTGAGTGATCTCTTCTTTTAGCGCTGCCTCAATACTGTTTGTCCAATCCGTCATCGACTCTGTCGGAGTGCCGTAGATCAAATCAAGACTAATTTCTTCAAATCCGGCTTGACGTGCCCATCGTACTACCGCAGAAATATTCGCTGGATTATGTGTGCGATCTAAAACTTGGAGCACATGCGGTACCGCCGATTGCATTCCAATAGAGAGCCGGTTGATTCCCGATGATCGGAATCCCTGCAATCTTTCTAAGGTCAAAGTGTCGGGGTTGGCTTCCATCGTGATTTCACAGTCAGCGGCTAGCGTGAATAAGTCGGATATCTTCGAAATCACTCGGCTCAAATCACTCGGCTCCATCAAGCTCGGAGTGCCGCCACCGAAAAATATCGTTGGAACATAAGTGGCTTCACTCGTAAACCGGGCCATCTCAATTTCTTTCAGCATCAGATCAATGTAACCCGCCGAGACATCCTGCAGAGTTGACTCCACCTTAAGTTCAGCCGGCGTATAGGTATTGAAATCGCAATAGCCACAGCGCTTTAAGCAGTACGGGATGTGAACGTAAAATGAGAGCCCGGTACGGCTCGACATCATTTCTTCGACTTCTCCTTAGCTTTATCAATATTTTCATCCGTCGTGAGAGCAGCGATGAAGGCCTCTTGTGGGACTTCTACGCGACCCACCATCTTCATGCGTTTCTTGCCTTCTTTCTGCTTTTCGAGCAACTTTCGCTTACGAGAGATATCGCCGCCATAACACTTTGCCAGAACATCTTTGCGAATCGCGCTTATGCTTTCGCGCGCAATAATTCGAGAGCCAACTGCGGCTTGAATAGGAATATCAAACATCTGACGTGGAATCAGCTTTCGCAATTTGCCGGTCATCATGACGCCATAAGAATATGCATTGTCTTTGTGAACAATCTGACTGAAGGCATCGACTTTTTCGCCTTGAAGAAGCACATCAACTTTAACGAGATCACCTTCTGCTTCACCGATTGGCTCATAATCAAGTGATCCATAGCCACGAGTACGTGACTTAAGCTGGTCGAAGAAATCAAAGACAATCTCAGCGAGCGGCAGGGTGTAACGAATCTCGACTCGATCTTCAGACAAATAATCCATCCCAAGCAAAATTCCACGGCGTTGCTGGCACAGCTCCATGACCGTCCCAATAAATTCAGATGGTGCGAGAATTGTTGAGCGAACGATAGGTTCTTCAACCTTGCCAATTTTTCCATCTGGAAATTCGGAAGGGTTGGTAACAATGAGTTCTTTGCCATCATCTAGCGTCACTCGATAAACCACGTTCGGTGCCGTCGAAATCAGTGAGATCCCAGACTCTCGCTCTAACCGTTCGCGAACAATTTCCATATGAAGCAGACCAAGAAATCCGCAGCGGAATCCAAAGCCAAGCGCCGCTGATGATTCGGGTTCGTAGACTAAAGCTGCATCATTGAGCTGCAATTTATCCAGTGCTTCCCTAAGCGCCGGAAATTCTGCGCCATCTAGTGGGAACAAACCAGAGAAGACCATTGGCTTTGGATCTTTGTAGCCACCAAGTGCAACCTTTGCCGGACGCTGAAAATTCGTGACGGTATCGCCCACTCGGGATTGGCGGACATCTTTAACGCCAGTGATCAGATAGCCCACTTCACCAACGCCCAGGCCGTTGCTGGCAACGGGTTCTGGTGAGATCACGCCAACTTCTAGCATCTCATGTCGCACGCCAGTTGAGAACATTTGAATTTGATCGCGGGGTGAGAGGTGGCCGTCAACGACTCGTACGTATGTGACGACGCCGCGGTACGAATCATAAACCGAGTCAAAAATCAGAGCACGAGCTGGGGCTTCTGGATCGCCGACGGGCGCAGGTATCTGCGCAACAATCTGGTCAAGTAACTCGGCAACGCCTACGCCAGTTTTTCCAGAGACTCGTAAGCAATCTTCTGGTTGGCAGCCAATAAGTTTTGCAAGCTCTTCTGCAAACTTCTCTGGTTGCGCCGCCGGTAAATCAATTTTATTGAGTACCGGAATAATCGTCAGGTTGTTCTCCATCGCAAGATAGAGGTTGGCAAGAGTCTGAGCTTCGATCCCTTGCGCGCAATCAACGAGCAGAACTGCGCCTTCACACGCAGCCAATGATCTCGATACTTCATAGGTAAAATCCACGTGGCCAGGGGTATCAATCATATTCAGGATATATTCCTGATTATCGATTCCGCTACGCCAAGGCAGACGGACTGCTTGAGATTTAATCGTGATACCGCGTTCGCGTTCAATATCCATGCGGTCTAGATACTGGGCACGCATATTTCGCTGCTCGACAACTTCAGTGATACCCAGCATTCGATCGGCAAGCGTTGATTTTCCGTGATCGATATGAGCAATGATGCAAAAATTACGGATCTGGGCAGGATCGGTATTAGCGGGCTGCGGAGCTTTCGCTAGCGAGATGGCCGGCATTTTATTTTATCCTCGTTACCTTCGGTGAAAAACTCGAAGGGAGTAATTACTTGGTTGCTGCTGAGGATTTATTGGAAAGATTGGCTTGCTTTGCGAGCGCAGACTTCTTGTTTGCAGCGGCATTGAGGTGAAGTACGCCCCTTGAGACTGCGGCATCCAGTGACTTGGAAGCAACAACAAGCTCTTCCTGAATCTTCTTTGAATCTCCAGCAGCGACGGCATCTTTGAAGCGGCGGATAGCGGTCTTAAGTCCTGAGCGTGCCGACTTGTTGCGTGCCTGCGCCTTCTCATTGGTCTTAATACGCTTGATCTGCGACTTGATATTTGCCACTGAGGTTTACCTTCTTCTATAAATTTTTGAGCCTACCCGCAGCCCGTATGGTCTGCAGCGAAGGCGCAAGGCTATCAGCCTAGGCGGCCTATCCTCAAACCAGTATCAGCGGCTCTTACCGCTGGACAGGCTAGAGCGCCCCTTTCGCTCATCACAGATCTTCAAGATCGCACTTTCCAGCGCCCAGTGCGGGTCGGCCGCCGCGCCTTTGATTCCTGCATCAGCCTCGGCCAAGGCGATAACGGCTGCGCCAAGGCTCTTTGGGTTCCACCCTTGAATCTGTTTGCGGGCCTTATCAATCTGCCATGGCGGCAAACCGAGCGAGGAGGCAAGTTCAAAGGATTTCATTCCCGGGCTAGCAGTAGAGACCTTCGCCATCGCCCGAAATGCCGAGGCGAGCGCCGAGACGATTAGCACCGGATCTGTTCCAGTAGCGATGGCCTGACTTAAGGCGATCAGCGCCAGATCTGCCCGACCTTCAACAACAGCATCGGCTACTTCAAAACCAGTGGTCTCAACACGACCTTGATGAAATTTGGCAACATCAGCAAGTTCAATTATTTTTCCGGCTTGTACATCGGCGCCGAGTTGGGAGCAGGCACCGGCAAGTTCGCGCAGATCCGATCCAAGTGCATCGACAAGTGCCTGGACGGCTTCAATCGAAACTTTCCGACTCATTCGCGAAAATTCATCATGAACGAATTGAGCTTTCTCACCCTCTTTTTTAATTGCCTCCGCTGCTATCAACTGCGGCTTCAACTTCTTTAATTTATCAAGGAGTCCTTTTCCCTTGACTCCACCCTTATGCCAAAGAATTAACTCAACCGAATCCTCAGGATTTGCGAGGTACTCGGTAATCTCTTCTTGCAACTCTGCGGCTAGTTCTTGAATCTCACGAATAACAATCACTCGATCTTCACCAAAGAGAGATGGCGCTAGTGCATCAGTAATTGCGCCGAGCTCGATCTCACTTGCATCAAGGGTGGTGAGCGTTGCGTTCTTATCTTTCTTCGAGCGATTGACCAGATTGACCAGATTCGCGATTGCCCGATCAGCCAGGACTGATTCACTGCCCTGAATAAGAGTTAGCCCCACGAGATATTCCACCACTTCGATTTATTAGCCTGTGTCGTAATCCTAAGTGAAGTATCGACCGAAATGGCTCCAAGTAAGTCGGTGCGATATGTCGGAATGCCCCGGGCCGAAAGCGCCGCCAGGGTTCGAGGAGAGGGATGTCCGTACGGATTGCCGGCGCCTACGCTGACGAGAGCCACCTTGGGCTTGAGCAGATCAAAGAGCGGATCATATTGATAGGCCGATCCGTGATGGCTCACTTTCATGATGTCCACTTGACCAATGTTGCCAATTTTGCCAACCATTCCTGACTCGGCGATCGCCTGTTGGGCGGGGGGTTCAGTATCTCCCGAGGTGAAGATGCGAATTTTTCCGACAGTCACAAGTAAAGCGATACTCGAATTGTTCACGGTCGATCCATCCCCCTCTAAATTTGTATATTGGACGATCTCGCGTTGTGGCCATAAAACTTTGATCGAAACGTCTCCAAACGCAATAGATTCACCTTGATATACCCGCGAGATTGAATGGCCTTGTAAAGCGCTCATCGTGATCTGATAATCCATCGCCGGCATTGGATAGCTAGTGACCCACACCTGCCCAACTTTGCGTCCAGTTAATACCGCCGGTAGTCCTATCACATGGTCTGCGTGAAAATGTGTCAGGACAAGTAGCGGAATTTCTGTGATCGCCAAACTCTTAAGACAATTATCCATCGCAGCGGGATCTGGCCCAACATCAATCACGATCCCCGAGTGATCTCCAAGATTTATCACAGCGCCATCGCCTTGGCCCACATCGCAGTTCACCATTACCCAGTTACCGGGCCAACCTGACGTTGTTAATAAGTGAAGCGCAACAACCAAAATCGTAAGAATAGCTGCAATTTTAAAAGCCTTACGGGCTAACAATGTTATTAGGGCGAGCCCCATTGCTGCTCCGATGTAACTCTTTGGTAGCGTCAGGAGCGGCGCTGCTCCGCCAACTTTTGCCACAAGCACGATCCAGGCTGCAAAAGGTTTACACATCAAGAGCAAAAGATGCGACAGCTGGCCAAAGATGGGTGAGATCAGCGCTGCAATAAATCCAATGATGGTAATCGGTGCCACAAATTCAGCCACCAAGAGATTTGCTGGAAGAGAAACCAGTGAGAGCTGTCCAGATATTGCGATAGTGAGCGGAGTGCAAAAGATTGTGGCAGCAAGTGGAATAACGAGCAGCTCTACCGCCTTTCGATAGCGAATGTAGCGGCTAAAGAAGTCGGTCAGCGGCTCAGATAAAATCAAGATCCCTGCGGTAGCCGAAACTGATAGTGCAAACCCAGGATCCACTGCCTGGAATGGGTCGATCAGAATCAAGAGCGAGATCGCAAGCCCTAGGGCGGGCAGTGCTGAGCCACGCTCGCCCCGAGCCTTTCCGAGTAAGAGAACTCCAGTCATCACCGTCGCACGCAAAACTGATGGAGATGGTCGAACCAGAAATATAAAGAGCAGCAGCACCACTGCGGTGACAATCAGCCGAAGCCCTAGCCTTCTAAAAACAAATTGCAATAACCAGAGCAAGAAGGCGGCGATAATCGCAAAGTTTTCACCGCTCACTGCAGTTAAATGCGTCAGCCCTGATCTACGCATTGAAGTAATGAAACTGCTCTCCTCTAACGAGGTGTCCCCTACAACCAGGCCGGGTATTAAATTTCCACTGCTGCCACCGATCGTTTGGGCAGATGCGCGAAAACTGTTGCGGATAACACCGGCCAGTCGATTGATCGGGTCAGTGCCGGATGCAATCACCAAGTCACCTTTACTCGCGATCAGCGCTGCAACCCGACTTTCGGCAGTCACAAATACCGTGCCCTGACCAGTAATTTGATCACCGGGTAAAAAGTGCACAGATTTTGCGGTCGTGATGCGTACGGGTAGTCGCAATGAATAGGTGCGCCCATCAAGTGTGGACTGACCCAGGGTGGCCAGAAACGAAGTCGGCGGAGATTTGAAACGAACTCCGATTGTCTTCGCTTTACCTAGAACCGGATCTGTCTTTACCGTCGCAGTAAAGGAAATCGTGTGAGCTCTTAAAAGTGGTGAGCTCTTCATCCCCTGAAGTCGAATGACTGAGCTAAAAGCACCGATAAGGAGTGCCGTGATTAAGAGTAGA
>CBFHTP010000018.1:0-17975 GCA_965658705.1 Candidatus Nanopelagicaceae bacterium
TCTTCAATGAAGTTCTGCCACCAGAGATTGATTATGTTGACTATGACGTCACCAAGAAGGAGCTCGGCAAGATTGTTAACTCTCTCGCTGAGAAGTGTCCGAAGGTTGTTGTAGCGCAGACTCTTGACTCGCTTAAGTCACTCGGTTTCTATTGGGCGACTCGCGCCGGAATCACAATCGGTCTTGAAGATGTTGTGACACCTGGCCGCAAGAAAGAGATACTTGAAGGCTACGAAGATAAGGCTGCAAAGGTTCAATCACAGTACGAAAAGGGTCTTATCACTGATGACGAGCGTCGTCAGGAACTCATTGAGATCTGGACCAGCGCCACTAACGAAGTTGCAAAAGCGATGGAAGATAACTTCCCTAAAAACAACCCAGTGTGGATGATGGTGTACTCAGGTGCTCGTGGAAATATGATGCAGATCCGTCAGATCGCGGGTATGCGTGGTTTGGTAGCTAACCCAAAGGGTGAAATTATTCCTCGCCCCATCAAGGCTAACTTCCGTGAGGGGCTCTCAGTTCTTGAGTACTTCATTTCAACGCACGGTGCTCGTAAGGGTCTTGCGGATACTGCGCTACGTACAGCTGACTCGGGTTACCTAACCCGTCGCCTCTGCGACGTTGCACAAGATGTCATTATCCGCGAAGAAGATTGTGGAACCGATCGTGGTCTCACACTTCGTATCGCTGCAACTAATGCACAGGGCGAACTTGTTCGCGATGAGCATGTTGAGACAGCGCTCTTTGGACGCAACTTGGCCGAAGATGCAATTTCTCAAACATCTGGCAGCAAAGTGATCCTTACAGCCGGAACCGATCTTGGTGATGCCAACATCGATCTCCTCGTTGCTGCAGGTGTTGCAGAAGTGAAGATCCGCTCAGTACTGACCTGTGATTCAAAGGTTGGCCAGTGCGCAATGTGTTACGGCCGCTCAATGGCATCGGGCAAGACTGTCGATGTCGGTGAAGCTGTTGGAATCATTGCAGCGCAGTCAATCGGTGAACCTGGAACTCAGCTCACGATGCGTACCTTCCACACTGGCGGCGCAATGCTCTCTGGTGAAACCCAGATCACCCATGGTCTGCCACGTATCGTCGAACTCTTCGAAGCTCGCACACCTAAGGGTGTTGCCCCTATTGCAGAAACAGCAGGCGTTGTCAGCTTCTTAGAAGATGCAAAGGGTAAGAAGATCATCGTGACACCAGATGACGGCAGCGAAGCTGTTGCCTATCCAGTGACTCGTCGCCAGAAGCTTCTTGTAGAAGACGGTACTCGCGTAGCAGTTGGACAGAAGATGGTTGTTGGAGCGATTGATCCTAAGCAAGTTCTTCGTATCCTTGGACCTCGTCAGACTCAAATTCACTTGGTGAATGAGATCCAAGAGGTTTACCGTTCACAGGGCGTATCGATTCACGATAAGCACATTGAAATCATTGTTCGCCAAATGCTCAAGCGCATCACAGTGCTTGAACCTGGCGACACCGATATTCTTCCAGGCGCACTTGTTGCTCGTGAAGAGTTCGAATCAGAGAACCGTCGCGTAGTCACCACTGGTGGCAAGGCTGCATCAGGTCGCCCAGAACTTATGGGTATTACCAAGGCATCACTTGCTACAGATTCATGGCTATCGGCTGCATCATTCCAAGAGACCACAAAGGTTTTGACGGACGCGGCACTCTCAGAGAAGAGCGATCCACTTCTTGGACTCAAGGAGAACGTCATCATTGGTAAGTTGATCCCAGCTGGAACCGGACTTGCTCGTTATCGCAATGTTCGCGTTGAACCAACTGAGGAGGCTAAGGCTGCGGTCTATGCTGCTTATGATGAATATGACTTCACTCCATTTGAGACTCAAGGTTCAGGTGAGGCAGTTCGCCTTGATGATCTAGAGGTTCGTTAACCAAAAGAATAAATTAAATAGCAATGGCCCTCGAGAGATCGGGGGCCATTGCTATTTTTACTACTATAAAAAATTAACCACAAACTTTAGCGATGACGAAAAACAACAAGTGCGGCAGCTACAAACTGAACGATAAATGCCGCGGCTGTGAGAGCATGAAAGAGTTCGTGGAAACCGAACCACTTAATCGAAAGCTTTGGTCTCTTGAGGGCATAAATAATTCCACCAGCGGAGTAAGAAACTCCACCGATCACAATCAAAGTAAATACTGCAACGCCGCCAGTCTTATAAAAAGAGGGCATGAAGAAGATCGCTGCCCACCCGAGAGCGATGTAGCCGATCACATAGAGAGCCCGCGGCGCCCCGAGCCAGAGCACGCGTAGGGCGGCGATCAGGATCGCCCCGCCCCAGACCAGGATGAGCAGGATCGTGGCTTGGCGGTGGCTTAACAGGAAGATGGCGAAGGGGGTATAGGTGCCGGCGATCAGCATGGGGATATTGGCATGATCGATCCGCCGCCAGGCTGCCTTCGCCTTGGGTTTCCAGCCCACGCGGTGATAGAGGGCCGAACAGGTGAAAAGTAGGACCGCGGTAGCGGTAAAAATGGCCAAAGTCACCCGACCTCTGAGCTTGTCAGCCAGGGTAATCAGGGTCAGACCGGCTACCAGAGAGACGGGGGACATGACCAGGTGAATAATTCCGCGAAGTTTGGGCTTATTTGGCGTGTCGAGTAGCGCCCTCATCGGTCATCCATAGGGGCAACCTTATCCGACTGAGCCCACTGAGCCCACTGAGCCCACTGAGCCGATTTCACATTCTGGGCTGCCTCAGATACCTTTCTCCTCTGTCGCTCTACTGCTCGACACGCCCGACCTCGTGGGTCGGAGCGTTGAGCGTAGAAATGAGAAAAAATGCAGTGAAACAGAGAACGTTTCACTTTAAAGAAGTGGAGAAAAGTAGTGCCAACTATTCAGCAGCTGGTTCGTAAGGGCCGCGCCGAAAAGACATCGAAGACGACGACTCCTGCTCTCAAGGGAAGTCCACAGCGTCGCGGTGTTTGTACTCGCGTTTACACAACAACTCCTAAGAAGCCTAACTCTGCGCTTCGTAAAGTTGCACGTGTTCGTCTCACAAGTGGCATGGAAATCACTGCTTACATTCCAGGTGAAGGTCACAACTTACAAGAGCACTCAATCGTTCTTGTTCGCGGTGGTCGTGTAAAAGATCTTCCTGGTGTGCGTTACAAAATTATTCGCGGATCACTTGATACCCAAGGTGTGAAGAACCGCAAGCAATCACGTAGTCGCTACGGCGCCAAGAGAGAGAAGAAGGCTTCCTAATGCCACGTAAAGGACCTATCCCAAAGACTCCAGTTGTTGCTGATCCTGTTTACAACTCACCTGTCGTCACTGCTCTCATCAACAAAGTATTGCTTGATGGAAAGCGTTCAACAGCAGAGTCAATCGTTTACAAAGCACTTGAAGGTGCACGCGAAAAATCAGGTGGAACAGATCCTGTCATCATCTTGAAGCGTGCTCTCGATAACATCAAGCCGGGCGTTGAAGTTCGTTCACGCCGTGTTGGTGGAGCTACCTATCAGGTTCCAGTGGAAGTAAAAGCTGCTCGCTCAATGACCCTCGGTCTACGTTGGTTGACCGACTTCTCTCGTGCACGTCGCGAAAAGTCAATGGCAGAGCGCCTAACAAATGAATTGATCGATGCTAGCAACGGTCTAGGTGCTGCTGTAAAGAAGCGCGAAGACACTCACAAGATGGCAGAAGCCAATAAGGCTTTCGCTCACTATCGCTGGTAATCAAAGAGACTATTAGGAATTAAGGGGATTAAATAAGTGGCCGTAGATACAGCAATCGACCTAGCCAAGGTTCGCAATATTGGAATCATGGCGCACATCGACGCGGGTAAAACCACGACCACTGAGCGCATCCTTTTCTACACCGGCATCAATTACAAGATCGGTGAAGTTCACGATGGCGGAGCCACGATGGACTGGATGGAGCAGGAGCAAGAGCGCGGTATCACTATTACATCTGCTGCAACCACATGTATGTGGAAGGGCAACTTGATCAACATCATTGATACACCGGGTCACGTTGACTTCACCGTCGAAGTAGAGCGCTCACTACGTGTTCTAGATGGCGCAGTTTGTGTATTTGATGGCGTTGCTGGTGTCGAGCCACAATCAGAGACTGTGTGGCGTCAAGCAGATCGCTACAACGTTCCTCGCATCTGTTTCGTTAATAAGCTAGACCGTACCGGCGCATCATTTGATCGCTGCGTCGAGATGATCGGTTCACGTCTTAATGCGATCGCACTCGTCTTGCAGCTACCAATCGGAAACGAAGGCGATTTCATCGGCGTCATTGATCTGATTGCAATGAAGGCTTTGACCTGGCGCGGAGAGACCCAAAAGGGTGAAGATTATGTCACCGAAGAGATCCCAGCAGATCTGCTTGAGAAGTCAAAAGTTGCTCGTGAAGCGATGCTTGAGACCCTCGCCGATGCAGATGATGCAATTATGGAGAAGTTCCTTGATGGTGCAGAACTTTCTGAAGAAGAGATCATTGCCGGTATCCGTCGCGCGACTCTTGCAGATAAGTTGACTCCAGTTCTTACCGGTTCAGCATTTAAGAACAAGGGCGTACAGCCAATGCTTGATGCGGTTAACCGTTACTTGCCTTCACCACTTGATATTGCTGCGATTGTTGGTCAGAAGTACAGCAATCCAGAAGAAGAAGATTCACGTCAGCCATCTGAGTCAGAGCCATTCTCTGGTCTTGCATTCAAGATTATGTCCGATCCGCACCTTGGTAAGTTGACCTTCGTTCGCGTCTATTCCGGAAAGCTCGAGACTGGTTCAACGGTTCTCAACTCAACGAATGACAAGAAAGAACGCATCGGCAAGATCTATCAGATGCACGCTAACAAGCGCGAAGAAATCCCATCAACTGGCGCCGGAATGATCGTTGCTGTGATGGGTCTCAAGGACACCACCACTGGCAATACGCTCTGCGATCCAGCAAAGCCGATCATCTTGGAGTCGATGGACTTCCCAGATCCCGTTATTTCGGTTGCGATTGAACCAAAGACAAAGGGTGACCAGGAGAAGCTTGGTATTGCGATTCAGCGCCTCTCCGAAGAAGACCCAACGTTCCACGTTCAATCAGATGAAGAGACCGGCCAGACGATTATCTCTGGAATGGGCGAGCTTCACTTAGAAATTCTGGTTGACCGCATGCGCCGCGAGTTTAAGGTTGAAGCGAATGTCGGTAAGCCTCAGGTTGCCTACCGCGAAACTATTCGTAAGACCGTTGAGCGCTACGACTACACACATAAGAAGCAATCTGGTGGTTCAGGTCAGTTCGCGAAGGTCCAGATCGCAATGGAGCCAATCACAGACAACCCAGAGCTTCATTACGAATTCGTCAATAAGATCACCGGTGGACGTATCCCTCGCGAATACATTCCATCAGTTGATGCTGGTTGCAAGGAATCACTGCAGAACGGTCCATTAGCTGGTTACCCAATGGTGGATGTTCGAATCACTCTTCTTGATGGCGCGTATCACGATGTTGACTCATCGGAGCTCGCTTTCAAGATTGCTGGAATTGCAGCTTTCAGAGAGGCAGCTCGCTTGGCGAACCCTGTCCTTCTTGAGCCTGTGATGTCAGTAGAAGTCATTACCCCTGAAGACTTCATGGGTGATGTCATTGGCGATCTCAACTCTCGCCGTGGCCAGATCCAATCCATGGACGAGCGGTCAGGTGCCCGCATCGTCAAGGCTGTCGTTCCACTCTCAGAGATGTTCGGCTATGTCGGAGATCTACGAAGCAGAACTCAGGGTCGCGCTTCTTACTCAATGACCTTCGATTCGTATACCGAAGTACCACAAGCGGTAGCGAAGGAGATCGTTGCGAAGGTTCGCGGCGAATAATCAGAAGTAATTATTTCAAAAACTAACAGGCTAAATAAAACAGGAGGCAACAAGTGGCAAAGGCGAAGTTTGAGCGGACTAAACCGCACGTAAACATCGGCACAATCGGTCACATTGACCATGGTAAGACAACTCTTACTGCGGCAATTTCTCGCGTACTTCACGATAAGTACCCAGATGTGAACCCATTGATGGCGTTTGATCAGATCGACAAGGCGCCAGAAGAGCGTCTGCGCGGAATCACAATCTCGATTGCTCACATTGAGTATCAGACTGAGAAGCGTCACTATGCACACGTGGACTGCCCAGGCCACGCTGACTACATCAAGAACATGATCACTGGCGCAGCACAGATGGATGGAGCAATCCTCGTCGTAGCTGCAACTGATGGCCCAATGCCTCAGACCAAGGAACACGTTCTCCTTGCACGTCAGGTAGGCGTCCCATCGATCGTTGTGGCTCTCAACAAGTCAGATATGGTCGATGATGAAGAAATTCTTGAACTCGTAGAAATGGAAGTTCGCGAACTTCTCAGCAAGTACGAGTTCCCAGGCGACGACACCCCAATCGTTCGCATCTCAGCACTTAAGGCTCTTGAAGGTGATGCAAAGTGGGGCGATTCGATCATCGCTCTCATGGATGCAGTGGATTCATTTATCCCGCAGCCAGTGCGTGAAGTTGATAAGCCATTCCTTATGCCTGTTGAAGACGTATTCACAATCACCGGTCGTGGAACTGTGGTTACAGGTCGTATCGAGCGCGGTATCGTCAAGGTCAACGAAGAAGTTGAAATCGTTGGAATTCGCGATTCACAGAAGACCACCGTTACTGGTGTAGAAATGTTCCGCAAGCTTCTTGACGAAGGCCAGGCTGGCGAGAACGTTGGACTTCTTCTCCGTGGAACAAAGCGTGAAGATGTAGAGCGTGGCCAGGTTGTTGTAAAGCCTGGTTCAATCACTCCTCACACTGAGTTTGATGCATCTGCATACATCCTTTCAAAGGATGAAGGCGGACGTCACACACCATTCTTCAACAACTACCGTCCTCAGTTCTACTTCCGTACAACTGACGTAACCGGTGTTGTCACACTTCCAGCTGGTACAGAGATGGTTATGCCTGGCGATAACACCGAAATGGCTGTTGTTCTCATCCAACCAATCGCAATGGAAGATGGTCTGCGCTTTGCTATCCGTGAAGGCGGTCGTACCGTCGGAGCTGGTCGCGTAACAAAGATCAAGAAGTAATGTAATAAAGCGTAAAACCTCCTGTTAACGGGAAGGGCGATCACCTGGTCGCCCTTCCCAACAAGAGAAAAGTTGCTAGATGTACAAATATTTTTTAACCGTAGTAAGGAAAAAAGGAGAAGCAAATGGCGGGACAAAAGATCCGCATTCGGCTCAAGGCTTACGATCACGAGATCATCGACTCTTCTGCAAAGAAGATCGTCGAGACAGTTGAACGTACCGGCGCAACAGTCGCTGGGCCAGTACCGCTGCCTACAGAGAAGAACACCTTCTGTGTAATCCGCTCTCCTCACAAGTACAAGGACAGCCGTGAACATTTCGAGATGCGCACACATAAGCGCCTCATCGACATCATTGATCCAACTCCTAAGACAGTTGACTCACTGATGCGCCTCGATCTGCCTGCCGGCGTTGACATTGAGATCAAGCTCTAAGGACGGATCTGACACATGACAAACATTCAATCCCAAGGCTCAGCCATTAAAGGAATTATTGGCAAGAAGCTCGGTATGACTCAGGTCTTCGATTCCAACAATAAGATTGTTCCAGTCACTGTTGTTGAAGCTGGTCCATGCGTCATCACAGATATTCGCACCATGGAGCGCGATGGCTATGTAGCTATCCAGCTCGCATTCGGTGCAGTTGATCCACGCAAGGTGACAAAGCCACTTGCTGGACACTTTGAAAAGGCTGGCGTTACGCCTCGTCTTGAAGTTGTAGAACTTCGAGTCTCAGATGCTTCTGCATACACACTCGGTCAAGAGCTGCGCGCAGATGTTTTTGCCGCTGGTGAGATCGTTGATGCAACAGGAACTTCTCGCGGTAAGGGATCTGCCGGCGTTATGAAGCGTCACGGCTTCCATGGTCTCGGCGCTTCTCACGGTGTAGACCGTAAGCACCGTACTCCTGGATCTATCGGAAACCGTACAACCCCAGGTCGCGTTTTTAAGGGTAAGAAAATGATGGGACGCATGGGTGTTGAGCGCGTAACAACACAGAATCTTCTCGTTCATTCGGTAGATGCAGAGAAGTCATTGCTGCTCATCAAGGGAGCAGTCCCTGGTGCAACTAATTCAATCGTCTTTATTCGCTCAGCTGCAAAGCATGCGATTACGACACATTCAGGATCATCAGTTAAGGCAGGTGCATAAGCCATGGCATTGACCGTAGACATCACAAGCGCAGAGGGTAAGAAGGTTGGTTCGCTAGAACTGCCAGCATCACTCTTTGATGTGCAAGCGAATGTCCCACTCATCCACCAAGTCGTTGTTGCGCAGCTTGCTGCTGCACGCGCTGGTACTGCGAAGACCAAAACTCGCGCAGAGGTCAGTGGTACAGGTAAGAAGCCTCACGCACAGAAAGGAACAGGTCGCGCCCGTCAGGGATCGGTCCGTGCTCCGCTCCAGCGTCACGGTGGCGTATCTCATGGACCAGTTCCACGTACATTCGACCAGCGCACACCGAAAAAGATGATCGCTGCTGCTCTCAAGGGTTGCCTCTCTGATCGCCAACGCGAAGATCGCATTCACGTCCTTGACTCAATTGTTAAGGCATCAGATGTATCTGCTATCTCAACAAAGAGTGCGATTGCAGCAATTCGTCAGTTCTCGGATCGCAAGAACCTTCTCGTAGTTCTTTCACGGTCTGAAGATCACGCATGGCGTGCACTTCGCAACGCAGAGAACACCCACTTAATCGTCAACGATCAGCTCAACTCGTATGACGTCCTCGTCGCTGACGATCTCGTCTTTACAGAGAGCGCGATCCGCGAATTTATCGCTGGCCCAGCTAAAGCGGTTACCGCTGTAGCTCGCGAGAGTGAAGGAGTGTCTGCCTAATGAAAGACCATCGCGATGTACTTCTAAGCCCAGTTGTTTCTGAGAAGTCATATTCACTTCTCGACCAGAACAAGTACACATTTATTGTTGCTCCAGATGCTAATAAGACAGAGATCAAGATCGCTGTTGAAAAGGTATTTGGCGTGAAGGTGCTCAGCGTCAACACCATGAACCGTGAAGGCAAGCGCAAGCGTGCCAAGGTTGGTTTTGGAAAGCGCAATGACACAAAGCGTGCGATCGTGCACGTTGCTGCCGGTGACCGTATCGACATTTTCGGAGGCCCTGTCTCCTAATCGGAGATAGGACTTTGAGAGAAAGAGGATAAAAAATGGCGCTACGTAAACTCAAGCCCACAACACCAGGACAACGCGGTGCAAGCGTTCCTGACTTTAAAGAGATCACACGTTCGACCCCAGAGAAGTCATTGGTTCGCCCAATTCACTCAAAGGGTGGTCGTAATGCAAGCGGTCGCATCACCGTTCGTCACCAAGGTGGCGGACATAAGCGCGCATACCGCCTTATTGATTTCACTCGTAACGATAAAGATGGCATTCCAGCAAAGGTTGCTCATATCGAATACGACCCGAACCGCACATCACGTATTGCGCTTCTGCATTATGCAGATGGCGAGAAGCGTTACATCTTGGCTCCCAATAAGTTGCAGCAGGGTGACTCCATTGAAAATGGTCCATCAGCTGATATCAAGCCAGGCAACTCACTACCGCTTCGCAATATCCCAGTAGGTACCGTTATTCACGCGATCGAGCTACGTCCTGGTGGCGGAGCAAAGATTGCTCGCTCAGCTGGCGCATCTGTTCAGCTGGTTGCAAAAGAGGGCCCATATGCACAACTGCGTATGCCATCTGGTGAAATTCGCAACGTTGACGTTCGCTGTCGTGCAACCGTTGGTGAAGTCGGCAATGCCGAACAATCCAACATCAACTACGGAAAAGCTGGACGTAAGCGTTGGTTGGGTATTCGTCCAACTGTTCGCGGAGTTGTAATGAACCCTGTAGATCACCCACACGGTGGTGGTGAGGGTAAGACCTCTGGTGGACGTCACCCAGTGACACCTTGGGGCCAGCCTGAAGGACGTACTCGTAAAAAGAAGGCGTCTGATTCCATGATTGTCCGCCGTCGTAAGTCGAACAAGAAGCGATAAGGAGCCGACTGCAAATGCCACGTAGTTTAAAGAAGGGTCCATTCGTGGACGGCCACCTTCAGAAGAAGGTTGATGTTCAGAACGATGCGAATACCAAGAATGTCATCAAGACATGGTCACGTCGCTCGATGATCATCCCTGCCATGATCGGCCACACAATCGCTGTTCATGACGGACGTAAGCACGTTCCGGTATTCGTGACTGAAGCAATGATTGGACACAAGCTCGGTGAGTTTGCGCCAACACGTACCTTCAAGGGTCACGTCAAAGATGATCGGAGAGCATCCCGTGGCTAGTAACTTGCCAAAGGCTGACCAGAGCGACGTACTTGTTGCAAAGGCTGTTCTCAAGAACACACGCACGACCCCTCAAAAGGCTCGTCGCGTTGTCAACATCATCCGTGGAGAGCGTGCTGACATTGCTCTCACAACGTTGAAGTTCGCTCCGCAAGAAATTGGCGGCGAGCTTTACACACTTCTTAACTCAGCTATTGATAATGCAAAGCAGAAGAATCCGGGTCTACGTGATGCTTCAGAGCTTTGGATCTCAGAAGCGACAGTGGATGAGGGCTTCACTCTTAAGCGCTTCCGTCCACGTGCTCAAGGTCGTGGCTTCACGATTCGCAAGCGTTCAAGTTCAATCACTTTGACTGTCTCTGATGATCGCGCATACCGTGTAAACGGTCAACGCAAGGCGCCGGTCAAACACAGAAATGCCAAGAAGTCTTCTGAAGGGCAGGCCAAGTAAATGGGTCAAAAAGTAAATCCACATGGCTTCCGCCTAGGTATCACCACTGAGTTTAAATCTCGCTGGTTTGCTGAGAAGAACTACAAGGATTATGTGCGTGAAGATATCGAGATCCGTCGCATGATGTCTAAGGGCATGGAGCGCGCTGGAGTTTCACGTATTGAAATCGAACGCACACGTGAGCGTGTCCGTATCGATCTCTTCACCGCTCGTCCAGGAATCGTTATTGGCCGCCGCGGAACTGAAGCAGATCGCATCCGCATGGATCTTGAGAAGTTGACTGGCAAGCAAGTTCAGCTCAATATTCTTGAAGTAAAGAATCCAGAGATTGATTCACAGCTCGTTGCACAAGGAATTGCAGAGCAGCTCGCTGCTCGCGTCTCTTTCCGCCGTGCAATGCGTAAGTCTATGCAGTCAGCGATGAAGGCTGGAGCGCAAGGTATTCGTGTTCAGGTTGGTGGACGTCTTGGCGGAGCAGAAATTGCACGCTCAGAGTTCTACCGCGAAGGTCGCGTACCACTTCACACACTTCGTGCAGATATTGATTATGGATTCTATGAAGCCGACACAACTTTCGGAAAGCTCGGAGTGAAGGTTTGGATCTATAAGGGTGAAGTGATCGCATCCCGTGCAGAGCGCGAAGCAGCAGCACTTGCAGCTGCTCGTGCACCGAAGCCAGGAGCAGGTCGCGGTGGTGCATCTCGTCCATCTCGCCCACGCGGTGAAGTCACTACTTCAAATGTTTCTGATCGTCAGCCAGCTGCCGAATCAGCTCCGGCTGCACCAGTTGCTCCGGCTACAACAGTGGAAGGAGCTGCGCAATAATGTTAATTCCTCGCAAGGTTAAACACCGCAAGCAGCACCACCCAAAGCGTGCTGGTATGTCAAAGGGCGGAACTGAAGTTGCCTTCGGCGATTTTGGTATCCAAGCTCTAGAACCTGCTTATGTGACTAACCGTCAGATTGAAGCAGCTCGTATTGCAATGACCCGTCACATCAAGCGTGGTGGAAAGGTCTGGATCAACATCTACCCAGATCGCCCACTCACCAAGAAGCCTGCTGAAACTCGTATGGGTTCCGGTAAGGGTTCACCTGAATGGTGGATTGCAAACGTTAAGCCTGGTCGCGTGATGTTCGAAGTTTCTGGAGTAAGCGAAGAACTTGCTACAGAAGCGATGACACGTGCCATGCATAAGTTGCCAATGAAGTGTCGCGTAGTGAAGCGTGAGGAGTTCTAATGTCAAACATTGTTACTGCTGAGGTGCTACGTGCGCTCTCAACCGAAGAGCTTGCAGTCAAGCTTGGTGAAGCAAAGGAAGAACTCTTCAACCTTCGCTTCCAGGCTGCAACTGGTCAACTCGAGAACCACGGTCGTCTACATGCGATCCGCAAAGAGATTGCACGCATTTACACAATTCTGCGTGAACGTGAATTAGGAATAGGAGGTGCCGCATAATGTCTGAGATAACTCGCGGTTTCCGCAAGACTCGTGAAGGTATCGTCACTAGCGACAAGATGGATAAGACCGTCGTCGTAGCGATCCAGGATCAGGTCAAGCACGGCCTCTATTCAAAGGTCATGGTTCGTACCCATAAGCTCAAGGCACATGATGAGAAGAACGAGGCTGGTATCGGCGATCGTGTTCTCCTCATGGAGACCCGTCCGCTATCTGCAACAAAGCGCTGGCGCGTTGTGCAGATCATCGAGAAGGCGAAGTAAAAAGATGATTCAACAAGAATCTCGTCTCAGAGTTGCCGATAACACCGGTGCCAAGGAACTTCTTTGCATCCGCGTGCTTGGCGGCTCATCACGTCGCTACGCAGGGATCGGTGATGTCATTGTCTGCACCGTCAAAGATGCAATTCCTGGCGGAACTGTGAAGAAGGGTGAAGTCGTTAAGGCTGTCATCGTTCGCACCACGAAAGAGAACCGTCGTCCTGATGGTTCATATATCAAGTTTGATGAAAATGCTGCAGTGATCCTTAAAGCTGATGGCGAACCACGTGGAACCCGTATCTTCGGACCAGTTGCCCGTGAACTTCGCGATAAGAAGTTTATGAAGATCATCTCGCTTGCTCCGGAGGTGCTATAAAAATGGCAAACATTAAAAAGGGCGACAAGGTCCAGGTTATTGCCGGCAAAGATAAGGGTGTCACAGGCACTGTTCTCGAAGTCGATAAGAAAGCTGAACGTATCCTCATTGAAGGTGTTAACCGCGTGAAGCGCCACACTAAAGAGACAACATCAGAGCGCGGCGTAAAAGTCGGAGGAATTACGACCGTTGAATCAGCGATCCATATTTCAAATGTGCAGATCCTTGGTGATGACGGCAAAGCAACTCGTCTTGGCGCACGTAAAGATGAGAACGGCAAGAACGTTCGCATCGGTCGTCGCACCGGAAAGGATATCTAATGTCTACAACCACTCAACCTCGCCTTAAGGCGCGCTATGTTGCAGAGATCAAGCCTGCTCTCAAGAGCAAGTTCTCTTACGGCAACGTTATGCAGATCCCAACCTTGACTAAGGTCATCGTCAACATGGGTGTGGGTGAAGCTGCTCGTGATTCCAAGCTGATTGAAGGCGCGATTCGCGATCTTACGATCATCACAGGTCAGAAGCCTCAGGTCACCAAGTCTCGTAAGTCAATTGCTCAGTTCAAGTTGCGTGAAGGTATGCCAATCGGTGCCCACGTGACACTTCGCAATGATCGTATGTGGGAGTTCACAGATCGTCTTCTCTCGATCTCACTTCCTCGTATTCGTGACTTCCGCGGCCTTTCGCCAAAGCAGTTTGATGGAAACGGCAACTACACCTTTGGTCTTACTGAGCAATCAGTTTTCCCAGAAATCGAGCAGGACAAGATCGATCGCCAGCGCGGAATGGATATTACTTTCGTGACCACAGCTAAGACTGACGAGGAAGGCCGCGAGCTCTTGAAGCAACTCGGTTTCCCTTTCAGAGAGCTCTAACAGGGGCTTAGGAGAGGATAAAAAATGGCAAAGACATCACTCAAGGTGAAAGCAGCTCGCAAGCCTAAGTTCAAGGTTCGCGGGTATACACGTTGCCAGCGATGTGGTCGTCCGCATGCTGTCTACCAAAAGTTCGGCATCTGCCGTATCTGCTTCCGCGAGATGGCGCACCGCGGCGAACTTCCAGGCATCACCAAGGCATCTTGGTAATTCACTTTCACCCAACAACTACGAGACAGGTCCCAGCTCTTAAAACAGTGACAGGAAACCGGTTCGAGAAAGGCCAGAGGCCAAGAGAATGACAATGACAGATCCGATCGCAGACATGCTTGCACGTCTGCGCAATGCGAACTCTGCTTATCACAACGAGGTAGCAATGCCTTCGTCGTCGGTAAAGATTCGTATTGCCGAAATATTGAAGCAGGAGGGTTTCATCGCTGAATATAAAGTAGATGCAAACCCAGCTGGCTTCGGTAAGACACTAACTTTGAGTTTGAAGTTTGGTGCGAACCGCGAACGTTCTATTGCAGGACTTCGTCGCGTTTCAAAGCCAGGACTTCGCGTATATGCAAAGTCAACCGCCCTGCCAAAGGTGCTTGGTGGACTTGGCGTAGCGATCATCTCGACATCAACTGGTCTGCTGACAGATAAGCAAGCCAACAAGCAAGGGGTAGGCGGAGAAGTTCTCGCCTACGTGTGGTGATCTGATGTCACGTATCGGTCGTATGCCAATCACGATTCCAGCTGGAGTCGAAATCACTATTTCTGGGCAGAACGTCGCAGTGAAGGGACCTAAGGGTTCACTCGCTCTCGATGTCAAAGCTCCAATCACTATCGCAAAGGAAGATACCAACCTTGTTGTTGCTCGTCCTGATGATGGTCGCGAAGCTCGTTCACTTCACGGTCTTTCGCGCACACTGGTTGCCAATGCAATCGAAGGCGTAACGAATGGCTACTCCAAGACGATCAACATTGTTGGGGTTGGTTATCGCGTAGCTGAAAAGGGCAAGGATCTTGAATTTGCGCTCGGCTACAGCCACTCAATTCTCTTCCCAGCTCCTGAAGGAATTACCTTCAAAGTTGAATCGGCTACCAGGCTTTCAGTCGTTGGTATTGATAAGCAGCTCGTGGGCGAAGTCGCAGCGAAGATTCAAAAGCTTCGTAAATCTGATCCATACAAGGGCAAGGGTCTACACCTCGAGGGTGCAAAGATTCGCCGCAAGCAAGGAAAGACAGGTAAGAAGTAATGGCCATTGGTGTAAAAGTAGTTAAAGGCTCATCACAGAATGCACGCCGTCGTCGCCACTTCCGTGTTCGCAAGAAGGTCGTCGGCACAGCCGCTCGCCCTCGCCTTGTCGTATCACGTTCCTCACGTCACCTTCTCGTTCAGATCATTGATGATGCAATCGGTTCAACACTTGTCTCTGCATCAACTATGGAAGTTGACCTACGTAAAGATTCATCATCTGATAAGAGCGCAAAGGCTCGTATCGTCGGTGAACTCGTTGCAAAGCGGGCGAAGGAAAATGGAATTTCTACAGTGGTCTTTGACCGCGGTGGAAACAAGTACCACGGCCGCATTGCTGCTCTTGCAGATAGTGCCCGCGAGAATGGATTGGACTTCTAATGGCAACTCCTCCAGCAAAGAGCCCTCGCGAAGAGGGTAAGTCAGATAATCGCGGTCCACGTCGCGATCGTCGCGACGGAGCTCCTGAAAAAGAGAAGTCTCCATACACAGAGCGCGTAGTTTTCATTAACCGCGTAGCGAAGGTTGTAAAGGGTGGACGTCGTTTCTCCTTTACCGCACTCGTTGTCGTCGGTGACCAAAAGGGAACAATCGGAATCGGTTACGGCAAGGCTAAGGAAGTTCCACAAGCCATTGCTAAAGCGGTTGAAGATGCGAAGAAGCAATTCTTCAAGGTTCCAATTCTTAACGGAACCATCCCTCACCCAGTACAAGGTGAAGCAGCTGCCGGCGTCGTACTCCTTCGTCCAGCTTCAGCTGGTACAGGTGTCATCGCTGGTGGACCAGTTCGCGCCGTACTTGAGTGCGCTGGAATCCAAGATGTACTGACTAAGTCTCTCGGTTCAGCAAATCCGATCAACATGGTTCACGCAACTGCAGCAGCTCTCAAAGCTCTTGAAGCCCCACAAGCAATCGCAGCACGTCGTGGTCGCCCACTAGAAGATGTCGCACCAGCCGCAACTGTTCGTGCCATCGCAGCATCGGTAGGTGCATAACATGCCACGTCTAAAAGTTACTCAGCTCCGCTCAAAAGTTGGAGCACGTCCAGAACACCGCGAGACCTTGCGTTCACTCGGACTCAAGCGCATCGGTGATGTCGTTGTTAAAGAAGATCGTCCAGAGATCCGTGGCATGGTTGTCGCCGTTCGTCACATGGTCGCTGTCGAGGAGGTTGAATAAAAATGGTTCTAAAAGTTCATCATCTACGTCCCGCCCCTGGTGCAAAGAAGGCGCGTACTCGTAAGGGTCGCGGTGAAGCATCAAAGGGTAAGACCGCCGGTCGTGGCGGCAAGGGAACGCGTGCTCGTAACGTAGTCCGTGCCGGTTTCGAAGGTGGACAGTTGCCACTCGTCATGCGTCTTCCAAAGCTCCGTGGTTTCAAAAACCCAGAGCGCGTGGAGTACCAGCCAGTGAATGTCTCAACAATCAATGCCCTCTATCCAAAGGGAGGCACTGTTACCGTTGAAGATCTCATTGCAAAGGGTGCAGTGCGTGACAGCTATCCGGTCAAGGTTCTCGGAAACGGCGAAATCACCGTCAAGGTTGATGTTGCTGCTCATGGGTTCTCATCCTCAGCGGTCGAAAAGATCGCTGCAGCTGGTGGTTCAACTAAGAAGATTTAAGGGAGAAGAAAATGCTTGCAGCATTCGGAAAGGCCTTTAAGACACCTGATTTGCGTGTCAAGATCTTCTTCACCATGGCGATCATGGCTCTCTTCCGCTTCGGTTCTATCGTTCCTACTCCTGGAGTTTCCTACAAGAATGTCCAGGAATGCTTGAAGACTGCTAATAATGGTGGCCTCTTCGGCCTCGTCAACCTCTTCTCGGGTGGCGCGCTGCTGCATCTCTCAGTTTTCGCACTTGGCATCATGCCGTACATCACGAGCTCAATCATTATTCAGCTCCTGACTGTGGTTATTCCTCGCTTTGAAACTTTGAAGAACGAAGGTCAGTCAGGAACCGCAAAGCTCACTCAGTACACCCGTTACCTCACTATTGGTCTTGCAATATTGCAGTCAACCGGTTTGATCGCCGTTGCTCGCACTCCAGGTCGCCTCTTTAGTGGTTGCACATTCCCTATCATTCCTGATGCATCATGGCAGCGAATTGTCACCATGGTCTTTGTCATGACAGCTGGAACATCTGTGATCATGTGGCTCGGAGAGCTCATCACTGATCGCGGTGTCGGTAACGGAATGTCGATCTTGATCTTTACCTCAATTGCAGCTGGTTTCCCAACACAGCTCTGGTCGATTAAATTGCAAAAAGGCCTCTTCGCCTTCCTCTTCGTTCTAGCTGTTGGTGTCTGCGTAGTAGCTGCGGTTGTCTTTGTTGAGCAAGCTCAACGGCGAATCCCAGTTCAATATGCCAAGCGCCAGGTAGGTCGTACCTCATACGGCGGAACCAGCACATATATTCCGATCAAGGTTAACCAGGCTGGCGTAATCCCGGTCATCTTTGCATCATCACTTCTCTATATTCCATCATTGATTGTGAACTTCTCAGGATCTCAAGCTGCTTGGGCGATCTGGATTCAGAAGAATCTCGTCAAGGGCGATCACCCTATTTACATCATCACCTATGCGGCCCTGATCGTCTTCTTTACCTACTTCTATGTCGCGATTACCTTCAATCCAGATGAAGTTGCCGACAATATGAAGAAGTACGGTGGCTTCATTCCTGGAATTCGTGCAGGCCGCCCAACATCTGAGTACTTGCAATACGTTCTCTCTCGCATCACCGCTCCAGGTGCGCTCTACCTATCATTTGTTGCGATCATTCCTATCGTTGCGCTGATTCTCTTCAATGCATCCCAGAACTTCCCATTCGGTGGAACGGCAATCTTGATCGTTGTAGGTGTTGGTCTTGATACTGCAAAGCAGATCGAATCTCAGCTACAACAGCGTTCCTATGA
>CBFHTP010000018.1:17985-26052 GCA_965658705.1 Candidatus Nanopelagicaceae bacterium
GCAATCTTGATCGTTGTAGGTGTTGGTCTTGATACTGCAAAGCAGATCGAATCTCAGCTACAACAGCGTTCCTATGAAGGCTTCCTGAAGTAATGCGCCTTATCCTGGTTGGACCACCGGGAGCTGGTAAAGGAACTCAAGCAGTTCACCTAGCTGCACATTACGGTATTCCACATATCTCAACAGGGGAAATCTTCCGCCACAATATGAAGACTGAGACCGAACTTGGTCTGCTGGCAAAGTCTTTTGTTGCTAAAGGTGAACTTGTTCCAGATTCAGTGACCAACGAGATGGTGAGAGATCGACTCACTCATGACGATGCCAAGGTAGGTTTTTTGCTCGATGGCTTCCCTAGAAATGTTGCGCAAGCGCAGGTACTTAAAGAGATTTTAGTAGCAGCCCGGACGCCTCTCGATGCGGTTCTTGAACTCACTATCGAAGATTCAAAAATCATCGCCAGACTTTCTGGACGACGCACCTGTCGTAATTGCCAGGCCTCGTTCCACGTGCTTTACGAACAGCCTGCAGTCGATGGCATCTGCGACAAGTGCCAAGGCGAGCTTTATCAGCGAGAAGATGATTCGGAAGAAGTTATCAAACGCCGCCTCGAGGTATACGCCGATTCAACACTACCGATCATCGATTATTACAAGCACGAAGATTGCCTCATCCAGATCAGCGCCGAAGGCGAAGTTGCTGAAATAACTGACCGGGCAATCACTGCTCTAGATACTTTTGTAGCGCGCTCATAGAAGCCAATAAAGTAAGTTAACACTGATGGCCATTCAACTAAAGACCCTAGAAGAGCTAAAGAAGATGCGCCTTGCCGGCCTAGTCGTTGGTGAAGCCTTGCTGCTGATGAAAGCTGCTGCCAAAGTGGGAGTCACTACGCTAGAACTAGATACTTTGGCCGCTGATTTTCTTAAATCAAAGGGTGCGACCCCATCCTTTCTTGGTTATTACGGTTATCCCAACGTTCTTTGTGCCTCTGTTAATCACGAAGTTGTTCACGGAATTCCAAATGAACGACCACTTCAAGAAGGTGATCTACTCTCATTAGATTTTGGCGCCATCGTCGATGGCTGGCACGGTGATTCAGCGATCTCATTTGGTATTGGCAAGATTGCCCCAGAAGATGAGAAATTAATGGCGGTCTGCGAAGAGTCCATGTGGCAGGGGATTGCAGCGGCAAAAGTTGGGGGACATCTCACCGATATTTCACATGCGATTGAGAGCTACACAAATTCGCAAGGTGAGTATGGAATTCTTCGTGAATATGGTGGTCACGGAATTGGCTCTGAAATGCATCAAGAGCCGCACCTGCTTAATTATGGAAAAGCTGGCTTTGGACCAGAGCTGACTGTCGGCCTAGCGCTAGCAATCGAACCCATGATTACGCGCGGTTCGGCCACGATGAAAGTTCTATCAGATGATTGGACCGTGGTTTCGATTGATAAATCTAACGGCGCGCACTTTGAACAGACCTTTGCGCTATTGCCGGATGGGAAGCCATTTGTGCTCACAAGTCTGGATGGCGGAAAATCTGAACTAGGTCGACTTGGCGTCGAAATTTCAGAGCTGCTTGATTAACTCACCATTTTTGTAGACCGCTTCAATTTTCGCATCCGGATACTGAATCGGATCTTTATCGAGAATCAAAAAATCAGCTTTCATTCCTGGTTTTAATTCGCCCCGCTCATCCTCACGGAAAGATTGGTAAGCAACAGCCCTGGTATAGAAATCGAATGATTCTTCGGCCGTGATCGCTTCTTCAATATTCCAGGGGGCATCAGTTGAGCCTGGCCTGGCCCGAAGTACTGGGACATGAAGCGCTTCTAATGGGACTTCGCTGGTGACCGGCCAATCACTGCCAAATGCAATTCTGGCACCAGAATCTCGCAATGAGCGAAGTTGGTACTGACGATTATTTCGCGCACTACCAATACGAGGCAGAATCAACTCTTGATTCATCACATCTAAATAAGTCCAGAGTGGTTGAAAATTAGTGATGACACCCAAGTTAGCAAACCGCGGCAGATCAGCCGGATCTATGAGCTGGGCATGCACGATAACTGGCCGGCGTTTGATTGAATCAGCCTCGATAACGTCAAGTGCTTGGCGGATTGCAGCATCACCGATCGCATGCAGATGCAATTGATAGCCAAGTGAGTCAAAGTGTGCGACAGCCTCTTGAAGCTCCTTATCACTCCAGATTTTTTCGCCAAAATAATTTGCTTGATCATCGTAAGAGTGCAGTAGCGCTGCAGTGCCACTTGAGAGCGCTCCATCTAATAAAAATTTAACGCTATCTGCCCGAATCAATTTACTTGGTGTGCGTCGAATCTCATCGAAGGAGGCACTCTTATCCGGCCAGATTTCTGGGCTAGCTAAAAAAGAAATATTCATATCAATTTTAAGTGCGCCTGATTTTTCCGCTGCAAAGTAGGACTCTGCCATTCCATCTAAAATCCATGAATCCTGGGCGAAGGTAACCCCGGATGAGAGGTATTTATCTGATGCAAATCGAATCGCTTCGATATCTGATTGAAGAGATGGCGGCGGTTGGTACTTGGTTACTAGATTGATCGCGGCAGATTCACGTAAAGTTCCTTGAGGTGAACCATCAGAATTGCGTGCGATGGTTCCACCATCTGGATTTTTTGTCTCAGTGGTTATGCCTGCAATCTCTAACGCTTTGGTATTGACCCAAAGAGTGTGGTGATCCATTGCGAGCAGGGAAACTGGGCGATCACTCACCACGCTATCTAGCCAAGCGCTCTTAAATGCTCCACCCTCAACGATTGCAGCTTCGTATGCACCGCCTGAGATCCACGGCGTTGCTGGGTTCGCATCTGCAAAACGTTTCACTTCTTCTAAAATTTCGGGCAGGGTTTTCAACCCAGTGACTTGCGGACCTTGTGATTGGCGACCAGCGAAGAGCGGGTGGGCATGGCCATCGGCAAAGGCTGGGATTATTGTTCGGCCGGCAAGATCTATGACCTGATCATGGCCGTTGCGATTGTGGGCAAAAATCTGGCCCTCAACTTCAAGCCGCTCACCCAGATCTTGGCTCGGGGAGCGGATTATTCCGCCGAAAAAGAGGCTTTTCATGGGGTTGAGGGTACGGCGAGTTGCTTCAAAAAGCGTGCTTTTTGGTGGCCAGAGGAGTACAAGGGGAGGATTTCGTGTATCGCCGAGCAGCAGATAACCTACTCCTCTGCCCAGAAATGGGTTTATCGGTATGAAATGAATAGAGAGTTGGTAATTGTTTGGCTAAGAAAGATGGCGCAATCGAGATCGAAGGCGTTGTAGCTGAAGCTTTACCGAACGCAATGTTCAAAGTAACTCTGACAAATGGCCACGTTGTACTTGCACACATCAGCGGAAAGATGCGACAGAACTACATTCGCATCCTTCCTGAAGATCGCGTGATTGTAGAACTCAGTCCATATGACCTCACACGAGGTCGGATTACTTATCGTTACAAGTAGTTTTTAAGGTTAAGTAATTTTAGGTAGTTGTAAGAAGTAGTAAGGGAAAAAAAGGGGAAGATCGTGAAGGTAAAGCCAAGCGTGAAGAAGATTTGCGACAAGTGCAAAGTCATTCGTCGTAATGGTCGCGTCATGGTGATTTGCGACAATCTTCGCCACAAGCAACGCCAAGGATAACTACATACGCGTGATGCGACTGCGTTAACTTTCGAAAGAGAGTGAGCACAGACCTCTGGACCGGTAGGCCAGAGCCACTTACCCAAGTGGATGCATTGCGAAGGACCACCGGATACAGAAAAAGGGTACAGAAATGGCACGTTTAGTCGGTGTAGATCTACCTCGCGAAAAGCGGGTTGAGATCGCACTCACCTATATCTTCGGGATTGGATTGACTCGCTCGCATGCAGTTCTTGCTGCAACCGGCATCTCTCCAGATACCCGCGTCAAAGATCTTCAAGAGCCAGAATTGGCAAAACTTCGTGAATACATCGAAGGCAACTACAAAATCGAGGGTGACCTTCGCCGTGAAATCGCTGGCGACATCCGTCGTAAAGTTGAAATTCAGTCATACCAAGGTATTCGCCACCGCAAAGGACTACCTGTCCGCGGTCAGCGCACACATACAAATGCTCGTACCCGTAAGGGCCCACGTAAGGCTATTGCTGGCAAGAAGAAGGAGACTAAGTAATCATGGCTGCTCCTAAATCAAAGACCGCCGCAGGTAAGGGCAAAGTTAAGCTTCGTAAGAAAGAGAAGAAGAACGTTGTTACAGGACAAGCTCACATTAAGAGCACCTTCAACAACACCATCATCTCAATCACCGACCCAAGTGGTGCGGTTATCTCATGGTCATCTGCTGGTCAGGTTGGCTACAAGGGATCTCGTAAATCAACACCTTTCGCAGCTCAGCTCGCCGCTGAAGCAGCAGCACGTCGTGCCCAAGAGCATGGCCTCAAGAAGGTTGATGTATTTGTTAAAGGACCTGGTTCAGGTCGCGAAACTGCAATCCGTTCATTGCAGGCCGCTGGTTTGGAAGTTGGAGCCATCACTGATGTCACTCCAGCCCCTCACAACGGTTGCCGTCCACCAAAGCCTCGTCGAGTTTAAGGAAGGAAGAGAATAAATGGCTCGTTATACCGGAGCAGATTGCAAGCGTTGCCGTCGCGAAAAAGTTAAGCTCTTTCTTAAGGGCTCTAAGTGCGATGGACCAAAGTGTCCGATCGAATCTCGTCCATATCCACCAGGACAGCACGGCCGTGGCCGTTCCAAGGAATCTGAGTACCTCTTACAGATGCGTGAAAAGCAGAAGTGCGCACGTATTTATGGAGTACTTGAGAAGCAGTTCCGTGGTTACTACGAAGAGGCAAACCGCGTTCAGGGTAAGACTGGTGAGAACCTCCTGGTCATCCTTGAGACTCGTCTCGATAACGTCGTATTCCGTGCCGGCTTTGCAAAGAGCCGCGACATGGCACGTCAGCTAGTTCGCCACAACCACTTCCTCGTGAACGGTAAGAAGGTAAACATTCCTTCATTCCGCGTCACACCAATGGATGTCATTGATGTCGTTCCTAGCTCACAAGATCTCACACCATTCATCGTCGCAAGCGCAGAACTCGGTGAAAAGTCAGTACCAGCATGGATGGAAGTTGTCGGATCAAAGATGAGAATCTTGGTTCACGGCGCTCCAAACCGTGCAGTGATCGACACTCAGATCCAAGAACAGCTCATTGTTGAGCTCTACAGCAAGTAATTTTTAGACCAATTAGTTCGAAACCGAAGATCAAATAGTGGATCTTCCCAACGTACGGAGGAAATAAGTGCTTATTGCACAACGCCCCATCCTCACTGAGGAAGTAGTTTCAGAGTACCGCTCACGTTTCATCCTTGAACCGTTAGAGCCAGGCTTTGGTTACACCCTTGGTAATTCACTTCGCCGCACCCTGCTCTCTTCGATCCCTGGTGCTGCAGTTACAAGCGTTCGCGTGAATAACGCGCTGCATGAGTTCACCACTCTTGAAGGCGTTAAGGAAGATCTCACAGAGATCGTCCTTAACCTCAAGAACCTTGTGATCTCATCAGATAACGATGAACCTTCACTCCTTTACATTCGCAAGAATGGTGAAGGCGTAGTCACTGCCGCCGATATCGCTGTTCCAGCGGGCGTAGAGATCCACAACCCAGAACTTCACGTGGCAACCCTTAATTCAAAGGCGGCTTTTGAAGTCGAGATTACTGTTGAGCGCGGTCGTGGCTATGTCACTGCTGTCTCTAACAAGCAGGCTGGTGGAGATATCGGTCGAATTCCAGTTGACTCAATCTATTCACCAGTCCTTCGCGTGACCTACAAGGTTGAAGCGACTCGTGTAGAACAGCGCACTGACTTTGATCGCTTAATCGTTGATGTTGAGACAAAGCGCTCAATCAAGCCATCAGATGCCATGGCATCAGCTGGTAAGACACTCGTTGAGCTCTTCGGACTTGCTCGTGAACTCAACGCTTCAGCTGAAGGCATTGACCTTGGGCCAAGCGTTCAAGATGCTGCGCTCGCTGCAGATCTCGCTCTTCCCATCGAAGACCTTGATCTCACCGTTCGCTCTTACAACTGCTTGAAGCGCGAAGGAATCCACACCGTGAACGAGCTTGTTGCCCGTTCAGAGGCTGATCTCCTTGATATCCGTAATTTCGGTTCGAAGTCAATCGATGAAGTGAAGGCAAAACTTCACTCCATGGGCCTTCAGATGAAGGACAGCCCAATCGGCTTTGATCCAACAAAGCACCACAACTATGGCGTTGACGAAGACCTCGTTGATGCAGAGAACGTCTAAGGCTAAGGGGTCACGAAATGCCAACACCAAGTAGAGGTCCACGTCTCGGAAGCGGTCCTGCACATGAGCGCCTATTGCTAGGAACTCTTGCAGAGCAGCTCTTCGAGCATGGCAAGATCACCACAACCGAGACAAAGGCTAAGCGTCTACGTCCTGTTGCTGAAAAGTTGATCACTGCTGCAAAGGCCGGAGATCTAGCAGCACGTCGTCGCGTTATGCAGACCATCCAGAACAAGAGCGTTGTCCATACACTCTTCACTGAAATCGGTCCACGTTTTTCAGCTCGCGATGGTGGATACACACGTATCACCAAGGTTGGTCCACGCAACGGCGATAACGCGCCAATGGCTGTTATCGAACTTGTTTAATCAATTTAATTAACTAGCTTTAGATTTCCCATGGCGCAGCCCACTCTCAACCCTGAGAGTGGGTTTCGTCGTTTAAAGATCGATCTTGCCTACGATGGAACTCCATATGCCGGCTGGGGCAAGCAACCAGATCAGCCGACCATTCAAGATGAAGTAGAGAATGCGTTAGGAAAAATCACCCGAAGTGATTGCGCAACAGTGGTGGCTGGTCGCACAGATGCTGGTGTGCATGCGCTCCACCAAATAATTCATGTGGATATTCCTGCTGCGCAAACGCCAAATCGATATCGGCCAGATGAGGTCGAGTGGGATACCCCGAACTTCCACTTTCGTATGAATCAGATTCTGCCAGAAGAGATTCGGATCAATAAAGTTGAGAGCGCTCCTGCTAATTTTCATGCCAGATTTTCTGCTCTCTCGAGAAGTTACCAATACAAAATTAGTGATGGCAATAGAGAGTTAGCACCTCTTGCCAGATTAGATTGTGCAAAATGGTTTCGGGATTTAGATATTGATCTAATGAATCAAGCATCTCGCCAAATGTTGGGTGAGCGCGATTTTGCGGCATTTTGTCGACCACGAGCTAACAGCACGACAATTCGAGAGCTGTTAACATTTGAATGGCACCGAAATAGCGATGGTTTCGTCATTGCAGATATCAGCGCAGATGCCTTTGGTTGGAATATGGTGAGAAATTTAGTGGGAGCAGCCGTCTGCGTGGGGGAGAAGCGATTCCCAGTGGAATGGATGAGCGAAATACTCTCAGCAAAGTCACGGGTCTCAGACTCTTATGTCTTTCCTGCCAAGGGCTTAAAGTTAGTTAAAGTTGAGTATCCAGCTGATGAAGATCTGCTGGCCCGAATTGAGATGACACTCAATAAAAGAGATGAGTTAATCGTTGGCGTTGAATAGGCGCAGTACCGCTGCCGTGCTCGGTATCGCCGGGGCTTGCTCAGTTGCGGGCCCTGCAACAAATGGTGAGAGCGCTCATGCTGCAACAAGTTATTTAGGTACCGCAGTCGATTACAGTTATGGAATCGTTCAAGTGCAAATATCAGTTGATGATGTCGGAAAGATCATTGCGATCACAACACCGCAAGTTTCTCAGAGTCACAGTAACCAGACTTACTCTTCTTATGCAGTTCCAATTCTCGTGCAAGAGGCACTTAAGGCCCAGAGCGCCAAAATCAGCGCCGTCTCTGGCGCCTCAATTTTGTCTCGAGGTTGGATAACGTCGTTAGCTGCTGCAATCGCAAAGATTCCAACGGGTACTGGTGTTGCCCCGGCCACCCCAACTCCAACTCCAACTCCAACTCCAACTTCAACTTCAACTCCAACTCCAACTCCAACTCCAACTCCAACTCCAACTCCAACTCCAACTCC
>CBFHTP010000019.1:0-24074 GCA_965658705.1 Candidatus Nanopelagicaceae bacterium
TCAATTCTCCTGAAGGAGTTGTGTCGATATCTAGACCAAAGAGTGAAGAGACGTCATATCTGGCAGAGGCGGTTGGAATTGGAAGCCCAACTCGCTCATCAAAGTAGAAGTTAACTCCGATGAAGTCGTTCTTCACCTTCATCAGCTCGTAATCGCCAGGCAAAATTAAATGTTCAAAATCTGCGCCAAATTCTTTGAGCAAAACTTCTGGGTATGAACCCTTGTACATAGCATCCATCCAGAATCGATTCTGTTGTGCATCCATAACATCCGCCGCGCGAGCAAGGATTGGATTAGCTGCGTCATCCGGCACATGGTTCGCCTGATTGATTACTGGCCCAACTTTAATTGTTGGATCTACTGCCTTGATCGCATTGAAAGCAACAGCATGGGCAATAACAGTATGGTGCGCCACTTGTAGCGCAGTTGCTCTGCTCTTAGCACCAGGTGCCATCACGCCTAAACCATGGCCCAGATAAGAAACCACCCAAGGCTCGTTGATTGGTGAAATATTTTTAATGCGATCACCAAAATGTTTCGCTACCGCGGTTGCATAGCCTTCAAAGGCATCAACGGTCGCGCGAGAAACCCAGCCGCCTTTATCTTGCAGTGCTTGCGGCAAGTCCCAGTGGTAGAGCGTGACGAGTGGGGTGATTCCGGCTGCAAGTAGGCCGTTGATCAAATCATCGTAAAACTTAAAGCCTGCTTCATTTCGAACGCCATCTCCTTGTGGAAATAGACGTGGCCAAGCGATCGACATTCGGTAATCCTTCACGCCCATCGACTTCATCATCTCGATGTCTTGCGGCCATAGGTGGTAGTGATCGCAGGCGACATCGCCGGTATCGCCATTCACAGTATTGCCTGGGATGTGGCTAAAGGTGTCCCAGATTGATTGGCCGCGGCCACCTTCGGTCGCACCGCCCTCGATCTGATAAGCGGCGGTTGAGACGCCCCATTTAAATCCGGCCGGAAAATTATGTGAATGAGTAGTCATACTCAGTAGCATTCCACAATGATTTCAAAAGACAAGGACTGGTGGCGTCAAGCTTCGATCTATCAAATTTATCCTCGAAGTTTTAAAGATTCGAACGGAGATGGCCTCGGAGATATCCGCGGCATCATCTCGAAGGCTGACTATCTGGCATCACTCTCACTCGATGCAGTGTGGCTGAGCCCGCATTACCCATCTGCGCTCGCTGATGGCGGTTATGACGTTGATGATTACACCGATGTCGATCCGCGCCTTGGAACTGTTGCCGAATTTGAAGAGATGCTTGATGTTTTACACGAACGCAATATTCGCGTCTTCGTCGATATCGTTCCGAATCACTCATCGAATCGTCACAAGTGGTTTGTCGAAGCACTGAATTCACCAAAGGGATCACCTGCCCGCGATCGCTACATCTTCCGCGATGGTCGTGGCCCAAACGGTGAACTTGCACCAAATCACTGGCCTTCACACTTTGCACCATCTGCTTGGACTCGTACCGAGGATGGCCAGTGGTACATGCACCTCTTTGCGCCAGAGCAACCTGACTTCAACTGGGACAACCAAGAAGTTATTGAAGAGTTCCACCGAATCTTGCGTTTCTGGTCAGATCTTGGCGTAGACGGATTCCGCATCGATGTAGCTCACGCTCTGAAGAAGGATCTCTCGGAGCCGTATCGCGAATTTAAAACGTTCCGCGGCATGGAGAACCCAATGACTGGTGACCACGTTCTCTTTGATCGCAACGAAGTTCACGAGATTTATCGCGGCTGGCGCAAAATTTTCAATGAGTATGACCCACCACGAGTTGCAGTGGCCGAGGCTTATGTTCGAAAAGAGCGTCGTATGCAATATGCGACCCCAGAAGAGCTTGGCCAGGCTTTCAATTTCGATCTAATGCAGTGTGAATTTGATGCTGATGATTATAAAAAGGTGATTACGGACAACGTTGCGTTGGCTAAAACTGAAGGTTCTTCATCGACGTGGGTACTAGGTAACCACGATGTCGTTCGCCCAGCCTCAAAATTTGGTCTGCCTTCTATTCACCACGGCCACACCTGGTTATTGACCGATGGCAAGCGTCCAAATTTGGATCCAGTGGTTGGTCTTGAGCGCGCAATCGCTGCCGCACTTGTGACCTTTGCGCTACCTGGCGCTGTCTATGTCTACAACGGTGAAGAACTTGGATTACCCGAGGTTCCGGATCTGGCAGAGAAAGATTTGCAAGATCCAACTTGGTTCCGTAATCCGCACACCGAAAAAGGTCGCGATGGCTGCCGAGTCCCACTTCCTTGGACGAAGAGCGGTTCTTCTTATGGCTTTGGTGATGGTGGCGCGCATCTGCCACAACCTTCGCACTGGGGCAATCTCTCGGTTGAAGCGCAAGATGGTGTTGCTGGTTCAACACTTGAAACCTTTAGAGCAGCGCTCAAACTTCGCCGTGAATTACAGAGTGATGAAGAGATTGAATGGATCACTACAACTGATTCGGAAGTGCTTCATTTCGCAAGACCAAATGGTTGGCACTCGATCACTAACTTCAACGGCCTGCCTTATCCAATGCCGGCTGGAAAAGTTTTGATCAGTTCAAGGCCGCTAGTCGATGGCAAGATTGGCCCGCGCACAACTGTCTGGTTGAAGCGGTAATTACAGCCGATCTCTTATAGCCCACAAATCTGGGAAGATTGGATTGAACAAGGTGCTGGCTAAGTAACCAACTCCGGCAGATCCGCCCGTTCCAGGTTTATGACCGATTGTTCGTTCTACCATCTTGATGTGGCGATAGCGCCACTCTTGTAGACCCTCATCAATATCCATCAAACGTTCGCAGATCATGGCAGATTCGGGATCACTTCGATGAACGGCAATCAACATCGATTGCACATCATTCTGGTTACTGTGAGTGGAGTGACCGCGCTTGGCAAGATAAATCAAGAGTGAATCAAATAAAGAGTTGGCATTAATGAGTGCTTGAATCCTTTCTTGATCAGCTGGTGGTAGATGGGAATACATCTTCTGATCTTTGCGCCCCAAAATAGCCTCTACCATTCGAAATTGTGCTGATTGGAATCCGCTGGAGGCAGCCAAGTAACCACGAAAGGAGCTGAACTGGAGTGGTGTCATTGTCTCTAAAATATCTACTTGGGAGACGCAGACTTTAAGAATAGTTCGAATTCGGCCAAGAGTGGCAGCTGCGTCATAAGTACTCCCAGCCTCAAGTAAGGCTTGCGCATGGATCAATTCGTGAATTAATTGCTTAAACCAGAGTTCATACGATTGATGAATAATAATAAAGAGCATCTCATCGTGTTCAGGGCCTACCGAGAGCGGACGCTGCAATTTAAGTAATTCATCAAGGGCTAAGTATGAGGTATAGGTGAGTGCAGAATCAGAGTCACTCATGAGACGCGCTGTGATTCGGTAGACACTTTTTCGAATTGCTGCGAGCTGACCAGATCTCTAAGTCTTTGGAAGCCATCCCATACCTCTAGATAGCTAGTAGGCAACGGGCTGATCGCTAAACGAATCGAATTTGGTTCACGATAATCAGGAATCACGTGGGCAAATTGTCGAAGCGCAATTGCAATTCGTTTAGCTTCTGGATGCACGATAGAGATGTGTCCACCGCGTTGTTTGGGATCGCGTGGGGTATTTAAAGTAAATCCAAGAGGTGCAAGCCACGCATCAAAGAGAGCGATCATCATCTCGGTACCTATTGCGCACTTCTCTGCAATCGCTTTGATCCCAGCTTCTTCAATGATTTCAAAGGAAGACTTGATCGTGCGCAAGCCAATGATTGATGGGCTGGCGATTTGAAATGCACGGATTCCTTCAGCTCTCTCAAAGACCGGTCCCATTGCAAATTGATCTTTCTGCGAGAACCAACCTTGAATCGGTACTTGTAGTTCACTTTGAACCTTCTTATTTACATATAACCAAGCCGGCGCCCCGGGGCCAGAGTTGCCATATTTATATGTGCACCCCACTGCAAGGTCTACGCCGTTAGCATCGAAGTTCATCTCGATCGCACCGACTGCGTGGCTCGCATCCCAAATTGTGAGCGCGCCATATTTACGAGCTAAATCGGTAATTGCTTTAATGTCGTTGCGGGCGCCAGAGCGATACTGAATAACTTCGAAGGTAACGAGTGCAACATCATCTGATAAATATTTTTCTAAAATCTCTGGCCTGATTTGCTCATGTGTTGTCTCACCGCCAGCTTCGTTGTTGATCTGAATGAGGTTGTAGCCAAATTTTTCAGCATAGCCTTGCAAGATATAGCGATCAGTAGGAAAATTTGCAGCATCTGTAATAATCGTTTTGCGACCAGGTCTGGCATTCAGCGCGGCTCCCACAAGTTGGTAGAACGCCACCGATGTTGTGTCGCCAGCAAGAACTTGACCAGCCGCTGCGCCAAGTGATGCGCGACCAATCAGATCACCAGTTGGCTGCGCCTCATCAATCCAATGTGACCAACCATCAACAACTTCTGGCGCCCACTCGTTGAGCAAGAAATCGTTGACTGCCTCAACTGTCTTCTTAGGTAATCGACCAAGAGAGTTTCCATCGAGATAACAAACATCTGGGTCAGGGTTGATGAAGAGCTCGCGATACTTTGCAAGCGGATCATTTGCATCGAGATTCATCGCGTATTGACGATCGGTGATGGCCATTTAGGAACTCTACTGCAAGTGAATTAGAGTGACCCGGTGGCAACTTCAAATCTAGTCAATTTAGTCAATCTAGAGACGGTCACTAAATCTTTTGGGATCAAGCCACTACTCAATAACGTCTCACTCGGGATTAATGCCCGCGAGCGTATTGGAGTAGTCGGTCGAAATGGCGACGGTAAGAGCACGCTGATGAAGGTACTGGCAGGCATCGAGCCGCCAGATACCGGCCGAGTAGCAAAGAGTTCTTCGCTGGCGATGGGAATATTGAGCCAGGCTGACTTTGCAGATAAAGATGCAACTGTTCGAGATGTTGTGCTTGGCCAGAAAGAGAAACACGAGTGGGCGAGCAGCTCTGATATTCGAGAAATTTTTACTGGACTTTTTGGTGGTTATGACGATCATCTGTTAGACCGGGATTTTCACTCATTATCAGGCGGCGAAAGGCGCAGAGTAAATCTCGCAAAATTGTTGGTAGCCGACCTTGATTTATTGTTGCTCGACGAACCGACAAACCATTTAGATGTTGAAGGTGTTGCTTGGCTAGCCTCTCATTTAAAAGCTCGGCCTGATTTAGCCGTAATGGTCATCACGCACGATCGCTGGTTCTTGGATGAGATCTCGGAGCAAATCTGGGAAGTTGTCGATGGCGAGATTCTGACGTACGAAGGTGGTTACTCAGCTTTTGTTCTGTCTAAGGCAGAACGTTCTCGCCAACAATCGGTCGAAGACAGCAAGCGCAATATGCTGATTCGTAAAGAGTTGGCCTGGCTTCGCAGAGGCGCACCTGCCCGTACTGCAAAGCCAAAGTTTCGAATCGATGCCGCGAATACTTTGATTGAAAATGAGCCACCGCCTCGCAACCAGACCGAGCTCTTGAACTTTGCCCAGAATCGCTTAGGCAACACTGTTTATGAACTGCATCAGACCGATATCGGTATTGCTGATAAAAAATTACTTAACGATATTTACTGGAACCTTGGTCCAGGTGATCGCATCGGAATTGTTGGTGTAAATGGTGCTGGCAAGACCACGCTGATGCGGACACTCATCGGCCAACACAAAGTAAGCGCTGGCAAATTAGTGACTGGTGTGACTGTCAAGCCGGCTTATCTCTCACAGCATCTAGAAGAGTTGGATCCGACGTGGCGCGTGCTTGAAGCGGTCGAAAAAATTGCGAACCGAGTTCAACTAGGCAATGGCAAAGAGCTCAGCGCATCTCAACTCTGCGAACGTCTTGGTTTCACTACAGATGCTCAATGGACGCCGGTAGGCGATCTTTCGGGTGGCGAGCGGCGAAGGCTGCAATTAACCAGGCTATTGATGGATTCACCGAACGTTCTGCTACTTGATGAGCCAACGAATGATTTCGATGTAGAGACGCTGACCGCCTTGGAAGATTTACTTGATTCTTTTGGCGGAACCATGATTGTTATTTCACACGATCGCTACTTCTTGGAGCGGGTCTGTGACAATTTCGTTGGGCTACTGGGCGATGGTTCGCTTCGGGATTTGCCTGGTGGGGTTGAGCAATATCTCACATTGCGAGCGCTTGGCAGTGCTCCTGAAGTTAAACGAGCAAGTGACCGCAGCAAATCCGATGCCGCGCTACTTCGTGATCTCAAAAAGGAATCTCAAAAAATTGAGAGGCAGATTGAAAAGGCGCAAAGCGATCAACGTAAAGCAGAGCTAGAGGAGCAGTGGATTAGCGTCCTGGCGCAGATCGAACAGCTGCAGCAACAGTTGTAACAACTCTGGGGTCAAAGACACTAGGAATAATGAAGTTAGCGTTTAGTTGTTCGGTTGAAACGCATTCAGAGATCGCATCAGAAGCCGCAACCAGCATCTCATCAGTGATCTTTGTGATTCCACCATCTAGCAGTCCACGGAAAATTCCGGGGAAGGCAAGCACATTATTGATTTGATTTGGCTGATCACTACGTCCAGTCGCAACAACTGCAGCATATTTACGTGCAACTACCGGATCAATTTCTGGATCCGGATTAGCGAGAGCGAAGACAATCGAATTCGGGGCCATTGATTTGACGTCATCTTCATTGATTACATTTGGAGCGCTCACGCCAATAAAAATATCGGCGCCTTTCATCGCATCTGAAATTGATCCAGTGAACTCACCAACGGCGCCATCCTTATCGAAAGCCTGGATATTTGTGGCACCAGCTTTTCGAAGTAGATTGGCGACAGCAGTTCCTGCCGCACCAGCACCGGACATAATAATTTTTGAAGTAGCTAGATCTTTCTTAACAAATTTGAGGGCATTTTTTAGCGCCGCAAGAACAACGATCGCAGTGCCGTGCTGATCATCATGAAAGACTGGAATATCTAAGAGTTCGCGAAGTCTGGCTTCGATCTCAAAGCAACGTGGCGCTGAAATATCTTCGAGATTGATGCCACCGTAGACCGGAGCAATAATTTGAACGGTTCGCACGATCTCATCTACATCTTGGGTATCAAGGCAGACCGGCCAAGCATCAACGTCAGCGAATCGCTTGAAGAGAGCGGCTTTACCCTCCATGACAGGTAGCGCCGCCGCCGGGCCGATGTTTCCAAGGCCCAGAACAGCTGAACCATCGGTGACAACTGCAACGGTGTTTCGCTTGATAGTAAGCCGTCTAGCGTCTGAAGGATCTTTTGCAATCGCTTGGCTGATACGTGCAACTCCAGGTGTGTAAGCGCGTGATAAGTCATCACGAGTTTTAAGTGGAACTTTTGATTGAATCTCAATCTTGCCACCGAGGTGCAGCAGAAAAGTACGGTCTGAAACTTTTCGAACAACTAAATCTTTATGCTCTTGAATTGTGGCTTGAATAAATTCTGCATGGGCTTGATCGCGAGCGTCACAAGTAACGTCGATAACCACTCGGTCTAAATGCGACTCAACGACATCCAGTGCGGTAATGCTCGCACCTGCAGCACTGATTGCTTGCGTAACTTCAGCAACCGGTTGTGATGAAGGTGGGCCTTCAACACGAATCGTGATGGCATAGCCAGGACTAGTTGATGACACTTATACAACTCCGTATAAACGATCTCCCGCGTCCCCAAGGCCGGGGACGATGTATCCATTCTCGTTCAATTTTGTGTCGAGCGCACCGGTTACGAGTGTGATCTTATGCGCAGTTTGCGCAAAAGCCTCTTCAACTGCCTTAACTCCTTCGGGAGCCGACAAGATTGTGATTGCGGTGACCTCAGAAGCACCCCTCGCAAATAAATAATCCATCGCCATGATCAAAGTGCCACCGGTGGCAAGCATTGGATCCAATATGTAGCACTGCCTGCCTGTTAAATCATCAGGAAGTCGATTGGCATACGTTGTTGGTTGCAGAGTTTCGTGATCTCGAATCATGCCGAGGAATCCCACTTCAGCAGTTGGAATTAATTTCACCATTCCTTCTAACATTCCTAGACCAGCGCGAAGGATAGGAACTACCACTGGCCTGGGCCTAGCTAATTCAATGCCCTCAGCCGGTGCGACCGGAGTCATGACAGTTGCAGGAACCGTCTTCACTTCACGAGTCGCCTCATAGGCCAGCAGCATGACGATCTCTTCTGTCAGCTGGCGAAAAGTCGGGGACTTTGTGTTCACATCTCTCAGAACCGTCAATTTATGCGCAATCAAGGGATGGTCGGCTATATGAATCTTCATATTCGAAAGCCTACTATGAGGCTATGGCAACGGACATGGCGCAAGACATCGGAGTGATTGCGTGGCACGAGGATGGCCGCTGGGATCTAGCCGAAATTGACGATGCCCAGGATCTGACGGCAATCATCGATCGGCTTAGAAATCAGCGAACCAATGGTGGAGCCATCGCCTTGATTTCGGTTGAAGATGAATTCTTTATCGTGATTCGAAGCCTTGGAACTCAACTACAAGCGATGATCTCAGATGTCACATATGCACTCGAGTTCGACATTGCATCAGATCTCATCGATGTGCTTGATCTCCCGTTCCCAGAAGAAGACGACGAATCACAACCCGGCGGAGATGTCGATTTACTAGTGAGTCTTGGAATCAGTGTTATGGAACTTGAAGCGCTGATGAGCGACCCAGATTTATATCCCGAAGAACAGATCGAAGCAATTGCCTCACGCCTTGGTTTTGGTGATGAATTCGCCGCGCTTTATGCTTGATTACAAGAAAGCGATGCTAGAAGCTTTAGAGGTTGCAACTAATGCGTTACGAACTGGTGATGTACCAGTCGGCGCGATTGTCTTTAATAGTTTTGGATCTATTGTTGGAGTTGGCCACAATCAACGCAAAGCTGATTGCGATCCAACAGCACATGCCGAAATTGTGGCGATGCGAGAGGCCGCACTTCATAATGAAACCTGGCGGTTAGATGACCACATTCTCGTAGTAACCCTAGAGCCGTGCGCAATGTGTGCTGGCGCGATTGCTCAAGCCAGAATGAAGACTGTTGTCTTTGGCGCTTGGGATGAAAAAGCTGGCGCCGCTGGATCAGTATGGGATGTTCTGCGAGACCCCCGGTCACCGCATCAAGTAGAAGTTGTGAGTGGGATTATGGAGAGCGAGTGCGCTGATATTTTAAAAGAGTTCTTTAATCAGCAGCGTTAGTCGATACAGATTTCATAGGAAGGGTTCAAGATAGTAAGCGCCCCTTCGTTTTCACCGACCATACCTTCGGCACAGATCGTGGAGCCAACATCTAGCCCGGCAATTTCTCGGCGCCCTAAGAATTGCAGAGTAATTCCACCGGTTTGATCCCAGACTTCAACTTCAACCATGGGCGAGCTGCCACTTGGCGCGGTTTTGATCGATTGGACATGGCCGCGGACGTGTGCCCGCTGGCGCCAGATGGCCTGATTAATCGCAATTCGATTCTCTGAGTAATGCGAAACGTCGCCACTGGCTTCTGCTGCCGGTTCATCTACTCGGCGAGTAGCTGGTCGTGGTTGCGCTTGTGGCACAACAGCGTTTTGGATTGGCTTTCCTGCGATGAGATTATTTTCTCCAGAAATGATCTTCTCAACATCGAACGGAACGATGGTTGCGACCACACGATCTAATTGAGAAATTGGACGTGCAATCTCTTCAGCGGTTTGATCATGAAGTAATCGGCCAAGCAGAGCAGAGTAGGAACGGCGAGGCAATAGCATCGTAAGTTCAACATCCACAGACGTAGTCGCACGGATAGCATAATCAACTGCGGCATTTGCAATTCGACGATCTGGGCAATCAATAAACTCTAGCGGCACATCAGCAAGAGCTGGATTTGTGGCCCATGCTTCTTTAATTGAATCAGCTCGCTGGTCATCGATCACAAAGTGCACCGCAGTGAGGTGACGAGGCTTGAGCGATCTGGCATATCGGATCGAACCAATAGTTGCGATATCAACTGAATCAATCAGAACTGCAACATCATGTCGTGAAATAGATGTAGCGCGAGAAGCAGAATCACTAATTTTTAGAGCAGCTTGCTCTTTACGATACTGACGGTTCAAACGCAGAAGAGCGAGTACCAAGATAGGCGTGATAACAATAATGATCCAGGCACCTTCGGTGAATTTAACGACGGCAAAAATTATGATAATGGCAAATGAAACTACGCCCGAGAGCCAATTAACAACTACTTGGAAGAGCCAACCTTTCGATTTGTTATTAAGCGCCCGCTTGGCCATTCCAAAACCAACGAGTGAAAACCCGGTAAAGACTCCGAGTGCATAGAAGGCAACGAGGTGATTTACAGAACCACCAGTACCGAGCACTAGCACGGTAGCACCAATTGCAAGCACGATGATGCCGTTAGAGAAGGCTAATCGGTGACCCCGTTTAGTTAATTGACGAGGCAAGAAACCATCATTTGCGACGAAATTAACCAGGTATGGGAAGCCAGAGTAGGCAGTGTTTGCACCGGTTATAAGAATGAGCATCGTCGTTGCTTGGACTACATAGAAACCAACCGTGCCAAAAGTCCCAGTTCCTAGCGTTGCTTTAGCGATCTGAGAGATCACAGTGGGCGAACCTGATTCATATGGTGTTGCCCAAGTGCGATGAGCAAAGTAGGAAACCCCGAAGACGAGTGTGCCAAGAATTCCTGCCATGACGACAAGTGTTTTGCGCGCATTAACGCCTTCTGGCGCCTTGAAGAGTGAGACGCCATCAGAGATCGCTTCTAGCCCGGTAAGTGAAGATCCACCATTTGCGAAGGCACGAAGCAGAATAAAGATTGCCGCAAAGTTGAGCAGCCCCTTTGCCTCACCGATCGCAACTGCGCCATGCAAAGCGGTGGGATCAAATTTTGGCAGCGTACCTGTTGAAATTCGGTAGATACCCATACCAAAAATTGTGACGAGTGAGAGAACAAAGAGATACGTAGGAAGTGCAAATGCTGCGCCAGCTTCTTTAACACCGCGAAGATTTCCAAAGGTGAGCAAGGCAATGACAGCAAGTGTCATAGGAACTTTGTAAGAAGCAAGTCCAGTGAAGGTCGAAATAATTGCGTCGATACCAGCAGAGGATTGGATGGCAACCGTGACTACGTAATCAAGCATGAGTGCTACCGCTGCAAGTTGTGCAAAAATTGGACCCAAATTATCTCGTGATACAACGTAAGCACCACCAGATTTTGTGTAAATCTGTACAACTTCACGATATGAAAGTGTCACGATCACTAACACTGCAAGGACAATTGCAGTCATGGGCATCAAAATATTAAATGCGGCCAACCCGAATGCAGGAAGAAGGGCGAGCAATATCTGTTCTGATCCGTAAGCCGATGATGAGATGCAATCGGAAGATAAAACCCCAAGGGCAAATTTCTTGCTCAGCCGCTGATGAGAGAGCGAGTGGCGGTTGAGGGGATTGCCAAGCAGCGCCTTTTTGATCTTGTACGAGATTGGATCCTTTAGGTGCGCATGATCTTGGAGGACCTGTGGTGCTGGTGCGTTATCGCTCCATGATTGAGGCATGAGGTCGATTTTAACTACTTAATTAGCCTTATGCTTCACTCATGGATCAGGACATGAAGACGCGCCTTTATATTGATGGTCAATGGGTCACCGGTGATGGCACGGTTCCAGTCATCGATCCCAGCGATGGCTCAATCATTACCGAGGTCTCAACAGCTGGCGACCTGGAGTGTGAAGCTGCCCTAGCCGCTGCTCATGCCGCAGCGCCAGAATGGGCGAAGAGCGCTCCTAGGTATCGCGCTGAAATCTTACGTCAAGCCTTCGAATTAGTCGTCGCAGAAGCAGATTATCTGGCAACCCTGATTTCAAAAGAGAACGGCAAAGTATTTTCTGATGCCCGTGGCGAAGTTTTATATGCCGCCGAATTCTTCCGTTGGTTCTCGGAGGAAGCAGTTCGTACCCCCGGAGATTTTCGTAAATCGCCAAGTGGTGACAAGCGAATTCTTGTTACTCACCAACCAATCGGCGTATCGCTTCTGATAACCCCATGGAACTTCCCTGCCGGAATGGCGACTCGCAAAATAGGTCCCGCTGTTGCCGCTGGTTGCACAATGATTTTGAAACCAGCTGGTGAAACGCCACTCACTGCGCTGGCAATCGCTGACATCATGCATCGTGCTGGCCTTCCTAAAGGTGTCCTCAATGTAATTTTGCCAAGCAAAACTGGCCCAATGATTTCAAAAATGTTGCATGATCCAAGGCTTCGCAATCTTTCTTTCACGGGATCAACCGAAGTTGGTCGAGTGCTCATAAAAGAATGTGCCGACAACGTTTTAAGAACGTCAATGGAACTCGGTGGTAATGCACCAGTTGTCATCTTTGATGACGCTGATCTCAACACTGCAGTCGCTGGTGTCTTGCTTGCCAAGATGCGAAACGGTGGCGCTGCGTGTACCTCAGCAAATCGAATATTTGTTCAACGTGGAATTGCTGTACAATTTACCGAAGCCTTCACGGCTGCGATGGCTGGCCTCAAAGTGGCACCGGGCCTTACCGAAGGCGCCCAACTTGGTGCCTCTGTCTCAATGAAAGAAAGAAATAAAATTGCAGATCTGGTTGCTGCCGCAATTAGTGAAGGTGCAAAAGTTAATCTCGGTGGTGAAAAGCCTGACGGAGATGGGGCTTTCTATCCCGCAACGGTTCTCACAGTTGATAAGAATGCCAGTATTTTGCAGCACGAAATCTTTGGCCCAGTCGCTCCAATAGTTATTTTTGATACCAAAGAAGAGGCAATCGCACTTGCTAATGACACCCCATTTGGCTTGATCAGCTATGTCTTCACCGAAGATTTAAAGAAGGCGATTCAAACTGCCGAAGCGCTCGAAGCGGGAATGGTCGCAATCAATAAGGGTGTGATCTCAGATCCAGCAGCGCCATTTGGTGGCGTAAAGCAATCAGGCCTTGGCCGGGAAGGCGGCTTTGATGGCATTCACGAATTCCTCGAAACTAAATTTATCGGCGTCGAGATTTAGTAAATAAATTTGGCGGAGGATGAGGGATTTGAACCCTCGAGACTTTCGTCTACGCGTGTTCGAGACGCGCGCACTCGGCCGCTATGCGAATCCTCCGGGATTACTCTAATGCCTGAAAAATCTTTTCTCTCATCCACGAAGGCAGGGCCACGGGAGACGAATAAATGATTTGAACGGGGTTAAAGCTTCTTACGTTTTAAGAACCCGTTTACCGCACTCATCCACGCAGCTGGTTCTTCAACCCAACTTAAATGAGATGAATGGGGAAGGCAGACCCACTCTGCACCCTTGATCATCTTGACCAGACGACGTTGAGTCTTCGGGGTGACTTCATCATATTTTCCATTGATGAGTAAGGTCGGCACCTTTATGTTCTTTAAATGCTTTTCGACATCCCAAGCCTTTAAGGATCCATTTGGGACAAACTCTGCCGGTCCCCACATGGCGTTATAAACCGTTGGATTTTCGCCCAGAGCGGAAAATCCTGCGACTACATCTTCTGGCATCGGAACTCGAATAAGGTGCTGAAGAGTGAAGTAATCATTTGAGGCTATAAATTCTGGAGATGTGAAGTTGTTCTCTTTGATTGCCTTATGAATCACCTTGCGGTGTTCTGCAGGAAGTTCGCTGACCAATCGCTCAATTTCTGGAAGCCATTTTGGGACCGAAGCAAGTGAATTTGCGATAACCAAACCCTTAAGGCCTTTAGGTTTATCAACTGCGTGATCGAGTGCAATGAATCCACCCCAAGAGTTGGCGGCGAGAATATATTTCTTGGAGATTTTTAATTCTTTTAACAAAAGATCCAACTCTTCTTTGAAGAGTGGCACAGTCCAAAAATCTTGCGGCTTGTCATCGAGGTGCGTTGAATTACCGCAACCAATTTGATCGTAGAGAATCACTGGGCGGCCAGTCATATTGATTAACTGCGCCATACCAATCACATAATTATGTGGGGCTCCAGGGCCACCGTGTATCACCACGGCTGGCGTCATCTTGGATTTGAGATCTCCAATGACGCGATACCAAGTTGTACCGTGCTTCCATTTCATTTCACCGGTGTAATCGATTTGAACGGCACTCATGGATTCCCCCATCCTCGAAAGCAATTGCAGTAAGGATAGGGGTGCGATTCTTCCCTGGCTAGGTGCGGAAGATGACGGAATTAACCTTGGATGCTATTTGGCGAGTCTTTTGTAGAGCTCATTGAACTTAGACATGCTCTGTTCAACAGCTTGCATTACGGACAAGCGTTGTTTCCCCTTATTTTCAGTATCCGTCTGACTTTGAGCAAGGGATTGAATCGCTTCATTCCAAGCTATGAAGTGGACCGCGGCAGCCTTCTGCTCTGACTTGATTTGTGGCAGTCGGGACCAGGCAAGTGTTTCGGGTGCGTCATAGGAACTTTCAACTATAGAAAAAGAAAGACCGTCATTTTCAATTTTGAAGCAATGTATTTTGTCGCCAATAACTTGATTCAACTCAGAATTTTTTAACAAATGGTCTGCACGCTCTTCATATCGCGAGCGTCCAAGAATCATTAATTCTGCATATTTAGCGTGGAGTGCCAATTCGTCGTCTGACTCACTGAGTAATGGTTGGGGTAAGTTATTGCTGTCCACTCTTCAAGTCTAACTCAAGTACCACATGCCAAGGGGACTCGTTTCACAGATTCTGTTCTTCCTGCAAATTGAGTCTGTCCACCTATCAGCGCCTTGGAATACGCGACACCAACGTAACGAGTTGAAACTTTGGAGAGACACTTCACCACAACTGATTGATTTTCGACAATAAAGCCAGACCGAGTGCTGGGGGTAGTTCCTTGGCTCAACAGTACGGACCCAAAACTAGTCTCTTTATAAATTTCTACGGTCAGCTGCACTGAATGCTGGACAACGTTGCAAATGGATTTAGCATTGACTTTCACAAAATTGCCTAGCTTTTTCTCATAAAGCGAGGTTGAGAAATGGGCGTTATCGATTTCGATCCGGCAACTTGCCTTTGGGGTAGGCGCTTTTGGCGCTGGAGAAGTGGCTTGCGCTAACACGCCTGGCGAAAATAAGAGAAGAATGGCGGGTACGAGATATCGGGCTGCGCGAAGCGGGGAAAATTTGGTCATCCGAAAGAGTCTCAAAATATTGCGTAGACCGAATTAGTTATCCACAGATGCCGTACCTGGCGGAGGATGAGGGATTTGAACCCTCGAATGGTTTTACCCATTACACGCTTTCCAAGCGTGCGCACTCGGCCGCTATGCGAATCCTCCAGTAATGCGAGGCAGAGCCTACCTCTTGAAGAGCGGGGGCTTTGATCTTGCGCCGTGGGAAGGTCGCCCCCTCGCACTATGATTTCTTCCAGATCCCTCGTGCGGCGACACCGTACTGAACTCCCCCAGGGCAGGAATGCAGCAAGGGTAGGTCCGCTCTGGCGGGTGTGCGAGGGGTCCCAATATTTAGATTGAACTGGTTGAGAAGAGGAGCGGTAGATGTCGTTAGCGCTCTATCGCAAGTATCGCCCCTCGACCTTTGCCGAAGTTATTGGGCAAGAACATCTCACGACACCACTTTCTAACGCTCTTGAATCCGGCCAGATCCATCACGCGTATTTATTTAGTGGCCCACGCGGTTGCGGGAAAACTTCTTCAGCTCGCATCATGGCGCGCTCGCTCAATTGTGAAAAGGGTCCAACTCCAAATCCTTGTGGTGAATGCCAGTCGTGCAAAGATCTAGTTGCCAATGGTCCGGGCTCGATCGATGTCATGGAACTCGATGCCGCAACTCATGGATTGGTTGATGATGCCCGCGATCTGCGCGATAAAGCATTCTTCGCGCCAGTACAATCTCGTTACAAAATTTATATTATCGATGAGGCTCACCAACTTGGACCGGGAGCTGCAAATGCGCTATTAAAAGTTGTAGAAGAGCCACCTCCGCACGTTCTCTTTATCTTTGCGACAACCGAACCCGATAAATTGATCGCAACAATTCGTTCGCGTACTCATCACTACCCATTTAGATTAGTTCCACCTGCAATTCTTGCCAGCCACCTCGAAGAGCTTTGCCAGCAAGAAAAAGTAAAGGTCGCCGCTGGTGTAATTCCACTCGTGGTTCGTGCATCTGGCGGCTCCGTTCGTGACGCTCTCTCTGTGCTTGGTCAATTATTGGCTGGCGCAGGTAAAGATGGCGTGACTTATGAAATTGCCGTTGCACTGCTCGGGTTCACTGATGGCGCACTCTTGGATCAATCTGTGGATGCAATCGCTGCCCGAGATCTGTCCACGCTTTTCACCACGGTAAACAGTGTGATTGAAGCCGGACATGACCCGCGTCGCTTCGCCCAAGATTTATTAGAACGAGTCCGAGATTTGATTCTTCTGACTGCGATCAAAGAGAACGCTTCACATATTTTGCCCGAGTATTCACAAGATCAGCTAGAACGCATGAGTGAGCAAGCAAAGACAATCGGCACAGCCGCACTCATCAAGGCTGCCGAAGTAATTGCGGATGGCCTGCTTGATATGCGCGGCGCAAGCTCACCTCGCTTGACTCTCGAAGTTGTCTGCGCCCGGATCTTGGTCCCTGAGGGCGCTGCTTCGGCCGCGCCAATTATTCAAAGCGCGCCGGTGACGGCTGTGGCACCTGCTGCTCCTGTCGAGCCGTCTGCCAAGCCAGCACCAGCACCTGCAAAGGTTGCAAAAGTAGAGAAAGTAGAAAAACTAGCAAAGCCAACCGGTGATGTAGATATCGCAGCGCTTCGCAAATATTGGCCAGAAGTTATTGAAAACGTAAAGAAGCAGCGCCGCCTCACCTGGTCGCTACTTGCAGCGAGTGCCTCAGTCTTTGCGATCGATCAGACCAGCATCACAATCACGATTGTAAATTCTGGTGCCAAGGATTCCTTTGTGAGGTCTGAATCTGATCTGATTCTGGCCAAGGCATTTAGTGAGGTCGTTGGAGTGGATCGAAAGATTGAAGTAATCGTCGATGGCTCGATCAATGCGCCAACACATGAACAGACAACCGAAGAGCTGAGCGATCCGGCAGAGCTATCTGGTCAGGCACTTCTTGCAAAATCATTAGGTGCACAAGTTATTAGTAAGTTCACAAACGATGTATGAAGGCGCAATTCAAGATCTGATTGATGAACTTGGACGCTTGCCTGGGGTTGGCCCAAAGTCGGCTCAGCGAATCGCTTTCCATATTATTCAATCCGAGCGGGTTGACGTCACTCGTTTAGTAGATGTACTGCGCACAGTAAAAGAGCGAGTCAAGTTCTGTACCGAATGTGGCAACATCTGCGAAGAAGAGCTCTGCCGAATCTGCCGCGATCCTCGCCGCGATCCAACGCTGATCTGCGTTGTTGAAGAGTCAAAAGATGTTATGTCGGTTGAGAAGACCCGTGAATTTCGGGGAAAGTATCACGTGCTCGGCGGGGCGATCTCACCGATTGATGGCGTCGGCCCAGAACAATTACGTATCCGCGAACTCATGGCTCGCTTAGCTAACCCAGATCTGGTCGAGATCATCATCGCGACCGATCCCAACCTAGAAGGTGAAGCGACCGCTTCTTATTTGATCCGTCAGATCAGGCCACTCGGCATCAAGGTCAGCCGGCTTGCCTCTGGCTTGCCAGTTGGTGGGGATCTTGAATATGCCGACGAGGTAACTCTTGGCCGTGCATTTGAGGGGCGCCGAACAGTCGAGGGTTAGCTAGCTAAAAAGTCTTATTATGTGAGATGCTTAAACGTCTTACTATATGAGAAATACCCGCAATTTCTCGCCCGAACGGATACTGAGGCCTTTTAATTGAGCCATGGGACTTATTGTTCAAAAGTATGGCGGCTCATCGGTCGCTGATGCTGAAGGGCTAAAACGGGTCGCGAGCCGGATAGTTGCGACTAAAAAAGCTGGCCACCAAGTGGCAGTTGTCGTTTCGGCGATGGGCGATACGACCGATGAGTTGATCGACTTGGCCGAGCAAGTCACGCCAATGCCATCAGGGCGCGAACTCGACATGTTATTGACTGCTGGTGAGCGGATTTCAATGGCGCTGCTCGCTATGGCGATCGGCAATCTTGGCCACGAAGCGCGATCCTTCACCGGCTCACAGGCCGGCGTCCTCACAACATCAGCCCATGGCAAGGCGCGAATTATTGATGTGAAGCCTGGTCGAATTGTTGAAGCGCTCAACGATGGTGCGATCGCAATTGTTGCTGGCTTTCAAGGGATCAATCAAGACACTAACGATGTAACGACTTTGGGTCGCGGCGGTTCGGATACGACCGCAGTTGCGCTCGCTGCTGCACTTGAAGCAGATGTCTGCGAAATTTATTCCGATGTAGATGGCGTTTATACCGCCGATCCTCGCATTGCTCCGTTGGCTCGCAAGCTGGACTCAGTTACCTATGAAGAGATGCTCGAACTTGCAGCGTCCGGTGCAAAAGTTCTGCACTTACGTTGCGTTGAGTATGCACGTCGTTATGACTTACCAATTCATGTCCGTTCATCATTTTCAAACCTAGAAGGAACTTGGGTGGTAAAAGACCATCCGGAAGGATCAACTATGGAACAAGCAATTATCGCCGGCGTCGCTCATGATAAGGGCGAAGCAAAGATTACGATCGTCGGAGTGCCAGATCGAACAGGAGTGGCGGCAAGAATCTTCCAAGCTATTGCAGATGCCGACATCAACATCGACATGATCGTGCAGAACGTATCCGCCGCCGCAACTGGACTCACTGATATTTCATTTACTCTGCCAAAAGAAGAAGGCGCAGAAGCGACTGGAATTTTAAAGGGCATTCAAGGTGAAGTTGGCTTTGCATCGATTCAATATGACGATCAGATCGGCAAGCTCTCCTTGGTTGGCGCCGGAATGCGTTCAAACCCAGGTGTAACTGCTACTTTCTTCGCTTGCTTGGCCGAAGCTGGTCTCAACATCGAAATGATCTCTACCTCCGAAATTCGCATCTCAGTCATTGTTCGTGAGAGTGATCTCGAAGTGGGTGTTCGAGCAGCCCACACCGCTTTCGAATTAGATGTGGCAGGTGAAGCAAAGGTTTACGGAGGAACCGGCCGATGAGCAAGTTACCTTCTCTCGCTGTCGTGGGAGCAACCGGCGCAGTCGGCACAGTCATGCTTGGGATTCTCTCGCAGCGCCCAAATGTTTATGGTGAGATCCGTTTAATCGCATCGGCACGTTCGGCCGGAAAGAAACTTATGTGCCGCGGTGAAGAGCTGACCGTCGTTGCGCTTTCACCAGAAGCCTTTGATGGAATCGATATCGCAATGTTTGACGTGCCTGATGAAATTTCGAAAGAGTGGGCACCAATTGCAGTTTCGCGTGGCGCAGTGGTCGTCGATAACTCAGGTGCATTTCGAATGGATCCAGAAGTTCCACTCGTCGTCCCAGAAGTAAATCCGGCAGATGCCGCGAAACGTCCAAAGGGAATTATCTCTAACCCAAATTGCACAACGCTCTCGATGATTGTTGCAATGGGTGCACTGAACCAGGCTTATGGATTAAACGAGCTCGTCGTCGCTTCCTATCAAGCCGCATCAGGTGCCGGACAATCAGGAATCGATTCACTTCGTGAGCAGATCACTGCGGTTTCAGGAACAAATTCTGGCGATATCGCTCATGATTCAAAGGAGTTCATTAAGGATAATGGACCGTTCCCAAAGCCACTTGCACTCAACGTCATTCCTTGGGCTGGATCGCTAAAAGAAGAGGGCTACTCTTCAGAAGAGCTGAAGGTTCGTAATGAATCTCGAAAAATTCTTGGAATGCCTCACTTAAAAGTTTCAACTACATGTGTTCGAGTTCCGGTTCTGACAACCCACTCATTAGCTGTCCACGCAACCTTTGATAAAGAAGTGAGCCGCGAGGCTGCTCAAGATGTATTACGTAACGCAGTAGGAGTAAAGCTGGTTGATAACCCAGAAAATTACGAGTTTCCGACTCCAGCAGAAGTTGTTGGTACGGATCCGACCTGGGTTGGCCGAGTCAGACGGTCATTGGATGACCACAACTCACTCGACCTCTTCTTGTGCGGAGATAACTTGCGTAAAGGAGCGGCCTTAAATACTGCTCAGATAGCAGAGTTGGTAGCGCTGGAGTTCAGTAAGTAATTACTGAACTTCTACGACCAGCTCGATCTCAACTGGCGCATTAAGCGGAAGCTCGGCTACGCCAATTGCCGTGCGAGCATGCTTGCCATTTGCATCACCAAAGATTGCAATCAACGGTTCTGATGCGCCGTTGACGACTCCGGGATGGCCAACGAAGCCAGCAACGCCATTGACGAATCCGCGAACCTGAACAATCCGCACAATTGAATCAACTGGTGCAACAAGTTCTACCGCTGCAAGTGCGTTGAGAATACAAATTGTGGCAAGTTCTTTTGCACGCTCTGGCGTGACTTCGCCGCCCACTTTTCCTTCTGCCGCCATCTTGCCATCAACGAGTGGCAGTTGGCCGGCAGTGAAAACAAGATTGCCGGTACGAACTGATGGGACATATGCCGCAACCGGAAGGGCCGCAACGGGGAGAGTTAGGCCAAGCTCTGCAAGCTTTGCTCGAACATCCATTTATTTGACCTCGCGCTTCATGTACGCAACTAACTGTTCGCCGGTGCCAGGAGCAGGAACAACTTGGACTAAGTCCCAACCATCAGAACCCCAGGTATCTAAGATTGCTTTAGTTGCATGTGAAAGTAATGGAACTGTTGCGTATTCGTACTTCATTAATTGCCTCCGGCTGTGAGTGCTGCCTTAACTAGTGATGAAACGGTTCCACCATCTGCTTTTCCTGCGGTCTGACCTTTGAGAATTCCCATGACCTTACCCATATCACCCGGACCAGCGGCCCCGGTTGCTGCTATCGCATCTGCGATAAGTTTTTTGATCTCATCTTCACTCATCTGCTCTGGCAAGTAGCGAGCAATAACAGTGCCTTCGGCCTTTTCTAGATCTGATTTATCGGCCCGACCTGCTTCGGCATAAGCCTCTGCAGCTTCGCGACGCTTCTTCGCTTCGCGCGATAGCACGGTAATAACTTCGGCATCGGTAAGAATTCGAGATTCTTTACCAGCGACTTCTTCCATCGTGATTGCAGTTAAAACCATTCGGATCGTGCCTGACGTCAGCTCATCACGGGAGCGAATCGCTTCGGTGAGATCGTGCTGCAGGCTCTCTTTTATGCTCTTGTTGCTCATAAGGAGTATCTTCTCACGCCTATGGCTTACAAAGTGCGCGAAGCGGTGCTCCCGGTACTGCCGGCCGGCCATCGTTCGATCCGAGTTCTGCACCTCTCAGATCTTCATCTCACGCCGAGCCGTAAAACTGAGATCGCCGATATCAAGAGTTTTGCCAGACTTAAGCCAGACCTTGTTATAAGTACCGGAGATTTCCTCGCCCACAAGGATGCGGTCCCCGTTGTACTCGCAGTACTTGATGAATTACTTAATCTGCCCGGCCTCTTTGTCTTTGGGTCCAATGATTACTACGCACCAAAATTTAAGAACCCATTCAGTTATTTAAAGAAAGACCACGGCCCTCGAATACTTGGCGCTGAACTTCCATTTCAAGACTTGGCTCATGGATTAGCGGTGCGGGGTTGGAAGAACCTCAATCACAATCGCGCAACACTTTCAATTAACGGAACAACAATTGAAGCCCGCGGTACCGATGATGCCCACCTTGATCGCGATGATTACTCACTCGTTGCTGGGCCAGCCGCTCACTGCGACCTTGCGATTGGTGTGACTCATGCACCGTATCTGCGGATACTCAATGCGATGTCTGCTGATGATGTAGATCTGATCTTTGCTGGGCATACCCACGGCGGCCAAGTGAGATTGCCGTGGCTGGGCGGATCGAAGGCGCTCACAACCAATTGTGATTTACCCAATCACAGGGCGCGAGGAGTGAGCATTGAAGAAGGCGAACCCTGGCTAAATGTCAGCGCTGGAATGGGTACATCACCATTTGCGAGAATTCGTGTGGCCTCACCGCCTGAAGTCTCGTTAATTACGCTTGAGGCGCAGTTTTAAATATTTACTTGCCGCGCTTAGTAATGCGCTCTACATCTAGCACAACGACTGCGCGCGGTTCTAACCGAACCCAGCCGCGAGCTGCAAAATCTGCCAACGCCTTATTGACGGTTTCGCGAGATGCTCCGACCAACTGGGCAAGTTCTTCTTGAGTCAGATCATGATTGACATGAAGTCCATCTTCTTTGACTGTGCCAAAGCGCTCACCCAGATTCATGATCGCTTTCGCAACACGTCCTGGAACATCAGCAAAGACTAGGTCAGCCAAGATTTCATTTGATTTACGTAACCGCTGGGCAAGGCGCCTAAGAAGTTCGAGTGATGCTTGAGGATGTCGAGTAACGAGACCGATTACTTGATCATGAGCCAGCGCCAAGAGTTTTGAATCAGTCACCGCAGTTGCAGTTGCGGTACGAGGTTCTGGATCAAAGAGTGAGAGCTCACCAAACATTTCACCAGGTCCAAGGATCGAGAGCAGATTTTCACGGCCATCGATCGATGTTGTACCTAACTTAATTTTTCCTTCGAGCACGATGTAGAGACGATCGCCCTCAGCACCCTCTTTGAAAAGGGTGTTTCCTTTTGAAACTTTTATGGCGGTCATCGAAGAACGGAGCGAGGCCGCCTCTTCATCATTGAGAGCTGAGAAGAGCGGGGCATTGCGGATCACTGATTCGTCAGGAGTCTTTGATGAGGCCACGTGGAGAGTTTACGCCTAATCTTGCACTTGTGAAAATCGTTGAATTAATGAGCCCGAGAGAGGCGCAGACGGTTTATCGACGATTAGAGAAGCACTACCCGAACGTTCGCTGTGAATTAGATTTTTCTACGCCTTTTCAACTTCTCTGCGCCACCGTGCTTTCAGCCCAATGTACCGACAAGCGAGTAAATAGCGTTACCCCCCAACTCTTCAAGAAGTTTGGGACGCCAAAGAAATTGGCCAAAGCCTCTATTCCAGAGATTGAAGAGATCATCCACTCACTTGGCTTCTTTAGATCAAAAGCAAGTAGCCTAAAAGGACTCTCAGAAATTTTAATGCGTGACTACAACGGCGAGGTACCACCGATTCAAGATGAGTTGGTCAAATTGCCGGGCGTCGGTCGCAAGACTGCAAATGTTGTTTTAGGCCATGCCTTTGATATTCCAGGAATTACCGTGGATACCCACTTTGGTCGATTAGCCCGCCGCTTTGGGTGGACTGATTTTGATGATCCAGTGAAAGTTGAATTTGCAGTACAGAAGTTGATTCCAGAGCGAGAGTGGACAAATCTTTCGCAGCGTTTGATCTGGCATGGTCGCCGTATCTGTCATAGCCGCAAGCCCGCCTGTGGTGTGTGCCCGTTAGCTAAATTATGCCCATCCTACGGAATCGGTGAGACCGATAAAGTAAAGGCTATGGCCTTAGTGAAGAGCGATGAGGATTTCTTATGAAGCGCTGCTTTACTTCATCTTTACTCGCTCTCATTTTTATAGGTTTAATAAGTCTCATGGCACAGGCACCAGCAATTGCATCATCAGTCCCATCTTGCACTTCTATTAAGACGGTGGCAGTAACTGCAAAAAATGTGATCACGCTTCCTTGTTTAGATGGGAAGAGCAGCGTCACCTATCAGGCAATACGTGGGCCCGTGATTATTAATGTGTGGGCTAGTTGGTGCGAACCCTGCAAGCAAGAGTTACCGTATTTTGTGAAACTTGCTGCGACTAAGAAAGTACCGATCGTTGGTATCGATGTAGAGGAGCGCAATACCAGCGTTGCAAAAGCGTTTTTACCCAAGCACAACATGAGCTGGCCAATTCTTTATGACGCAAAGGGGATAACCCGCGGCCTCTTTGGGATGGGCGTCCCGGTCACCTGGTACGTGGATGCATCGGGCAAGGCGATCTACAAACATATTGGCGTGCTGCATTCGTATGCCGAGCTTCAGAGTGAA
>CBFHTP010000020.1:0-1619 GCA_965658705.1 Candidatus Nanopelagicaceae bacterium
TCAACAGCTTCTTGAAGCATGCGCTTCTCGTTGTTGACGATAATTTCAGGGGCACCTAGATCAGCAAGACGCTTCAAACGGTTGTTACGGTTGATAACGCGACGGTAGAGATCGTTGAGATCTGACGTCGCAAAGCGACCACCATCGAGTTGAACCATTGGACGAAGATCTGGCGGGATAACAGGCACTGCATCTAAGACCATTGACTCTGGCTTATTTGACGTGTTGAGGAATGAAGAGACGACCTTGAGGCGCTTAATTGCGCGAGTCTTCTTCTGACCCTTACCTGTTTGTGCGAGTTCGTTAAGGATCTCGAACTCTGCTTGGAGATCAAATGTCTGCAGGCGTGCCTTGATGGCCGCTGCTCCCATTGAACCTTCAAAGTAGACGCCATAACGATCGCGCATCTCGCGGTAGATACCTTCATCACCCTCAAGATCCTGGACCTTCAAGTTCTTGAAGCGAGCCCAGACTGCATCGAGACGATCAAGTTCGCGTTGTGCGCGATCGCGGACTGCCTTGAGCTCACGCTCTGCAGCTTCGCGAACCTTGCGCTTAACATCAGCCTTCTCGCCGGCAGCTTCTAGCTCTGAAAGATCGCCTTCGAGCTTCTTCTGGCGAGTATCAAGATCAGTATCGCGACGAGTCTCAATCTTCTTCTTATCATTCGATAGCCGCTTCTCAAGTTGTGGCAGATCTTCTTCACGTGCCTCTTTATCAACTGCTGTGATCATGTATGCAGCGAAGTAGATAACTTTTTCAAGATCCTTCGGTGCAAGATCCAGCAAGTAACCAAGACGTGATGGAACGCCCTTGAAGTACCAGATGTGAGTGACAGGAGCGGCAAGCTCGATGTGACCCATGCGCTCACGGCGAACCTTTGCGCGAGTGACTTCTACGCCACAACGCTCACAGATAATGCCCTTAAAGCGAACGCGCTTGTACTTACCGCAATAACATTCCCAGTCACGAGTTGGTCCGAAGATCTTCTCATCGAAGAGTCCGTCCTTCTCTGGCTTGAGTGTGCGGTAGTTGATCGTCTCTGGCTTCTTTACTTCGCCAAAAGACCATCCGCGAATATTTTCAGTCGACGCGAGGCCGATACGTAGTTCATCAAAGAAATTAACATCCAACATGGTTGTTTATCCTCACACTTCTTCTACGCTGCTTGGCTCAACTCGTGACAAGTTGATACCTAGCTCTTCGGCGGCACGGAACACTTCTTCGTCAGTATCGCGCATTTCAATCGCGACACCTTCGGATGAGAGAACTTCTACGTTCAAGCAGAGCGATTGCATCTCTTTCACAAGAACCTTGAAGGACTCTGGAATTCCAGGTTCTGGAATATTTTCGCCCTTAACGATCGCCTCATAAACCTTTACGCGGCCAAGAACGTCATCGGACTTGATGGTGAGCAACTCTTGGAGTGTGTATGCAGCTCCATAAGCTTCTAGCGCCCACACTTCCATCTCGCCGAAACGCTGGCCACCGAACTGGGCTTTTCCGCCGAGTGGTTGCTGCGTAATCATTGAGTAAGGTCCGGTTGAACGTGCGTGAATCTTGTCGTCCACCAAGTGATGGAGCTTCAAGATATACATATAACCCACTGAAATAGGCGC
>CBFHTP010000020.1:1717-19399 GCA_965658705.1 Candidatus Nanopelagicaceae bacterium
CGGTTGAACGTGCGTGAATCTTGTCGTCCACCAAGTGATGGAGCTTCAAGATATACATATAACCCACTGAAATAGGCGCCTTGTATGGCTCACCAGTACGCCCATCAAATAATTGCGCCTTTCCGTTTGCACCGATCAAATTCATGCCATCTTGGTTCGGCAGAGTTGATCCAAGGAGACCAATAAGTTCTTCCTCTTTAGCGCCATCAAAGACCGGAGTTGCAACACGACCATTAGGTGCTTGATCAGCATGGCCAGCGGCGCGAAGTGACTTCTGCCAAGGCTCATCACCTTCAAGATGCCAACCAGCCTTTGCAACCCACCCGAGGTGGAGTTCTAGAACCTGACCTACGTTCATGCGACCTGGAACACCGAGTGGGTTCAAGATGACATCGACTGGAGTTCCATCTTCAAGGAATGGCATATCTTCTTGTGGCAAGATCTTGGAGATAACACCCTTGTTGCCATGACGGCCAGCGAGCTTGTCACCATCTTGAATCTTGCGCTTCTGCGCAACATAGACGCGAACAACTTGGTTGACGCCAGCAGGCAATTCATAATCTTCAGAGTCTGCAAGTGAGACGCCGATGACTTTGCCTGACTCACCGTGTGGAACCTTGAGTGAGGTATCGCGAACTTCACGAGCCTTCTCACCGAAGATTGCACGGAGCAAGCGCTCTTCTGGGGTTAGTTCGGTCTCTCCCTTAGGAGTTACCTTTCCAACCAAAATATCGCCAGGAACAACATCGGCGCCTACGCGAATGATTCCGCGATCATCAAGGTCTGCCAGAACTTCTTCGGAGACGTTAGGGATGTCGCGAGTAATCTCTTCGGCACCTAGCTTGGTATCGCGAGCATCAACTTCGTACTCTTCGATGTGGATCGATGTGAGAACATCGTCCTGAACAAGGCGCTGTGACAAGATGATCGCATCTTCGTAGTTGTGGCCTTCCCATGACATAAATGCCACGAGCAGGTTCTTACCGAGAGCCATTTCGCCCTTATCGGTAGATGGACCATCAGCAATAACCATGCCTGGCTCAACCTTGTCACCCTTTGCAACAACGACCTTCATGTTGCGGCTGGTGCCTTGGTTTGAGCGAACAAACTTCTCGACTAGGTAATTCTCTGTAGTTCCGTCATCATTCATGACCGTGACTTCATCTGCTTGAACTGCTGTAACAACACCAGATTTGCGAGCAAGAAGTACATCACCAGCATCAACAGCTGCACGGAACTCCATGCCGGTACCAACGAATGGTGACTCGGCGCGAAGTAGTGGAACCGCCTGGCGCATCATGTTTGAGCCCATGAGTGCGCGGTTCGCATCATCGTGCTCAAGGAATGGAATCATTGCAGTCGCAACGGAAACCATCTGACGAGGTGAGACGTCCATGTAATCAACTTCGTCCGCTAAAATGTATTCAACTTCTCCGCCGCGACGACGCACAAGTACGCGCTCTTCTGCAAAGTGGTTGTCATTTGTCAGCGGTGCATTTGCCTGAGCAATGATGTGTTCATCTTCTTCATCAGCAGTGAGGTAATCAATTGCATCTGTGACCTTGCCCTTTGTGACCTTGCGATAAGGGGTCTCGATAAATCCGAAGGGGGTTACGCGAGCATAGGTAGCAAGAGAACCGATCAGACCAATATTTGGACCTTCAGGAGTTTCGATCGGACACATGCGACCGTAGTGCGATGGGTGCACGTCACGAACTTCGAAACCTGCACGCTCACGAGAGAGACCGCCGGGTCCAAGCGCTGATAGCCGACGCTTGTGAGTCATTCCGGAAAGTGGGTTTGTCTGATCCATGAACTGTGACAACTGAGATGTTCCGAAGAACTCCTTGATCGAAGCAACAACTGGGCGGATGTTGATCAATGTCTGAGGAGTAATAGCTTCGACATCTTGGGTAGTCATACGTTCGCGAACTACGCGCTCCATACGAGAAAGACCGATGCGAACTTGGTTCTGAATAAGTTCACCAACGGTACGTAGGCGACGGTTACCGAAATGATCGATATCGTCAGTCTCTACGCGGACTTCCTTGCCGTATTCAAGAAGCGCTTCGCCAGCGTGCAAAGCAACCAAATACTTGATCGTTGCAACAATATCTTCAATGGTCAGAAGACCCTTTGAAAGTTCGTGTTCAAGACCGAGCTTCTTGTTTACCTTGAAGCGACCAACCTTTGCCAGGTCATAACGCTTTGGGTTGAAGTAAAGATTTTCAATGAGGTTCTGTGCAGCTTCCTTTGTTGGAGGCTCACCTGGACGAAGTTTGCGATAGATATCAAGCAGTGCTTCATCCTGTGTTTGAGCATTATCTTTTTCAAGAGTCTGACGAATTGATTCGTACTCACCGAATTGCTCAAGGATCTGCTCTGAAGTCCATCCGAGTGCCTTAAGGAAGACAGTGACTGACTGCTTGCGCTTACGATCGATACGAACACCGACCATATCCTTCTTATCAACTTCAAATTCAAGCCAAGCACCACGTGATGGAATGATCTTTGAAGTGAGAACATCTTTATCTGATGCCTTCTCGATGGTGCGTTCAAAGTAGACACCAGGAGAACGGACGATCTGTGAAACAACGACGCGCTCTGTTCCGTTAATAACGAATGTTCCACGAGGAGTCATCAATGGGAAGTCGCCCATGAAGACAGTCTGAGATTTGATTTCACCGGTCTCGTTATTTGTGAACTCTGCAGTCACAAACAATGGAGCCGAGTAAGTCATATCGCGATCTTTACACTCTGCGATTGTTGCCTTGGGAGGTTCGAAACGGTGATCCTGGAAGGAGAGAGACATCTTTCCTTGGAAGTCTTCGATCGGAGAGATCTCCTCGAAGATTTCTTCTAGACCTGATTGCTTAGGTACTTCTCCACGACCACTCTTCTCAGCTACCGCAAGACGACCCTGCCACAACTCGTTTCCAAGTAACCAGTCAACGCTATCTAATTGCAGCGAGAGCAGGTTTGGTACTTCGAGTGGTTCACGGATCTTTGCGAATGAGGTACGAGCAGGGGCAAACGATTTAGACTTCGCGGCCAATGTTCCTCCAGATATTTAAGTATCGAGAACTGTTTAACTAGACACAGCTACCGCCAGGTCTCGGCCGCAATATGCCTGAACCCTGAGGGGTTACAAATTTGTGAAGCGCAAGGGTACCGAGGGTGGCCTTTTAAGTCCAATCGGGTGTATAAGCCAGGGGGAGGCAAAAAGACCCCGGCCCAAGGGCCAGGGTCTTTTTGAGCGTAATTACTTGATTGAGACAGTCGCGCCAGCGGCTTCGAGAGCAGCCTTTGCCTTATCTACAGCTTCCTTTGAAGCCTTCTCAAGGAGAACTGTTGGAGTTGCATCCACGAGATCCTTGGCTTCTTTGAGGCCAAGTGCAGAGTTAAGTCCACGTACTTCCTTGATCACAGCAATCTTCTGTGAACCGGCGCTCTCGAGGGTGAGAGTGAACTCATCCTGAGCTTCTGCTACTGCGCCGCCACCTGCTGCTGCGCCGCCACCTGCTGCTGCTACTGGAGCTGCTGCAGTAACATCGAATTCAGTTTCAAATGCCTTAACGAAATCTGAGAGTTCGACAAGCGTCATTTCCTTGAACTGTGCCATTAAATCATCTTGTGAGAGCTTTGCCATTTTTATTCCTTTTCCTTTGGTTCTTCTGCAATTTGGGGGGTCTCTGGATTTTGTACATCTTCTATTGGAGCCACGGCTTCTTCAGTCGTATCTTGAGCTGGAACCACTGCCTCAGCAACTTCTGCTGTTGGTTCGGACACTTCGGTAACAACAGGTGCTTCTTCAGTGACAACTGCAGCTTCCGCAACAGGAGCAGCTGCCGCAGGGGCACCAGCCTCTTGCTTAATGCGTAGTGCGTCGAAGGTACGAGCGGCCTTAGCCATTGTGCCCTTCATTGCACCAGCAAGCTTGGACAAGAGAACCTCACGGGACTCAAGATCAGCAAACTTCATGATCTCCGCTGTTGTTACTGCTTTACCTTCGAAGATTCCACCCTTAATGATCAGGAATGGGTTCTCCTTCTGGAAATTCTTAAGGCTCTTAGCCGCATCAATCGCATCACCCTTAATAAAGGCAACTGCAGAAGGACCGACGAGAAGATCATCAGAGATCTCAACGCCTGCATTCTTTGCAGCAATCTTTGTCAGAGTGTTCTTTACGACTGAATACTTGGTGGTTGCACCAAGTGAACGACGAAGCTCCTTCATCAAGGTCACGGAAAGCCCGCGATACTCTGTGAGAACAGTTGCACTCGCTGACTTGAAATCTTCAGTCAGTTCGGCAACTGCGGCTTCCTTATCGGAACGCGCCATTTGCTTCCTTTCACGTACTTAATCAATTACTCAACTTCTAAGAGAATTTTTTCTCCCAATCACGTGGACCAATTCAATGACTTAGGCGCCAGAAATAAAAAATCCCCGGCGCATAAGTGCGCACGAGGAGAGGACTCTTCATGTGAACCTATGCGGGCTTCTCTCGTACTTTCGTACGTAAGAAATTAACGAATCCTCCCCATGAGGGTCGGACTCAAGACCTGCAGTCTTTGGTGATGAGAAAAGGGTAGGCCATAAGGCCTACCCTTTCAAAATCGGGAGTTACCCAACGCCAATTACTGAAGTTACTGAAGTTACTGAAGTTACTGAAGCTGTGAGCCACCCTCGCGTGAGAGGTTTGGATCTACCTTGATTCCAGGCCCCATCGTGGTGCTGACGGTTGCGCTCTTCACGAAGCGACCCTTCGCTGATGATGGCTTTGAACGGAAGACTTCTTCCATCGCTGCTGCATAGTTATCTGCAAGCTGCTCTGCTGAAAAGGAGACCTTTCCGATCAGGAAGTGCAGGTTTGAATTCTTATCAACGCGGAACTCGATCTTTCCGCCCTTGATATCTGAGACTGCTTTAGCAACATCTGTTGTCACTGTGCCGGTCTTTGGGTTTGGCATCAAGCCGCGAGGTCCAAGTACTTTACCGAGACGACCGACCTTACCCATCAAGTCAGGTGTGGAGACCACTGCGTCGTAATCAAGACGACCCTTTGAAACCTCATCGATAAGTTCATCGCCACCGACGATATCTGCGCCAGCTGCGCGAGCTTCATCAGCCTTTGCTGCATTTGCAAATACCAGTACGCGAGCGGTCTTACCAGTACCGTGCGGCAGAATAACTGTGGAACGGATCGCCTGATCTGCCTTCTTTGGATCTACGCCCAAAGTAAGTGCGACCTCGACTGATGCGTCATATTTGGTTGTTGAAGTCTCTTTTGCCAACTTCACTGCAGCAGTTGGTGAGTAAAGAACTTTCTCATCAACCTTTAGTGCTGCCTCTGTGTATTTCTTACTGCGCTTCATTTCATCTCTTCTCTGATCATTATTGATCTTGTTAGTGGAGTTGTGGTTAGCGGAGCAGCGCGCTCCTCCCACGTATTTCTTCTCTTCTTTTCTCTTTTTCTTATTAACCGACAGTGATACCCATGGAGCGAGCAGTACCGGCGATGATCAAGCTTGCGGCTTGAAGATCATTTGCATTCAGGTCAGACATCTTGATCTTTGCGATCTCTTCAACCTGAGCTTGGGTGAGGTTGGCAACCTTGTTCTTATGAGGAATAGGTGAACCCTTTTCGATTCCAGCAGCCTTCAAGATAAGCCGTGATGCAGGTGGAGTCTTGGTGATAAATGTGAAAGAACGATCTTCGTAGACAGTGATCTCAACGGGAATGATCTGACCCTTTTGGGATTCAGTCTCAGCGTTGTATGCCTTTACGAAGTCCATGATGTTCACACCATGCTGACCAAGCGCGGGACCTACCGGTGGAGCAGGTGTTGCTGCGCCAGCCTGGATCTGAAGCTTGATGAGAGCTGTGATCTTCTTCTTTGGTGCCATTTTCGTTCTCCTATTTTTCTCTTCTTATTAAAGCTTCTGTACTTGATTGAATGAAAGTTCTACTGGAGTCTCGCGACCAAAGATTGATACGAGAACCTTGAGTTTGCCTTGCTCTGGCATGATCTCGGAGATCGTGGCTGGCAAGGATGCGAAAGGGCCATCCATCACGGTGACAGATTCGCCGATTTCGTAATCAACCATCTTCATGTCGATCTTGTCGGACTTCTTCACTGGGCGTGGCGCCAAGATATTTTCAACTTCAAGAAGTGAGAGCGGTGATGGGTGATGCGCATTGCCGACAAAGCCAGTGACTCCAGGAGTATTACGTACGCAAGACCATGACTCATCGGTCAGATCCATACGAACAAGGACATAGCCAGGAAAGACATTGCGCTTAACCTGCTTGCGTTGGCCATTCTTAATCTCAGTTACTTCTTCTTCAGGGACTTCAACTTGATGGATGAAATCTTCCATATTGAGTGCGCTTACGCGGTTAGCAAGGTTTCCCTTAACTTTCTTCTCGTAGCCTGCGTAAGAGTGGACGACATACCAATCACCAATTGCGGTGCGAAGCGCGCGGCGAAATTCTGCATTCTCATCATCTTCTTCAACTTCTACATCTTCAACATCTTCAAAAAGGTCTTCAGCTTCTACCGCTGCTGCGGGAGCTTCCTCTGCCACAACCTCTTCAGGTGCAGCGAGCGCAGCTTCGAAGGCATCGACGACAGGAGTTGTCGCTACCACTGCCTCTTCAGCAACTTCGCTGCTAAAAATTGGATTCTCAATTGTCATATGTATTCGCTCCCTTTACCCAAAGACCAAGAAGATGACTTTGGTAAGTACCAAATCAAGGAGTGAAACCACTGCGATGATGAAAGTTACGAAGACGAGCACAACAGAGGTGTATGTGGTCAATTGGTTGCGTGTTGGCCACACAACCTTCGAAAGCTCAGAGACGACTTGGCGATAGAACAGGCCGATGCGACCAAAGAGTCCAAGCTTAGATTGCGACTCTTGGGTAGGAAGAGCTTCGTCGACCATGAACTACCTTTCTATTCGTTACTGCGCTTCGCAATTGATTTACTTCTTTTAATAGATCTTGCAGGGCAGGAGGGACTCGAACCCCCAACCGCCGGTGTTGGAGACCGGAACTCTAGCCAATTGAGCTACTACCCTCCGAGCGTTACTGAGGCATGAGTCATCATGACCTTTTGCAAGCGCCAGAAAGAGGAGTCTAGAGCCAGGGCGCGAGATGACCAAACTCGCTAATAGACTCTTCCCATGGCCCAAATGGATGAGAAGAGTGAAATCAGCCGCAAGCCCCGCATATCTGCCCGAATCTCGGCAATCGCGGAATCAGCCACTCTGGCCGTTGATGCCAAGGCGAAAGCACTTAAAGCAGCTGGCCGGCCAGTCATTGGCTTCGGAGCCGGCGAACCTGACTTTCCCACCCCCGCTTACATCGTCGAAGCTGCAGTCAAGGCAGCATCTGTTCCAGCAAATCATCGCTACACACCTGCGAGCGGCCTGCCCGAACTTCGGGAAGCGATTGTTGCCAAAACTCTTCGTGATTCTGGTTTGGTCATCACGGCTGATCAAGTTCTTGTTACTAATGGCGGAAAGCAAGCTGTCTACCAATCATTCGCAGCAATTATCGATCCAGGTGATGAAGTAATCCTGCCTACGCCTTACTGGACAACTTATCCAGAGTGCATCAAATTAGCTGGCGGAGTCGCAGTCGAAGTTTTTGCCGATGAATCACAAAATTACTGTGTCAGCGTCGAACAGCTTGAAGCAGCACGAACTCCAAAGACCAAAGCAATTCTCTTCTGCTCACCATCTAATCCAACTGGATCTGTTTACTCGGCAGAAGCCGTTAAAGCGATTGGGGAGTGGGCGCTTGAGCACGGTATCTGGGTTATTAGTGATGAAATTTATGAACATCTACTCTATGACGGTGCGACTGCTCCCTCGCTGCCAGTAGTAGTCCCTGCAATGGCTGACCAAACAATTATTATCAATGGCGTCGCTAAAACATATGCGATGACCGGTTGGCGCGTAGGTTGGATGATCGGCCCTAAAGATGTCATTAAAGCAGCCACTAATTTGCAATCTCATCTCTCATCAAATGTAAATAACGTTGCACAGCGTGCCGCCATCGCAGCGCTTAGTGGCGACTTAGCGGCTGTCCACGAAATGGGAGTCGCTTTCGACCGCCGCCGCAAATTAATCGTCTCGCTATTGAATGAAATTCCTGGCGTCGTGTGCCCAAACCCAACTGGTGCTTTCTATGTCTACCCGTCAGTGAAAGCCATTTTAGGCAAAGAGATCCGCGGTAAGAGGCCACAGAGTTCGGCCGAGCTAGCAACTTTGATACTTGAAGAAGTTGAAGTGGCAGCGGTACCTGGTGAAGCCTTTGGGCCTTCTGGCTACTTGCGTTTCTCATATGCACTCGGAGATGAAGATATTGTCGAAGGAATCACTCGGGTCAAGACCTTACTTTCAGAGGCTAAGTAGCCAAATGCTAGATAGCTAGATAGCTAGATAGCTAAAAGCTAAAGCTCTACGCCCACAAATTGAACTTCAGCTTCTAAGGTAATCCCGAAGACTTCTCTCACTTTTTGCTGTGCCGACCTAGCTAGCGCAGCAATATCTTCGGCAGTCGCAGTTCCGCTATTAGTCAGAGCAAGAACATGCTTTGCAGAGATTGATGCGCCTTGATAGGTATCGCCTTTTTGAACCCCAGCATGCTCCATCAACCAAGCCGCACTGGTCTTTACTGAGCCATCAGGTTGTGGCCATCTTGGCGCATCGGCCGGCAACGAGTCAGCAACTGCTTGGCTCACAATGGGATTTGTAAAGAACGACCCCGCGGAATTTATATTCATTCCAGTAAGCATTCCCTTTTTAGCGCGAAGTTCTAGAACTTTTGCCCGCACATCTCCAATTGGCGCGCGCTCTCCAATTTTCACACCGAGCGCATCAGCTAGCTCTTGATAAGCGATAGCGAGTGAAGCTTCTCCGCGGCGAAGATGGAAAGTCACATCTAGAATCACATATCGATCTGGCGACTTCTTAAAGATCGAACTTCGATACGAGAACTCGCACTCTTGCGCCGTAAAAGTTTTTATGGATTTAGTCTCGCGGTCATAAGTACGCACTCTTGCGATGCTCTCTGAAACGTCGTGTCCGTAAGCGCCAATATTTTGAATCGGCGCTCCCCCAATTGTTCCGGGGATGCCACTTAAGGATTCAAGGTTTGCCAGCCCCTTTTCTAAGGTGAATGCCACGAACTCATCCCAATCAACCCCAGCTGCCACTTGCAACATCCCGCCACTGCACGCATCACTCTCGTAAGAATTTCCTGATGTTTCCACGTGAATGACGGTGCCTTCAAAGCCAGCATCTGCGATCAAAACATTTGATCCACCGCCAAGAATAAGTAACTTCTCGCCCTTTTCATCTGCGGCTTGAACAGCAGAAATTAACTCTTCTTCACTCTTTGCTCTGATAAATGTGCGCGCCGGACCACCGACCCGCAAGGTCGTCATATCTGAGAGATTATTTGCTTCGCTCACAAGTAAAGGCTACCTGCGCTCGGTAAGGATCTCATTCTTGCCGCGAAAACGGTCCAGAATTCGATCGTAAGTCTTCTTAGATTGCTCATTTCGAAAAGTCTCATCTGAATCGTAATAACCATGATGCCTGGCCTGTTCTAGCGGCAGATCCATCTGCAAGAGACGTCCCTTCGCCTGGCGAAGACGTAACGAAAATTCGATATCTGCGCTGCGATAGAAAATCGCCCGTGAATTGAATCCGCCAGCGCCAATTGCATGCTCGCAATCAAGTGCCATGAAATACGAGAAGAGCGCATCTACTTCACCGACACCTTTATCTTCAACGCTTCGCCATTCATCGGCGATATTTACTAACCCGCCCTTCCAGCCCACCGCACTAAATTCTTTTTCCTTGAGTTTAGTGAGTACTGGAGTGATTGCATCGCCGGTAAAGATTGTCGAAGGGTCCATGATCACCATGAATTGCGCAGGTGAAAGGTTGAGTAGCGAATTAGCTGCTTCACCCCAGCCGACACCAGTAATTATTTGAACGATAAATGTTCGCTCATCAATTTCACTTGTAATTGTCGCTAAATCTGGCGTCCCTGAGATTAAAACAAGGATTGCAGTATCTGCTGGGGCGTGAGCCTTGATTGCCTTGATGCAGGTGACCACATCTTTCACAAAGCTATCAACGATGATGCCAACCGCAATTCTGAACTTCTTCTCAGTAATGGCGCGTAAATCGGTGATCCTTGAGTAAACCGGAAACGGATTTTTAGCTCTAAAGCTGAACCCACCATCTTTATCCACAACTTCAAAACCAAGCTGCAAGATTTGATCACGTAATGAGTCCCCGGCAGCAAAATCTTTATTTGCACGTGCCGCCTGCCTGGCTCTAGCTAATTCGATCACTTCTTCGGGCACCGTTGTCATGAGAGAACTATCGTGGCTTTAGCCATTCCTAGCACTTTGATCTCATTGCACATTGCGGTGATTTCTAGCTTAAGCAACTCATTACCTACCTCGGTGACCACCTCTGTAACCTTGGCACTCACGATGAGTTCCACATCGACATCAGCCGGAACAACTACTGGCTTGGTAAAGCGAGCGCCAAATTCCTTGACGGCGCCACTGCCAGCGATCTCACTCAGATAGCGGCCAGCGAGCGCCATTGTGAACATGCCGTGCGCAATGACGTTCTCGAGCCCCACTGACTTTGCGAAAGCCTCATCTTGATGAATCGGATTGTGATCCCCCGAGGCATCTGCATAAGCAACAAGTGCTGCTCGATTGATGACAACGCTCTTCGCCGCCAACTCTTGGCCCACCTCAAAAGTTTTCATGCCCGAACGACCAGGGTTGACCACGAGGATGCAACTAGCTCGGTGCCAGCACGTAAGTCTGACCGGACCGAAACAATTTCATTGCCGGCAACTACTCGAGCACTTTCGATCGTTGAAGAACAGGTGATCTGATCACCAGCAACGATTGGTCGATTGATCAAAAATTTTTCTTCGCCGTGAACCATCCGAGTCCAATCTAGACCTGACTCTTTGAGGAGCGCTTCGGATTCGGCGAGCGAGATTTTGATGGAATAGGTAGGCGGAGCTACTTCAAAATTTGGCTCACCAATAGCAAGGCAGAAATTTGTGATGGATTCTTGAGTAACAGTTGTAAGGCTCGAACCGGTAAAGATTCGCCCGACGATGTCGGGGTTCAACATTTAGTTAGCGGGTTTCGCGATGAACTGTTGAGAGCTTGCAACGTGGACAGAACTTCTTGAGCTCCATGCGGTCTGGATCATTACGGCGGTTCTTCTTGGTGATGTAGTTACGTTCTTTACATTCAGTGCAGGCCATAGTGATCTTTGGGCGGACATCCGCGCTCTTGCTTGCCATGGTCGTGCTCCTTTGACGTCGTGCTCGTACTTACCTTTAACGAAGGGCCAAGGCTACTTGAACCAAGCCTGAGAGCGAAATTCACGCTCAGACTCATCTTTATTCTCGTACCTATTACTTCTTACTTCTTACTTCTTGCTTCAGGTTACTACTTCAGATTACTACTGGTAGCGGGGGCGGGATTTGAACCCACGACACAGCGATTATGAGCCGCTTGCTCTACCAAGCTGAGCTACCCCGCCAGGATTTCTCCGAGCCCCCCACCGGAATCGAACCGGTGACCTTTTCCTTACCATGGAAACACTCTACCGACTGAGCTAGGGGGGCAAAAAAGATACTGTCTGAGGGTACAACTATTCGGGCGTCAGTGAGAAATTGTGCCCATTGGCCGCGTTAACAAGACGGGTCTAGGAGCAGCTTTCCCACAGTTTTTCGAGCAAGGAGCTCCTGATGGGCTCGGCTCGCCTCTGACAGCGGATAAGTCGCCCCGACAATTACCTTCAGTTTTTTACTTGCGATCAGATCGAAGAGTTCCAGAATCACATCGTTCAAAAGCTCTTTGCTGCCGAAGCAATTTGAGAGCCAGAACCCCGAAACCGTCTTAGAGCCATGCATCAGTTCGCCGCCGCTCACTTCTCGGGTAGCCGAACGTGAAGCATTTCCAAAGGTAATCATTCGGCCAAATGGCGCGAGCACCTTCATTCCTTCTGAAAAAGTTTCGCCACCAATCATCTCCAGAACGATGTCAACCTGTTTTCCTCCGTTGGCGGCAATCACAGCATCAGCCAGATTTGAACTCTTTGCATCAACTACCGCGTCAGCCCCAAGTGAGGTCGCAAGAACCATCTTTTCTTGCGACGAAGTGACGCCAATAACTTTTGCGCCCCACATCTTTGCCAATTGAATCGCTATAACTCCGACTCCACCAGCTGCTGCATGTACAACAACAGTCTCACCCTGTTTTACATGTCCCATTGTTTTGAGCAAATGGTAAGCAGTGCTTCCCTGAACCATCATCGCAAGTGCTTCGCCATCAGTGACGCCATCTGGAATCGGGATTAGTGCATCTTTATGGCCAAGTGCTAATTGTGCGTAGCCACCTGTACCAACCGGCGCAAGAACTCTCTTTCCATCTGGAGTTGTTCCGACAACTTCAATGCCAGGGATGAGCGGCAACTTTTGGGGTGAGAGGTAGGAGTTCTCAGTTTGATGAGTATCGGCATAATTAATGCCAGCTGCACTCACTTTTAAGAGAACCTGGTCACCTTTATCACTGGGAGCAACCAGATCTGGCAGATCTGTATAAACCAACTTATCTGGGCCACCGAATTCGGTCAGTTGAATTGCTTTCATGCCGCGATAGTAAGCCCCTGCATTAGACTTGGCTACCTATGTGGTTCACGCGAAGTAAGAAATTCTGGGCATTAGCCGCTGGCAGTTTTGTTTTTGTTGGCGCTGCTGCAATAGCCGGAAGCACTTATTACAACTCTAATCAAGCTGTTGAAAAGCGGCTTCCGCTTTTGCCTCAGCACGCTGATATTCCCGTGCGGCCGATTCTGACCTACCAAGATTCACTGTCTCAATCTTTGCCTTCCGACCAGAGCGCACTCACGCAGAATTGCCCCACACAACCAACTGACTGGGTAGCAAAAGAGAATGCAAACCCAGGATTGTCTTTAGCAACTTCGGATTGGCACAACCTACGTGTCTATTCTCCGACTGGCTCAGTACTTTATGTAGATAAGCAATCAGTCACGTGTGGTGAAAAAATTTCAATCAGAGCATCGCTCTATTCGGGAAATCGCAGGAAGGTGTCAGATCACCGACCGCGTTCCTTCCAAGTAATTCGTATCGGCTGGTACGGCGGATCTGGTGGACGAATGATGTGGAACTCAGGTCCACTCAAACTCTCGGTTCGCAATGTGCCAACAGTTCATCAACTCACAAGAATGATTGAAACAAAGTGGCCAGTAACCTCAACTTTTCAGGTCGGGCAAGATTGGGCGCCTGGACTCTATGTTGTTGCCTCTGTTGGACCTGATGGAAACTTTGAAAATCTTTCTCCATTTATTTTGCGTTCACCACCTGGCAGTTCAAAATTAGCTCTCGTGCATTCTACGCTTACTTGGGCTGCCTACAACGGTTTCGGTGGACGCTCTACTTACATGGCTCCTGTCTCGGCCGATACCGAGCGAAGCACAGTTGCATCTATGGATCGCCCACTTGCTGGGAGTGGAGCGAGCCACCTGGATCGGGATGCAATCGCATTCACCCAATATATTGAGTCCGCTGGATTTAGCGTGGACCATTACTCTGATGTGAATATTGACCAACAGCCTTCGCTCATCAATAACTACGGTGGCCTGATTCTGAGTGGCCACCCCGAATACATGACTCGCAACGAATTCGACACATTTATCGCAGCGCGCAATCAAGGCATCAATTTGGCGATTTTCGGTGCAAATACCGCATATTGGCAGACACGCATTGCGCCTTCACCACTCGGCCCTAACCGTCGAATTGAGATCTATCGCAGCGCCGTGATTGATCCGATTACCGAGTGGAACAAAGTCTCGATCGAGTTCGGAGATAAGCGCGTGAACACACGACCGTCACTAATTACTGGTGAGCGCACGGCCGGAGTTCACGTAACCGGAACGCTTACAGCGCAAAAAATTCCACGTTGGCTATCAATTCTTCCAAAGTCGACTCTTTCTGGCTGGCCAGTCAATTCTGAAATTGACGGGGCAGCAACCGGAGTAGCGGTCCCGCCTACGACTCACATTATTTTTCAAGGAAAATTCGTCTACTTTGATTCAGTCTCTGCCAGCAAGGCACCAGGTGGTAGATCTCTGGTCGGTCAAACGATTTGGTTCACATCACCATCAGGTGCGGCCACTTTTGTGGCTGGCATCAATTACTGGGCCTGCGAATTAAGTTATTCCTGTACCGAGTCAGTCGTGAATGATTCAACGAGAGCGGTGCTGCAGTCGGTGACGAGTCAGGTCCTACACTTGTGGCAGACCAAAGAAATCGGGAAGCAGCTGAAATGAGAGCACGCGACTATCACCTTCCAAAGAGCCCGCATTGGCATGTCACCAATAAAGGTGAGGTTCGCTGGCCAGTTTCATTCGTCGTAGTCGCAGTAATCGCCCTGCAATACTCCTTACCTAAGCACTACTCGCTGAAACATCAGCACTGGACTTGTCTTTTAGAAGCTCTAATGGCGTTGGCGCTCTTTAGCTGGAACCCGGGTCGTATCAAGGGTCACCAAAAGAGTCGCTGGATTCTAGGTATCGCACTTAGCGCAGTCATGACATTTTCAAATGTTGCATCAACAGGGCACTTGATTCGCGAACTCTTAAATGGTTCAGCAACAAATCCAACACAACTCTTGCAATCGGGTGGCTCCATTTGGCTCACCAATATCATTGCGTTCAGTCTCTGGTACTGGGAGTTTGACCGCGGTGGGCCTGGCGCACGTGCGCAAGCTCTAGATCCGTACCCAGATTTTCTCTTTCCGCAGATGGTTAATCCCGAGCTTGCACCTGATGGCTGGCACTCAAACTACTTCGACTACCTCTATGTCTCATTCACCAATGCAAGTGCATTTAGCCCTACCGATACTCTGCCGCTTTCTCGCTGGGCAAAATCCTTGATGACAGTTCAATCAACAACCTCGCTTATCACCGTTGGACTCGTTATTGCGCGGGCCGTCAATATCCTGCACTAAATCTCAAACTCGTTTACCTCATATTTTGAGGTAAAGTTGGGGATATGGAGCAGTCGGCGGAACTAGATCAACTAGAGCAGGTATCGCCCCTGGAGCGAATCAAGAGCTATCGCAAAACTTATGTTGCGATGCTTATCTCTGCATCCTTAAGTTTGTTAGCTGCCATGGTTCTTTCGATTGATGCCTGGAAGATTGCGGCCGAACCTAAGTTAAAACTCTCGTGTGACGTCAATGCAATTGTCTCCTGTGGAAAAGTTGCTCGCTCTTGGCAATCACACTTACTTGGTTTTCCAAATTCCTTTATTGGTTTGATCTGTGAGCCGGTTGTTATCGTGGTCGCAATCGCCGGCCTTGCCATGGTGACCTTCCCGAAGTGGTTCCTCAAAGTTGCGCACTTGATCTATGGCGCTGGTCTAATTTTTGCGCTCTGGTTGCTCTCGCAATCATTCTTCGTCATCAAAGCCTTCTGTCCTTGGTGCTTGCTCGTCACCGTTTCAACGATCACAGTCTTCAGTACGATCACTCGGATCAATTTGATGGAGAACACCTGGAATTTCTCGCAGGCAACTCAAGCAAAAATTGAAGAGTTTCTAGAGCGCGGCTGGGGCCGAGTTATCTATGTGGGTATCTACTGCTTCTTGGCGTTGGCGATCTTCATCAAGTATCACAAGTACATTTTTTAAGCCCAGGCTTAGGGTTGCGCAACTGACCCCGCCTATTTAGGCTCTGCCTATGACATATGAACTCAGAGATATCGCCGGCAAGGTCGTTGTAATCACAGGAGCTACTACTGGAATCGGGGCAGCATCTGCCCGCCAGCTCGTTGAAGCCGGTGCCAAAGTAGTTCTCAATGCACGCAATCAAGAGAAGCTTGCAGCACTTGTTGTAGAACTTGGCGCAGCAAACGCTGTCGCCCATGCCGGAGATTGCTCGGAGCCATCAGTTGCTCGCGCTATCGCGAAGACTGCGATCGATACCTTTGGCACCATCGACTGCGTAGTCCCAAATGCCGGTATCGGAATGTATGGCTCGGTTATGGATTACAGCGATGATGAAGTCAATCGCATGATGCGCACCAACTTTGAGGGCACTGTTCACATCGTCCGTGCCTGCTTGCCAACAATGCTTGAAAAGAAGGTTGGCGACATCATCATGGTCGCATCCGTAGCCGGTTTTCGTGGCGGCGGAGATGAGTCAATCTATGCAGGTACCAAGTTTGCTCAAGTTGGATTTGCTGGCGGCCTAGATCGCGAACTTCGCTCAAAGGGTGTCCGCGTAGCACTCGTCTGCCCAGCAGGAACCGAGACAGAGTTTGCGATTGGTGCCGGTCGCACGACTGGCTCACCAGCTTTGGCCGAATATCTGCGTCCTGATGATGTTGCATTCCAAGTGCTTACCATCATGCGCCAGCCACTTTCAGTCCGATCGCATATCTGGACTTTGTGGTCAATGCAGCAGCAGAGCTAATTAGGCGAACTTTTTAGCCAAAAATTCACCAGAATTTTCCATTTCTGCCTGCTCAAGATCCGCAAGCGCTTCGACTAATTGTGAGAATATTTATCTGCTTCCCCAGCGTTATTTACTCATGAATAGAGGGGGAACCATGATCAGAGCCGATGAAACTCTCGCGTGTTCGTTCTGTCATTCTGACGAATACGAGATGTTTTTTAATGCCCAAACGGGCCATATGGTGATGTGTCTAGAGTGCGGCTACACAACTGTTGCCACATTCGAATATCTCATCGCCGGTTAACGCAAAAATATTTCTATAAGAAATAAGCTGCGAAGCTATTTCTTCAGCGTGTAACCAGCAGGGCACTTTGGTGCACTGCCTTTCACTGTTTTTTTGAGTGAACCCTTGATACAGATAATTGTTTTTTGGATCACTGATGCATGAGGTACTAATCCTAAGACCGGGCTTGCTGCAGGTGAAGGCGTGCTGGATGGTTCACTCGCTACCGGCTTAACTGGCATTTTGGCGATTGCAGAAGCCAACGATGTTTTCCAACCAGCTGATAGATAAGAAGCACCAGAAACTGCGCTGATATCGGCGCTCTGCGCAGTCAGTGCTTCACTCACTAATACCGGCAATGCAAACGCCGAAATAGGTCTGGTCACAGGCTCAGTCGAAATGATTGGCGTCTTGATATCGATTATTTTTCCAGCTGAATCAACAGTGAGGACTACTTGGACATACCCGTAGTCGTAGAAGATTGTGTCTCCGACATACATTGCCTGGGCCTGGGCTGAGTCAGCAAGATCAGTAAGCAGAGCGAGCGAAGATGCACTCGCAAGACCGAGCGCAATGGCCCGTCGATAGGAAGTTTTCATGACCGGTTTAATTCCCACCAAATGTAAAGGTGTTAACGCTTACCCCTTGCGGGATGGTGAGAGTGATTGTTGTATCAGCGAACGCAGGCAAGGTGCCAACATGGAAGAGGTTGTTGCGATCAATGGTTATGGTGCCAGAAGCCGTGCCACCAACTAAGTGCGCCCCGCCCCCAGAATAAGAGACTTGAATATTGTGGGGCTTGCCATCTTCGATCCCAGCAACAATGTAAATATCTTTTGCTCGGACATGGAA
>CBFHTP010000021.1:0-18641 GCA_965658705.1 Candidatus Nanopelagicaceae bacterium
AAACGCATCTAGCCGGGTAGTAAATCCCATCAAAGGGCCTGGCCTAAAAGCTCCTGGCGTAGTCCTCCTGCAACTTCTCTTCATTCTTCTCATCGAAACTCTCGAATACTCGTTCGGCAAGGTTGGTCTCTTCACAGGGATTGCTATTTGGAGTGCAATCGCGGGTGGACTCTATTTGGGTAGAAGCGGCACCGAATTCGCCAACGCAGTCAACCCACCATTGGCATTTTTAGCCGCCACCATTCTGATTCTCTGCACAATCGGTGGCGTTGGACTGCATATTGCCAGACTAGGTTTAGATCTCGTTTCGATACTTGGAAACGTTGCCTTTTATCTCACCACTGGCGCAATCGCTTCCTGGGGCTTTTACGGCTACAAGAATTATCAGATTCGAGCAGCTTCTCGCTCAACGTCAACTAAGGATTCGTAAGCGCTGATTGAACTCTCACGTTCTGCATCACTCCAGCCAAGCACTGGCGCGATGATCTCGGCAACTGTTCGCGCCAACGAGAGCGCATAGTCCGAAGTTTCAAATGATGCGCGAGTTCGGCGCATCAAAACATCTGCAACGCTCATTGCTCCCTCATGCGATACGGCATAGAAAATCTCAACTGCTAGATAATCGGTTTCACCGCCTAGCGGTTTTGCAAGCTCTGGCTTCTCCTGCATCAAGCGACCCAATTCAAAAATGTCAGAACCGTAACGATCAAGCAACCTTACGACAGCGGCCTGATCAATCTGCATCTCTTCTGCAAGCCGTGGCACCGAGTTGAGTAAGGCGTGATAACCCTCGGCCCCTAAGATAGAAATGGACTTAGTGATCGACTTTGGAATTTTTCGCTGCAAGTCCACTGCACTGAGATTGACCGCATCTTCGGCCATGACTCGGTATGTTGTGTATTTTCCACCTGCAATACTGATAAATCCGGGCTCTGGATGATCGACAATATGTTCGCGAGAGGTAGTCGTAGTCGAGGCTTTATCCTGCGAAACGAGCGGGCGAAGTCCCGCATAAACACCGAGAATATCTGCAGTCGTGAGTTTTCTCGTTAAAACTTTATTGGCCTCATCCAAAATGTAATCGACATCAATTTTATCTGCTAATGGATTAGTGCGGTCACCGGTGTAATCAGTATCGGTTGTTCCGATGATCCATTTGTCGGCCCAAGGGATAACAAAGAGCACCGAGAGCGCAGTTTTTAGGATCAGCCCGGTAGTAGATTCCACGGCTGATTTTGGAACCACAATGTGCACGCCTTTAGACATGCGTACTGAATAACCCGCCTTGACGCCAAATTTTTCGTGGAGCTCGTTAGTCCAGACCCCTGCCGCCATGATCGTTGATTTAGCGCGAACTTTGATCCGTTGACCACTCAACAAATCTTCTACTTCGGCTCCAACAACTCGAGAGTGTTCACGAATCAGCGAATTGACCCGAGTACGAGTTGTGAGAATTGCCCCATAGAGCGCGGCAGTCCTATGAATCATCATGGTATGCCTGGCATCATCAACTTGAGCATCCGAGTAAACAAGTCCCCCAACAACAATCTTTGGATCTAAGCAGGGTGCAATCTCGCGCACTTTTGCGTGGCTCAAATGTTTATGATTTGGCAGCGCACGCTTAGTTCCGCGCAGCGCATCATAGAGAGCAAGTCCGGCACCGACATAGGCACGCTCTTTAACTTTGTCGTGCAATGGATAGATAAATGAGAGTGGCTTAACTAAATGTGGCGCTTGCGTCGTGACCATAAGTTCACGTTCATGCAGAGCTTCACGCACTAGTCGAAAGTCATATTGCTCTAGGTAACGTAATCCGCCATGAATCAGCTTTGATGATCTAGAGGAGGTTCCTGCTGCGTAATCTTGAGATTCGACCAGCGCAACTCGAAGTCCACGAGTTGCAGCATCCAGAGCGATTCCGGCACCGGTGACTCCGCCGCCAATCACCAGAATGTCGAATTCTTCGGTTGCAAGAGCCGTGAGTGCTTCTAACCGCTGCTGCGGATCTAGCACTGACTTGGCCGCTCTCATCTGACTCACGGGCTTAGAATAAACCCTATGCGCTACATCGGCTCTCTCGATCAAGGAACGACAAGTTCGCGTTTCATGATCTTCGATGAACGCGGTGCAATTATTGGACAAGCGCAGAAAGAACACCGACAGATTTTGCCGGCGCCGGGTTGGGTCGAACACAACGCCGAAGAAATCTGGGCGAACACACAAGAGGTAATTGCAGGCGCCCTTGATAAAGCCCATCTCAAAGGATCAGATTTAGCGGCGATCGGAATCACAAATCAACGCGAGACCACCGTAATTTGGGATAGCGAGACCGGACTACCGCTTCATCATGCGATCGTCTGGCAAGACACTCGTGGCCAGGTCGTTCTTGATACCTTTTCTCGCGAAGAGAGAGAGCGGATTACCTATCTCACTGGTCTGACCACGGCGCCATATTTTTCAGGTAGCAAAATTGCCTGGCTCATAAAAAATTCACCAGAAGTGCAGGCAGCCATTGCTGCCGGGAGTGCGCGAATTGGAACTATTGATTCGTGGTTGGTCTGGAACCTCACCGGTGGTCTCTTCGTTACGGATGTGACGAATGCGTCAAGAACTCTGCTGATGAACCTTGAGACCTTGCAATGGGATGACGAACTCCTTTCGATCTTTGGTGTTCCGCGTTTAGCCCTTGCCGAGATCAGATCCTCCTCAGAAATTTATGGAGAGACTCTTCTTACCGGAGCGCTCGGCGCCGCTGTACCGATTGCTGGCATCTTGGGCGATCAGCAAGCAGCAATGGTTGGTCAGATGTGCTTTGACCGCGGGGATACCAAATGCACATACGGGACCGGAAATTTTGCGCTGGTTAATACGGGTACCGAAATTGTTAGGTCCAAGCAAGGCGTACTCACGACCGTCTGCTTCAAGTTTGGTGACTCCCCTACTTATTACGCGCTCGAGGGATCAGTTGCTGTCACCGGTTCTGCGGTTCAGTGGCTACGTGATCAACTTGGTGTCATCGCGCACGCCTCAGAGATTGAGGCCCTTGCCGCATCCGTTGTCGATAATGGCGGCGTCTACTTTGTCCCTGCATTCTCTGGCCTCTTTGCACCACGCTGGCGAAGTGATGCGCGAGGTGTTGTCGTTGGACTCACTAGAGCCTCAACTAAAGCTCACCTTGCAAGGGCGACCTTAGAAGCAATCTGTTACCAAACAAAGGATGTGATCGATGCGATGGCCGCCGAAACTGGAGTGACCTTAAAAACCCTCAAGGTTGATGGCGGCATCACTCAGAATGAACTTTGTATGCAGATGCAGGCAGATATTTTGCAGATCGATATTTCAAGGCCCGTAATCGCCGAAACAACTGCGCTCGGAGCTGCTTTTGCAGCTGGCTTAGCTGTCAAGGTCTGGGCTGATCTAGCTGCGCTGCGAGTTCAAGAGAAGGAATCTGCCCGTTGGAACCCTGCCCCAAGTTCTGAGTTAGCAAGCACTGGCTATAAAAATTGGCAGAAGGCGATTGAGCGAACCCTGGACTGGGTGGACTAGACGGAATTTGCCCCACAAAAGATTATTTAGCAGCTGCCTTCATGTCTTTGCGCAGCTCAGGTGGCAGCGCAAATTGCAAGCGTTCCTCGATCGCAGTTACCGTCTCAACATCGCTAAAGCCGCGGCTACTCAGATCTGCTAGAACGCCGTCAACCAAAATTTCTGGCACAGAAGCACCGCTTGTGACGCCAATGGTTGAAACGCCTTCGAACCACTCATCTTTCAATTCATCAGCAAAGTCAACGAGGTAGCTCGCTTTAGCGCCGTACTCAAGTGCAACTTCGACGAGTCGAACCGAGTTAGAAGAGTTGGTTGAGCCAACAACGATCACAAGGTCGGCTTTGGGTGCAATCAATTTGATGGCAGCTTGGCGGTTCTGTGTGGCGTAGCAAATGTCATCTGACGGTGGATCCATAAGTAAAGGGAAGCGTTGCTTAAGGGCCGCAACCGTCTCAAGTGCTTCATCAACCGAGAGAGTGGTCTGCGATAGCCAAGCAACCTTTGACTCATCCTTTACTTTGATATCCGCAATTCCATCAACACCATCAATAATCTGGATTCGATCTGGCGCTTCACCAGCAGTTCCTTCAACCTCTTCATGGCCAACGTGGCCAATAAGAAGAATCTCTAAATCTTCCTCAGCAAATCTGCGGACTTCGTGATGTACCTTCGTCACGAGCGGGCAGGTTGCATCAATCGTCTTCAGATTACGAGTAGCTGCTTCCGCGTGCACCGCAGGTGAAACTCCGTGGGCGCTGAAAACTACGGTTGCTCCCTCTGGGACTTCATGTGTCTCTTCAACAAAAATGGCGCCACGCTTTTCTAGGGTCGCAACGACATGCTTGTTGTGGACAATCTGCTTGCGGACATAGACCGGGGCCCCATACAAATCGAGCGCTTTTTCTACTGCGACGACCGCGCGATCAACACCTGCGCAATATCCCCGAGGGGCTGCCAGTAAAACTTTTTTTCCGGTCTCACCGATTGATGTTGCTGCGCTATCCATGAGTGAAGAGTATTAGAGCCTTATAGAGTTAGCGAATGCAAGAGAATCAATCCGCGCCGGAAAATTCAGCCGACTCTCCCATGCCAGTTCGGGTGATTTCAGAGGCGATCGGTGATTACCTCGGCAAACTCGGCCCAGTGTGGATCGAAGGTGAGCTCTCTGAAGTCACCGTCAGACCCGGCGCGCAGATGGTCTTTATGCGCCTTAGAGATACCAGTGCCGACATGAGTCTTTCGATCATGTGTCACAAATCTGTTCTGGAAGCGGTCAATCCGCTGCCAGCGAATGCGCGCGTCGTGATGTATTCGAAAGTCTCTTGGTACGCCAAGAGCGGTTCGCTTTCGATGAACGTCAAGGAGATCAGGCAAGTCGGCGTTGGTGAATTGCTCGCCAGGCTCGAACATCTGAAATCAGTTCTTAACTCCGAAGGACTCTTCGACCCTTCCAAAAAGAAGGCACTGCCATTTCTACCAAAAGTTGTTGGCCTCATCTGTGGCCGCAACTCTGATGCCGAGAAGGATGTCGTCGAAAATGCTAAACGTCGCTGGCCAGCAGTAACTTTTGCTATTAAAGAAGTTGCAGTTCAAGGCGCCCAAGCTGTGATTGAGGTAAGCCAAGCGCTACGCGAGTTAGAGGCTGACCCTAATGTCGAAGTAATCATCATTACACGAGGTGGTGGTTCCTTTGAAGATCTGCTGCCATTTAGCGATGAAGGCTTAGTGAGGCTTGCGGCCCGCTGCAAAACTCCAATTGTGAGTGCGATCGGGCACGAAAAAGATGCGCCATTGTTGGATCTCGTTGCCGATTGGCGAGCATCAACTCCAACAGATGCCGGAAAACGAGTCGTGCCTGACTTGCAAGAAGAGTTGACCAAGATTGGCAATTTTCGGGATCGATCACTGCGCTACCTGCGAACATTGATTACCAATGAATTCCAATTCATCTCGCAAGTAAAGAGCCGCCCAATCTTCAGGGATCCCTCCATCATGATCACCACCAGACGAGATCAGATTATTGCGTTGCAAGCGCGCAGCGTCCGCGCCTTTGAGGGCGCATTGGTGTTAGGCCAAGAAGAGTTAGGGTCACTCAAAGCTCAAGTCCGAACTCTCTCACCGCAATCGACCTTGGACCGAGGCTATGCCGTCGTTCAAACTCAGAGTGGAGAAATTGTCAGAAAGGCTGCCGCCCTCAAGGGTGGTGATCGGATCTCGATCAAGGTTGCCGAAGGTGTGGTTGCTGCGACAACAGATGCGGTGATTTAAAAATGGCCGGAAAGCGAGAAAAGAAGAGAGTAGATTTGCGGCATGGCCGAGAAGAAGCTTTCCTATGAAGAAGCCCGCGCAGAGTTAGAAGAGGTCGTGGAAGAACTTGAATCCGGCCAATCTACGCTCGAAGATTCACTCAAACTCTGGGAGCGTGGTGAATTCTTAGCCAAAGTTTGCCAGGAGTGGCTAGATGGCGCCAAAGCAAAATTAGATTCAGCAAAATTAGATTCAGCAAAGAAGAGCACCGCGCCTGGTGAGAAGTAATGCCTGAGTTTAACTACGAAGATCTTCTGCCCGTTGGCCCCGATACAACCGAGTATCGACTTCTTTCAACTGATGGCATCTCTACATTTACCGCCGAAGGTATGGAGTTTTTACAGGTAACCCCAGAAGCGATCGCGGGACTTACTTCGGAGGCGATGCATGACATCTCTCATTATTTAAGAGATCAACATCTGCAACAACTTGCAAATATTCTGACCGATCCAGAGAGCTCACCAAACGATCGCTTTGTTGCCTTGGACTTACTCAAAAATGCAAACATTGCGGCAGGCGGAGTTCTGCCAATGTGCCAAGACACCGGCACCGCACTTGTCATGGGCAAAAAAGGCCAGCGAGTCTTAACGAGTGAGAAGGATGAGAAGTCCATTTCGCAAGGGGTTTATGACGCATTCACCAAGCTAAATCTTCGTTATTCGCAGCTGGCAGCGGTCACGACCTGGGATGAAAAAAACACTGGCAACAACTTGCCGGCACAAGTAGAGATTTACTCTGACTCAGATCATTCCGACGAGTACAACTTCCTCTTCATTGCAAAAGGTGGCGGCTCAGCCAACAAATCTTTTCTCTACCAAGAGACTAAGGCGGTTCTCAACCCCACCTCATTTATGAATTGGCTCGATGAGAAGTTGCGCTCCATTGGAACCGCCGCCTGTCCCCCGTATCACCTGGCGATTGTGATCGGTGGAACAAGTGCTGAGCAGACTTTGAAGACGGCAAAGCTTGCTTCGACTCATTACCTTGATTCACTTCCCACAACTGGGGATGCAAAGACCGGCCGTGGATTTAGGGATCTGGCGCTCGAAGAAGAGGTCCTCAAACTCACTCGAACCCTTGGCATTGGCGCCCAGTTTGGTGGCAAATACTTCTGTCACGATGTTCGAGTCGTTCGCCTGCCACGACATGGCGCCTCACTGCCAATCGCCATCGCTGTCAGCTGCTCGGCCGATCGTCAGGCAAAGGGCAAGATCACTAAGGATGGAATCTTCCTCGAAAAACTAGAGCGCGATCCCGCACATTTCTTGCCCGCCGTGACTGATACTCAGCTCGATGAATCAGTAGTCACGATCGATCTCAATCAGCCGATGCACGAAGTTCTTAAGACTTTGAGCCAGCATCCGATCAAGACTCGTCTGGAATTGAACGGCACCATGATCGTTGCTCGCGATTTGGCCCATGCAAAAATCAAAGAACTTTTGGATTCAGGTAACGAGTTGCCTCAATACTTCAAGGATCACGCCGTTTATTATGCTGGCCCGGCCAAGACTCCGACTGGGTATGCCTCTGGATCTTTTGGCCCCACAACGGCAGGTCGCATGGACTCCTATGTCGAACAATTCCAGGCGGCCGGTGGGTCAATGGTGATGCTCGCAAAGGGCAATCGCTCCAAGGCAGTGACTGATGCCTGCAAGAAAAATGGTGGCTTCTACTTAGGATCAATCGGTGGGCCAGCGGCGCGGTTGGCGCAGGACTGTATTACCAAGGTTGAAGTTTTAGATTATTCAGAACTTGGAATGGAAGCGGTCTGGAAAATTGAGGTCCAGAACTTTCCGGCATTTATCGTCGTGGACGATAAGGGGAACGACTTCTTCGCCGAGACGAGCAAGCCAATTTCGATTGGGTTAAAGCCGAACTAGTAGCTGCCAGATCGTAGGTGTTTAGCGAGCGCCTTGCACGGAGTGCCATAGCGAATGCTGATGTAGCGAAGTCCCCACTTAATCTGGGTGATTGGGTTGGTGCGCCAATCCATGGCGACGATCTCCATTTTGTCTGCAGGGAGAGCTTGCGGAATCCCATGTGCACCACTTCGATAATTGTGCGCTTTGAAGTTCCAGTGACTCTCCTTGTTCCATAAGGTTTCAAGGCAGGTCATCTGGGCGGCATTCCATTTGTATGTGGCATCGACCAAAGTCTGCGCAACTTCTTGGGCGCCACTTGGACTCTTCGCTAATTCAACTTGGCTTGAAGCCAGTGCCACAAGTGACATCTGACGTGCGCTCACGGCCGGCACTGAACCCAGGTCTAGTAGCCCGGCTGATAGTGGCGGATTGGTGGTAGCCACCATCATGGCCTGATCTGAATCGAGAGCTTTCTGGCCGGTTCCGACAGATGATCCATCCGCCGAGGCGGTGAAATTTGTAAGAGTCAGGTCGCGGTGGGATTGGATCTGAGCGCTGGTCGTATCAACCGATGCCAGAACCACGATCATGAAGGCAGCCCCAATCGTGAGAGTTGACCTTTTCGCATTCATCTTCATCATCTTCATCTCCTGCCTCCTCTCTGCTTCCCATCGCCTTTGCAGGCGGTTATCCGTCGCTTCCGGGTTGAAGAGTTACATCCATGTGAACCCTGGACAAATTTAAGCCCCCTTAGAATTCAAAAAAGTTTAAAGTCACAGTTTTGGGGATAAGTAAAAGTGCAGGTCACATCGGGTAAAGTCCGAAATGTCACATTTGTCGGCGAGCGCGGAAAATCTCACTTAAACACGCCGATAGGTGATGGAAAGGGTGAGCAACTTTCACCTGAAGCCAGGCCGAGATCATGGCCTCACTTGCCTCATTTAGGCAGTGAAGTTGAGTGGCTCCTCGAGCATCTCGGTGACCAAGGCGGCGATCGCAGATCGCTCTGACCTAGTCAGAGTCACATGGGCAAAGAGTTGGTGGCCCTTCAATGATTCAACAACCGCCGCAATTCCGTCATGGCGACCAACCCGAAGGTTGTCCCGTTGAGCGATGTCGTGGGTCAAGATCACCCGAGAGCCCTGGCCGATTCGGGAGAGGACGGTCAAGAGAACGCCTCGCTCCAAAGACTGGGCTTCATCCACGATCACAAAACTGTCATGCAACGAACGGCCACGGATGTGGGTTAAGGGGAGAACCTCAATCAGCCCTCGATCAACAATCTCATCGATCACGCTCTGACTTACTAACGCTCCCAAGGTGTCAAAGACTGCCTGCGCCCACGGCGACATTTTTTCGTTCTCAGATCCTGGCAGATAGCCAAGTTCTTGGCCGCCAACCGCATAGAGCGGGCGGAATATCACAACTTTCTTATGGTGGCGTCTTTCAAGAACGGCCTCAAGACCGGCACATAAAGCGAGCGCAGATTTTCCGGTTCCTGCTCGCCCGCCAAGTGAGACGATTCCAATTTCATTATCGAGTAAGAGGTCTAGTGCAACTCGTTGCTCGGCAGATCGTCCATGAAGTCCAAAGGCGGATCGATCACCGCGGACTAATTGCAAGCGCTTGTCATGAGTAACCCGAGCGAGCGCACTTCCCTTTTCAGAGTGAAGAACAATTCCGGTATGGACTGGATAGGTACTTGCTAACTCGTGTGAAACTTTCTCACTTTCATAAAGAGCGTCAATCAAAGTACCGCCAACGCTCTCTTCGACTATCCCGGTCCAGCCAGATGTTGCTGCGAGCTCTGCCCGATATTCCTCGGCTTCAACTCCCACTGATGATGCCTTAACTCGAAGAGGTAGATCCTTCGTTACGAGGACGACATCTCTTCCCTCTGACATCATGTTTCGAGCGATCGCCAAGATGCGGGTGTCGTTTGAGCCATCTCGCATGAATCCTGCAGGTAACGATGAAACATCAGTATGGTTCAGTTCTACCCGTACAGTTCCACCCTCTTTATTGATGGTGATCGCCTCATCGAGGCGACCGTGTTCGATGCGAATATCGTCCAACATTCGAAGGGCCGAACGGGCGAAGTAACCAAGTTCTGGATGATCGCGCTTTGTCTCTAACTCACCGATAACTGTGATCGGGATAATGATCTCGTGCTCAGCAAACCGGCCTAATGCGCCGGGATCTGCTAACAGAACTGAAGTATCTAAAACATAAGTCTTACGCTCTTTTTGGCTGTTCTTGGCCAATGTCGGCTCTCAGTTCTCTGTAGTTTTACTCGCACGGCTCCGCGGGAAATCGGACTTATGACACAAAAGGTAGAACTCACCAGGGTGCGGGGGTCGAAGGCGCGCTGAGTTAAAAGGTTAAGAAAAAGTAAATTTAAAGCTCGGGCTAGTTGGGTTACAGGCCAAGACGTCGCTGGCGCTGGCTATAGGCACGCAAGGCTCTCAGAAAATCCAGCTTTCTAAAATCTGGCCAATAAGCTTCACAAAAATAGAACTCAGAATTCGCTGATTGCCAGAGAAGGAATCCCGAGAGACGTTGCTCCCCCGATGTCCTGATGACAAGTTCTGGGTCTGGGCTACCTTTTGTATACAAGTGCTTATCGATCTCATCAACAGTGAGCTCAGTCACAATTGATTCAAGCGACTTATTCGATGTGATTCCACTTCGGATGTACTCCTGAACCGCGTCAACGATCTCTCGGCGACCACCATAGCCAATTGCTACATTCACAATAATCGGAGTGACACCTTTTGATACAAGTTCAGCGTTTGCAAGTTTCTCTCGTAGCCAAACCGGCAGGAGCTCAAGTGCACCTAATGCGCGTATCTCCCACCGCTTCAATTCAACCAACTCATCGACCGCGGATGCAATTATTTTGAGTAGTGGCTCCAACTCTTCCGGATCTCGATTGAGATTGTCGGTACTCAACAACCAGAGTGTGATGATGTTGACATCAGCCTCTTCACACCAATCTAAGAGTTCCACAATTTTCTGGGCACCTTTGCGGTGGCCATGATCAGCCTTCGCCCCAAAATTCTGCTTCGCCCATCTGCGATTGCCATCCAAAATTACACCAACGTGATGTGGCGTCCGTTCGAGATCTAGCTGCTTCAGCAATCTTCGCTCATAGAGAGGATAAAGCGCGGACTTAACAACCGGCTTGATGTAATTCTTGAGCAGCGTATTAGCCATGACAGAATGAGAGTTTTTCTATTGGTTATTAAGGGCGAGATTCTCAGATTTGGCACGGCGATCTGCAATAAATGTGGCAACAGGGAAGATTCCTGCCAACACATATAAGACCATCGTTGACAGCGACTTCTTTGCTGAGAGACAGTAATTGAAGGTCACGATGATGTAGACAATGTAGCTATAGCCATGCACGGCGGCAATCAAATAAATACCTAGTGGGACTTTGCCGCCATCTGCGGTCAGCTTAATCGGCAGGTAGACCAGCCATAACAAGAGCGCCATAATCCCGACAAAGTTGGCCATGAAGCGAAAACGAGCCAATGAACCAGCTTTACCGCCCTTAAGAATTGTCATGACCGCACTTTACTCCGGCTTGCGCTCTTTAATGCGATTGTAAAAGGGGGCAAAGAGCACAAGAATCCCCATAAACCACCAGGTCACAACATAAGCAATGTGCTGCCAATAAAAGCCGCCCACCCTTGAAATCAACTGTGGCGCAGGGATTCGAGTGCCGGGCAGCGCTACTCCATTCTGGGTTTCAGAAGTAGCAACGACATAACCATCAAATATTTCAAGTCCATTGGTGCCAGCGACTAAGGCAGGGTCCAGCCGAGAGAGCGCCGATTTTGTGCCTCTGGCGTGGTCTTCAGTTTGGTGCGGGTAGAGCCGGCCACTCACCTTTAACTCGTTTGTATTCTCTTGGAATGAGCCATCACTTGAACCTCGCACGACAAGAATTGCTCGATTGCCGGAAAGTTCTAGTAAGCCGACGACGAACTCTTTACTCTGCTTATCAACACTCTGACCGGGTGCGGTATAAAACTTTACGTAGTGCCCACTTGCGGTGACCAGTCGATTGAATGCTGCATCTCGAAGATTATGGCCAGCTGCCGCAACGCTCTCTAGATCAACGATCGCTCTCTCTGGTTTTACCTTGGCCATCGCTTGCGTTGCTTGCGCGCGATGCAATTGCCAGATACCTAGTTCATAAAAAGTTCCACACAAAACAACGATGAGAAGGGCGAAGGCAGTCCGGCGTGCAAAACGGTTCAATTACTCGGTCTCACCTGACTCTTGGCGTTTTTCAAGTCGCTTGTATCGACGGTAAAATGAGATCAATAAAATTACTACCGCAGTAACGAGAACGGCCATCGTGAGGGAACCGGCTAGCCCGACATTGATATCTGGCGCGGACGAATTCATGGCTCAAGTATCCACCAGTGAGTGTTCATTTCAACCGATAGATAATAGGAAAGTAGACTCTTCCCCATGAGGCGTGATGAAGATCCCTATCTGCGGGAGCGTTATGGCCTCACCACACCGTCGAAGCACAAGAGATGGCTAGTGCCTGCACTGATCGTGGCTTTGATTGGTGGCGGCTGGCTGGCCTGGAGCGCTCGTTATTACAGCAACCCTGAAGTCCGATCTACTTTGATCTCCTTTAACGCTGTGGATGATGGGCATATGAAGATTCGCTATTCCGTTCACTTTAAATCTAAAAGATCGCATACGTGTCAATTGGTCGCCAAGGATTTTGATGCAAATATCGTTGGCGAAGTAAGTGATCACTTCGACGCCAAAATAAGCTCCGAGAGCAGAATTGTTATTATTCCTACGCGTGTAGCAGCAGTAAATGCCACCATCGCAAGGTGCGCGGCCGAGTAAGCACGAGTTAAACTTCTCCTCTTATGAGTACCTCACCCCAAACTTGGTTGACCCAAGAAGCCGCCGATCGTTTGCAGGCAGAGCTGGCAGATCTAGAAGGTCCGCGCCGAATTGATGTGGTTAAAAAGATTGAGGCTGCTCGCGCCGAAGGCGATCTCAAAGAGAATGGCGGCTACCACGCTGCCAAAGATGAGCAAGGCAAAATTGAAGGACGTATCCGCCAGCTCAAACATATGTTGGAAAATGCCCACATTGGTGAGCCGCCAGCATCCGAATCTGGCCTAGTAGGTCAGGGCATGAAGGTCACTGTTGATCTCATGGGTGATGAAATGGTCTTTTTACTGGGTTCACGCGAGATTGCGGTCGATGACTTAGATGTTTACTCCGAGAAATCTCCGTTAGGCGGGGCAGTACATGGCCAAGAGATTGGCGCAACTGTCAGCTACACGGCGCCTAACGGCAAAGAAATCACGGTCACCATCAAAGCGGCGCAGTACTTATAAGGCGGGTCAATCAAGAATTATTTTGAGGTGTTCTTATATTTACGAACGCTGAGCGGCACAAAGATCGCCATGATCAGCACCATATAGACCAACGAGGTTGTAATCGGATGTTGGCTTGGGAACGAGTTCTTGGTTGCTCCAAAAATATTGTGAAAACCGAAGAGCTCTCGAACCGCTGCGACCATCGTTGACACTGGATTCCACTCAGCAAAGTACTGAAGCGGCTTAGGCATTGAAGTAGTTTGAGCGAAGGCGTTTGAAAGAAATGTGAGTGGGAAGGTAAATAAAAAGGAGACGTTCGCAACGACTCTTGCATCTCTAGCAAAGAGTCCGGCGAAGATGCCAGCCCAACTGAGTGCATAGCCAAAGAGCAGCAACATCAATAGGCCAAGTGTGATGTGGAATGCGCCAGATGTTGGACGCCACCCAACGAGGTAGCCAGTCAGACCCATAACGAGAACTACGACGATATTAAGAAGACCATCGCCTAATGTGCGACCCGTAACAACTGCCGCGCGTGCAATCGGCAGTGATCGGAATCGGTCAATTAAACCCTTCTGCATGTCTTCGGCCATGCCTTGTGCTGTAGCAGCCAAGGTGAAGGTCACGGTTTGCACGAAGATGCCAGGCATCAGTAGCTGGACATATCCGCCTTTAATGCCGGTCCCAAGCCCTGCAAAAACAAAGCGGAAGAGAAGAACAAACATCACAGGTTGAATGGTGTTGAAGATGAGTACTTCCGGGACTCGGGCTAATTGCAATAGCTGGCGCTTCATGATGATGAATGAATCAGAGATGAGTGTCATTTCTTGGCCGCCTTTCTACTCTTTCCAACTCTTCTGGGTTTGTCACTTTCTTCACTCTTGATCTCTTCGGCAGCATGGCCAGTAAGTGACATAAATACATCATCTAACGAAGGGCGCTTTAGGGCGATATCCAGGGGATGAATTCCAGATGCATCCAATTCGCGCAATACCTCGACTAGTGTCTGGCCGCCGCCAGTTACAGCGGTAGAGATCTTTCGAAGTCCAAGATCGACTATCGAAGGAGCTTTACAGACCCGAGTTGAAATTTCTTGCGCTGCAGATATATCTGATTCAGCCACAACAAGCTCTAGCCGCTCACCACCAACCTGGGTCTTCAACTGATCCGCAGTTCCGCGCGCAATTACTTTTCCGGTATCGATGACTGCAATCTCATCAGCGAGTTGATCTGCTTCATCCAAGTATTGAGTAGTGAGCAGCAATGTGACTCCCTCTTTTACTAAGCCCTCAATCACTTCCCACATCTCCATGCGGCCACGAGGATCTAGACCTGTCGTTGGTTCATCAAGGAACAAAACTTTTGGTCGAATGATCAGTGAAGCAGCAAGGTCTAGCCGACGGCGCATTCCGCCAGAGAAAGTTTTGATCGGACGCTTTGCCGCATCCGTGAGTGAGAACTGCTCGAGTAACTCTTTTGCTCGGGCTTGTGATGCGCTGCCACTTAAATGGTAGAGCCGGCCAAACATCACCAAGTTATCCCAGCCGGTGAGGGTCTCATCAACGGCTGCATATTGACCAGATAATCCAATTATTTCGCGGACTCGCTTTGGATCCTTCACAACATCAATACCGCCAACAGTTGCATGGCCAGAGTCGGGTTGCAGGAGCGTTGCTAAAATCCGCACAACGGTTGTTTTTCCCGCGCCATTTGGCCCCAGCACACCAAGGACCGTTCCCTCTTCCACATCTAAATTAAGACCATTGAGCGCCTTAACCGAGCCATTTCGATAGGTTTTTACAAGATTCTCAGCAACAACGCTCTTCATACCATCAGTCTAAGTCCTAGAGGGAGCGGTTTCGAGAGTAACCTACGCTTCATGTCAACCACTAAAAATACCGAGACCACCTCAGCACCTAAGGGCCAGCTCTCCCACAAAGAAATTATGTTCGTTCTCTCTGGTCTCATGATGGGCATGCTATTAGCCGCCCTCGATCAGACAATCGTCTCCACCGCACTCAAGAAGATCGTTGAAGACTTCAATGGCCTCTCCCATTACACCTGGGTGGTTACGGCCTATCTTTTGACTTCGACCGCCTCTACTCCACTTTACGGAAAGATCTCTGATCTTTACGGCCGTCGGCCAGTTTTTCAGTTCGCGATTGTTACCTTCTTAATCGGTTCCTTTGCAGCCGGCGCAGCGACGTCAATGACTCAGCTGATTGCCTTCCGCGCAATCCAGGGCCTTGGCGCTGGCGGTCTGATGGCGCTGACCTTCGTGATCATTGGAGATATCGTCAGTCCGCGTGAGCGCGGGAAATATCAAGGCTATTTTGGTGGCGTCTGGGGACTCTCCTCTGTTGCAGGTCCATTGCTTGGTGGCTTCTTCTCTGACCACGCAAAGATTTTTGGAGTAGTGGGCTGGCGCTGGATCTTCTACATCAACCTGCCATTTGGCATTGCCGCCCTTCTTATTACAACTGCCTCACTTCATATTCCCAAGGTTGTCACAAAACATAAGATCGACTACCTCGGCGCAGTTCTGATGCTCGCTGGCGTCTCTGCTCTGCTTCTCTCACTCTCTGTCTTCGGACCAGAAAATGGCTGGAGCTCAACGAAGACAATCTCTGGTTTTGTTGCCGCTGTCGTTTTGCTCGGCCTCTTCTTGCTCCAAGAGACCAGAGCGGCCGAGCCAATCTTGCCGCTTCGTTTATTTAAGAATCACACATTCACGACGACCTCGATCTTGGGTCTGATCATCGGTGCCGGCATGTTCGGCGCGATTATTATGTTGCCGCTCTATCTCCAAGTCGTAAAAGGCGATAGCGCTACCTCTGCTGGCTTAAAGCTGATCCCATTCATGCTTGGTATCGTGTCGATGTCGATTACTAGCGGAAAATTGATCTCCAAGCACGGCAAATACCGACGCTTCCCTATCGCAGGTCTGGCTCTGATGACTCTCGGAATCTTTTTGATGTCCACACTTAATGAGACGACTCCATTCTGGCGCTTATCAATCTTTGCAATCTTGATCGGTGGTGGTCTTGGCTTGTCGATGCAGACCATTGTTATTGCGCTGCAAAACAGCGTTGAGTTCAAAGATATGGGAGTTGCCACATCCTCCAACACCTTCTTCCGTTCGATTGGCTCAACAATCGGTGTCGCCATCTTCGGAACCATCTACGCCAACTCACTTGCTAGGTATCTGCCAAAGGCGATTGCGAAGACAACTGCTGCAAATCCTGCGGATATGGCCGGAGCGACTCCGCAAGCATTTGCCCAACTTCGCAATAACACCGCAATCTTGAAGAGTTTCACCCCAAATCTTCAACACAATGTCTTGCATGCCTTTGTGCAGTCATTCCACGTCGTCTTCTTAAGCGCGGCGCCGATCACTGCCGTTGGCTTGATCTTCGCATTCATTCTAAAAGAGGCACCACTACGCTCTTCTGCTGATTATCACGCAGCAAAGAGTGAGGCCGCTGGCGAAGCAATCGCCTAAGCTGCTAATAAATTAACAATTCACTAAGGCAACTGCCGAAAGAAGTTTCAGTTCTCTCGGCAGTTGCCTTCTTTGTTGCCATCGGTTACGGCCTGATCGTTCCTGCCATCCCGATCTTTGCTCAAACTTTTCATGCGAATGCCACCTCCATCGGTCTCATCATCTCGGCCTTTGCGCTAGCGAGGTTTAGTTCTGGTTTGCTCTCCGGCAAATGTGTGGACGCCCTAGGCGAGCGGCTGACCCTCGGCCTTGGCCTAGGAATGGTCGCGCTCTCCTCACTTGCCTGCGGCTTTGCTACTACTTATTGGCAGCTATTAGTTTTTAGATGCGCCGGCGGCCTTGGTTCATCAATGTTCTCAGTCTCTGCTTCAGCGCTCTTAATGAGAACCGTGAGCGACTCGCAGCGAGCGAAGGCGCAATCGATTTATAACTCAGGTTTCTTGGTTGGCGGCATCATCGGACCTGCATTCGGTGGGTTGTTGCTGGCAATCAGCGTCCGTTCACCATTCTTTGTTTATGCCGTCACTCTCACGTGTGCAAGCCTCACTGCTTTCTTCTTCTTGCATGAGAAACGACTCGGTAGATCTACCAAGAATGAGCAGGTCCCGGCTGACCGGGTCACGATTAAAGAAGCGCTCTCGATGCGCCCTTATCGAATTGCATTGGTTGTCGTCTTTTTAAGCAACTGGGTTCTCTTCGGAATTCGTCAATCCATACTTCCGCTCTTTGTCACTCAAGAGTTGCACGTTTCAAATGCCGGACTTGGATTCGGCTTTACCTTCTCGGCAATCGCCCAAGGTGCCATGTTGGTTTATGCCGGCCGACTTACCGATTCCAAAGGACGACGATGGGCGATCCTGGTCGGCGGCGCACTCTTAATGTCTGGCCTAATGATCTTTATCTTCGCAACAGTGGGTACCAGCTACTTCTTAGCCATGATCATCTTTGGCCTGGGCGGTGCTTTCATGGGCACTGCGCCGATCTCGATTGTTGGCGATCTCTTTGGTGGTCGCGGTGGCCAAGTAATTGCAATCTTTCAGATGGCAGGAGATGCAGGAATCATTGTTGCGCCACTTGTGATCGGCTATCTTGTCGATGTCTACTCTTACAAAGTCGCTTTTATTGTCAGCGCCGCCCTCTTCCTCATCTCCATATTTATGGCATGGCGCTTGCCGGCAAAGGAATAAAAGCGGTAAGAGCTTCGCCCGATGTTGCATCCTCGTTATGCAAATTGGGTGCCCCGGGTCGGACTCGAACCGACACTGGAAGGATTTTAAGTCCTCTATCTCTACCTTTGGATTACCAGGGCGCAACGCTTTGGAGAGCGTAATTGCCCTAGTCTAAGTGATGAGGTTGGGTGTTAAGAACCCTGCCCTTCGCTACCTTTTGATGACATCCTTTTTCGTCACGGTGAGAAAACCAAGAACTAGAACAATGACGCCCAAGAAGACATAGCTTGTCTTTTGGGTGCCCCAACCTAGCCCACCATGGTCTTTTGGTTGCGAAAGGAAGTCACCGATTGACGCACCTAGAGGACGAGTCAAAACGTAGGTTGCCCAGAAAGCAAGAATTGTGCCGATTGCCTTGGCGCGCATTGCGATTGCAACCGCAGCAATGATCCCGACAAAGAGCCAGAATGACCAGCCGTAGCCCAATGCAAATCGTTCTGCAACCAAATCACCGGTGGCTGTTCCAAGTGCAAAGGTAAGAAGAATTGTTGCCCAGTAGAAACCTTCACGACGAGGGGTATCGATCGAGTGGATACTCAAAGTCTTCTCACTTCGCTGCCACAGTAGGAAGCAAATTGTGAGGGCTATCGCAAACACGATACTTGATGCGATCAGTGAAATACCAACATTGTCCGTCAAATTATCAGTGAGTAGCGTTCCGGTAATTGAGGTAAGAACCACGCATAGCCAATAGGTGACTGGAATATATTTTTTCATCTTGAATTGAACGGCAAGGGCGGCGATGAGAGCAATACTCATGACAACCGAAGTACCATTAAGCCCAAAACCTAGCTTCGTATTGAGAAAATCTGCAAAGGTTTCGCCTACA
>CBFHTP010000022.1:0-15985 GCA_965658705.1 Candidatus Nanopelagicaceae bacterium
CAACGACTGTTCCCTTCCAGTGCGAAAGAAATTCCTTTGAAACCTGGCGGGAAACCGAGTTATCACCCATTGGGCTAACTTCGATATGCAGAAGTGACGACATGTAAAACTCCTTAAAAAGTTGAGAGACTGAGAACTTCAGAGATTATTGAATGTGCGTATTGTATTTCGGTTGGGAAACCACGATGGACCAGACTTTATTCCCATGTGACTGAATGCACACCTTCATAAAGAAACCCGCACTTGAACGTTAGATGAATCCTTCGTTGAAGTACGGGTCCTCTTTTTACAATTTCTTACTACTTCTTACTAAGTCGTACTAGTAGCGGGGACAGGATTTGAACCTATGACCTCTGGGTTATGAGCCCAGCGAGCTACCGAGCTGCTCCACCCCGCGTCGGAACTGCAATCCTATGCGAAGTGATCGCTCGATGCCAAATCCCCTAGATCGTCTACTTTGATTGCGCTGCAATAGCAGCCGCAATAGCAGCCTTCAAGCGGTCCTGTGCTTTGCCATATGCAGTGAAGTCACCGCGCTTTAACGCAGCAGCGGAGTCAGCAAGTGCGAGTTGCGCCGAAGAGAGGGCTGACTTCAATGACGACGAGAGCGGTGTAGTGGTGCCACCATTCCCTGTTGTAGTGGTTGTAGCGCCAGCGGTCGTAGCGATTGCTCCAGCATTTCCCCCAAAGACTTGATCGATCGCACCTTGCAAGGTGTTATCGAATCCAATTTGATCTCCAAATGAGATCAAGACTTTTTGGAGCAATGGATAAGCCGAAGTATTTGCAGTGGCTCGAACATAAACAGGTTGGACATACAACAACCCACTGCCAACCGGAAGTGTCAGTAAGTTACCGAGAACGACATCGGATCCACCTTGACGTAGCAACGAGAGCGCTTGCGCAACATCCGGCTTCGCTTCAAAGTTGGAGGCAACCTGTGACGGCCCCGAAATATTTGTTGAACGCGGCAACTGCAACACTGTGATCTTGCCGTAATTAGGACCAGCATCGGAATTAACTACTGCAAAAGCAGTCAGGTTCTGTCGTCCGCCCTTTGGTACGAAGGATGTTGAAAGCGAGAACGAGGCGCTCTTCTCTCCAGGCAATTGCATAGTTTGGTAATAAGGAGGTTGAGTTGAAGCATTTCCTCCAAGTGAAGATGGGTCACTTGGTACCCGCCAGAAATCTTGTCCTCCATAAAAAGCGGCCGCTGTCTCTACGTGATAGGTGTTGAGAACATCACGTTGAACGTTGAAGAGATCTTCGGGGTAGCGAATGTGTGAAAGCAGAGCTGCTGAAATTGCACTCTTTGGCTCAACGGTCCCCTTATAGGCCTTGGACCAGGTGGCAAGAACAGGATCTTTGGTATCCCATTGATATAGGTGAACAGTTCCGTCGTATGCATCCACCGTTGCTTTAACAGAGTTGCGGATGTAATTCACATTCTTATCGGCAAGTGGTGCAACTGCCGTCGTCGCAGCAGTGACTGAGTTTGTGGTTGCTGCAGCTAGGTTGGTCACCTTTGCATATGGATAGCCAGCGGATGTTGTGTAACCATCGATGATCCACACTACTTTGCCACCAACGACTGCTGGATATTCGTTGCCATCTAGAGTGAGCCAAGGAGCCACTTTCTGGACACGCTCCATCGGATTGCGATTAAAGAGAATTTTTGAATCTTTGTTGATCAGATTAGAGAGAACAATTCGCTGCTCTTTATATTTGATGGCAAAGAGAATTCGTGAGAAGAGCGAGCCCATTGGGACTCCGCCCTTGCCTACGTAGGTGTAATTTTTCTGACCATTTGCTGACGTGTCATCTGGATAATCCAATTCAGCAGCTGCGCTTGTCTTTGCGCCACCAATGATCGAGTAATCAGGCACATTTTGACCGAAGTAGATACGCGGTTCAAATTTACCAAGACCTGCAGTTGGTGGAATATTTCCGACTAAGAACGAGGGCTTGCCATCCGCATCAACTGTATTTGAATATGCACCTACAAAACCGAAACCGTGGGTATAGACCAAGTGATCGTTGATCCAATTACGGACCGGGCTTCCAGCAATGTTGAGCTCACGGACTGCAACAATTGTGTCGCGACTCTTGCCGTTCACTGTATATCGATCTACGTCAAGTGAATCTGGGAAGGTGTAATACGGCTTAATTTGCTGAAGTTGCCGGAAGGTTGCAGATACTACGTTTGGATCGATCAAGCGAGTATTAGAAACCGTGAGTGCATCTTTAGCCAATTGGCCGGCGCCAACGGTGGTAGTTGCTTGATAATCATGAACGACAACTTTATTGAGTCCATAAGCAGCACGGGTTGCGTCAATGTTTCGCTGAATAAATGGCGCCTCTTTTGATGATTCAGATGGTTTGACCTGGAACTGCTGTATAAAAGCGGGATATACCCCAGCAATCAGGATTGAAGAAATCACCATCAGTGAAAGCCCGGCAGCTGGCAGAACCCAAGACCTACGAACAATATTTGCAAAGAAGAGCAACGAACAGATGACTGCAATTCCAGCGAGAATTGATTTTGCAGGAAGGGTTGCGTTGACATCTGTGTAAGCAAGACCAGTAATGAGCTTGCCCTGCTTAAGTTCAAGGGTATAACGATCAAACCAGTAAGCAGCAGCCTTTGTGAGCACAATCAGGCCGAGCAGCACTGAGAGTTGAACTCTGGCAGCAACGGTTGTGCGATCCTCTTTTACTTGGGGACGAATTCCGCCATAAAGATAGTGAACTCCGGCTGTTGCAATCAGTGTAAGAACGAGCGTTGAGATTGCCCAACCTATAACGGCTTGGTACATCGGAAGCTGAAAAGCGAAGAAGGAGATATCTTTACCAAACTGTGGATCCTTCACTCCAAACGGAGTGGCATATCGGTACTGAAGCCAAGTGGACCAGAGCGAAGTACCGGTCCGACCGGTGAAGTAAAAGAGAAGTAAGAAGAGTCCACCAATAACCAGGCGCTTTACTGGTTCGATCTGACCGCGATATCGCTCAATGTTTTCAGCTTCAATCGAAGTCGGGACATACATTGGCCGTGAGCGGTAGGCGATCACAATATTCGAAACGATGATTGCAGAGGTTATGAGGCCAAAGGCGAGAAAGAGTTCGGCCTTGGTGAAGAGCGTCGTCTTCCAGACCGATGAAAAATTAACCGATTTGAACCAGAGAATGTCGGCGTAGAAGCCGCTGAGTGATACGAGAATAATTCCAATAACTACCAAGGCTGCGATCGTGAGTGGCAGCGGGCCAAACTTAGGCCTGCGAAAAGCTGGGCCGCCGTCTCCCGGAGAGAAGGGGTTATTGGTGAAATTAAATGAGCTCATGGCTCGAACTCTACCTTTTTAGCGAGTTGAGGGCGCAATCGGATTGCACCGAAGCTGATAACGCGCGTAGTAGGAGACACTTTAATCCGCTTCAGGCTAATCCCGTTCTGGCGGGGTCTCCTCGGTAGTCTGCTGAGGCTTCTCTGAGAGCGCTCGCTCCTCCTCCACGATTTTTACATGAGAGGTTCGATCGAAGGAGTCTTGAAAGGCCTGGAACTTTCCGACGGATCGATTGGTCTGATTTTCAAATTTATCTTGAAACTTGCTCACCCAGACTACATAAATAATGGCGCCAGTAACGCCAATGATCGGCACCAGCCACCAAATCAGTGCGGCGAATGCGGGGTTGCTCATCCCCGAACCTTAGCCAGTTACTCTGGGAATTTCTTCGAGTAGATTCATGTTCTCTTACAGTAGCTTCGGCAACCGTTGTCGGTATGAATGAAAGAATGAATGAATGAATAGCCTCACGATGGGAGCACAAGGTTGATGAGTACTTTTGGTTTTACTCCTGGTGGCGCGGGTGATCAAGATGGGTCAACCAACTCTGCACATCCAGAAATGATCAATCTTCAACTTTTGCGCGAAAGTGCTCGAACCGCGCTCGCTGCACAATCTGTAGTTCCAGTCGGCACTGAAGATGCTGCCAGAATGCGCGCGGCCTTAGATATCGCTCACACCTGGTTGGACGAAGCGACGCTCTTTCCATCTAACTCCCAACCCAGTGATGCAGCATGGTCTCGCCGAGATTGGCTCGACGCATCAATGGTTGGTTGGCAGAAACTTGTTGAACCGTTAGCGCAGGCAATGGCGAGCGCACTCTCCAAACTCGTCGAAGGAATGAATTTTGGCGAAGGTGAAGGAGTAGATGTTCCACTACCCGATCAAGTGTCACCAGCCTTCCATCAGATTATGGGCGGCTTTCCAATGAGCTCGGCTGGAATATTGCCGATGATGCGAAGCTTCATGGGAACACTGATCGGACAACAACTTGGACAATCAGCCGGGGGGCTTGCAACACGTCTCACCGGCGCCAATGATCTAGCCCTTCCCCTCTTCGCAAAATCAGAGAGCCATCTCATTCCGCAGAACGTTGCAGCGTGGGGTGAGGGACTTGAGATCCCTGCGAGTGAGATAGAGATCTTTCTCGCGCTTCGAGAAGCAAGTGCAACCAGACTCTTTGCTCACACTCCTTGGCTTACCAGTTACATTCAAGGGCTCATCGCTAGTTACGGAAAAGGAATCACTATCGATGTTGATGCAATTCAACATCAAGCGATGAGGGCGATAGATTCTGGTGAGCTCGACATCGAAAACCCGGATTCGATCTCACTCGCAATCACGAGTGGAATGTTTATGCCCGAACAATCTCCAGAGCAGGTGAAGGCGCTAGAAAAATTAGAGATGGCACTTGCACTCATTGAGGGCTGGATCGATCATGTCTCATTCGCAGCCGCTGGCGATCGCTTGCCTTCATTGATCGCGCTGCAAGAGAGCGCCCGCAGAGCTCGCGCAACTAACTCACCGACGCAAGAGCTCTTCAAAACTTTATTGGGTCTCGAGGTTTCCCCACGCAGAGCGAGAGAGAGCTCGCACTTTTGGTCTGAACTCAATCGAATAGGTGGCGTCTCAATTCGAGATCAACGTTGGGAAGATGCTGCGCTACTTCCAAGCGCTGCTGAGATCAACGATCCGGCGGCCTTTCTTAACTCGACCACTGTCCCAGATGATTTGAGCGGGCTGATCTAGGGTTCAAGAAATAGCAGTCAAGAATTACCGCTGACTTCAACAGAGTTGCAGCAGACCAGCGAAAAAAGCGAAGCCCCCGGGCGCGGTTCAATATCAGCCTTCCCCTTGCTGATATCGAACGGTTATCCGAGGACTTCGTGAGTGAAACTTACGAGTGATCTCTCTTCAAATCAAATAGGAAACGCCTTTTTTAGTGATACATAAAATAAATTTTCTCGCAACACATAAAGAACAATATTTTTCCACCACCTGTCATTTAATGGGCGGCCAATCCCAGGATTACTTCAGTCTCTCCTTTAGACTTTGACTCGCACCTATCCACAAGCAACACCATTTTCTGTTGATAAAGGTGTGGAGAAAGAGGGGATAACTCTTAATGTCGGTGGAAAAGTTAATTCAGGATGATCTCTTCGGAGATACCTTCACCTCCGTGCCCACCCATGCCTCTGGTTTTTCGCCCCGTCGACTTAAACAGATGAGCGCTCCATCACTTGCCTTGCGATTGCCACCCAATCTGCCCGAATTTCGCGTGATCAGGTCCAGTCGACGTAAAAAATCAATTAACGCCTTCAGGAACAAAGGGCTGATTGAGATCCACATTCCTGACCGAATGACCAGACGGCAAGAGTTCGAGTTGATTCCCGAGATGATTCAAAGAGTCCTCGATCGTGAAGCGAGGAGCCGCCTGTCGAATCAGGAGCTAGACCTGCTAGCGGCAAAGTTGCTCGAAAGCTATCTTCCTGAACTCCACGAGCGCCCGTCATCGATCATGTGGCGCCCAATGCGCGAGCGTTGGGGCAGCTGCACCACCACTGATCGCACCATCCGGATCGCCCAGCGCTTGGCTGGTGCGCCCGAATACGTCATCAACTGCGTGCTGCTCCATGAATTGATCCATCTGCGGATCCCTGGCCATGGAGCCGATTTCTATGAATACCTGGCCAGATACCCCGAATTAGCCAGGGCAGAGGCCTTTCTCGAGGGATTTGAGGCTGCAATCGCGGCTGAGCCCGATAATGAGCCACATTTAGAGGGTTCAATCCACCTTTGAGCGTGGCTTGCGCGCTACGCTCATCCCGTACGCACGCACCAGCGCGCGGCGATAGGAGGGTCACCATGGCCGAGGAGTACACAGTAAGCAATGAGAAGTACAGTGGCGAGGCCTACTGCGTTAAGTGCAAAGAGAAGCGTTCCTTTGACGGACTTGTAAAAGTCTCCGCATCTGGTCGTCGTATGGCGCAGGGTATCTGCCCTACCTGCGGCACAAAGGTGAACCGCATTTTGGGTAAGGCTTAATTTTTCACGAGCCCTAACGACTCACAACTAGCAGTATTCGCATGAACCGCTTTTAAGGAAGAACCCGCTCTCTCCCTGCACAGTCCGTGCCAGGCACAGAGCGGGTTCTTTCCTTTAGGGCGATGCTGCGCCCATGATGAGCAAACGAGCCCTACTTTTCCCCCGGATCAAAAATGGTCTTCAACTCATCCCGGTGCAAGAGCAGATTTATCTCGGCCACAGCGGTGGCGGCGTCTTTCTACCGTTTGATCCCTATCTCAAGCTGTTACGAAGCTGCACTGGCCGATATGAGATCTCGCAAATTTTAACAATCACCAATTTTGAACGTGCTTACGCTCTCTATCATCTCAATCAGCTCAGTGAACTAGGTTTACTTGAGCTGCTTCCCGAACCAGCGCAGATTGACTTGGCAGATGAGAGTCTCAAGATTTTTGCGCATCGTCATGAGATCGAGCGCCGCTTGATAACCTGGCGCCAACTACCGGCCGCTCTCTTTGATGGTGGCTTCTATGAATTGAGCGTTCGAGCCGAGTTTTCAATTCTCATTCACGGGGATAATCGGATTGCTCACTTGTTGTTTCCACTCTTACTTGCAAGTGGTTTCACTCACGTGAAACTCATTTCACCTAAAAATAGCTCGGCCCTTATTGAAGCCACGGATATCAATGCCCTTTCAATTACCGCAGAACATCTTGCCAAGCGTAAAAGTAACCACTTAGGTGATCTTGCTCGAAATTCGATCTTATTCCAAAAGGAGGGGCTCTTTCCGCCCGCACCTGATTTGATCATTGCATCCGCACCTGCACCTGCAGATTACATTCAGCGCTGGATGAGTGAGACGAGCACTCATATCCAGATCGGCTCTTCAATTGCTGGCGAAGTCGAAATTTCGCATCTGATTACGCCTGGTGCTACGCCGTGCCTTCGATGCGTTCAACTGCACCGAGTCGATGTGCTGCCTGCCGGCGCGGCTCCCCTGCTAACACGTTTGGACTCAGATAATTATTCTGAGCTCCCCGTAAGTGCGGCAGCATATCTGGCAGGATTTATGGCAACCCTCATTGCAGATTTGCTCGTCAACCACTCATCACCGCTGAAGGAGAATAAATCAGCGGTGATCAACTTGCTCGAACCAACTCTGCCAATTCGCTTTCACGAGTGGGAGTTTCATCCTGAGTGCGGCTGCCAGAGATAGCGACGGCCACCTCTTTCTGGCTCACCCGTGGGCGACCGACAACGCGCTTTGCAAGGATGATCTCTCCCTCATCAAAGAGTTCGCCACCCCAAACGCCTGCTGGTTCTGATCTGGAGATCGCTCCTGCAAGGCAGGCTGCCTTCATCGGACACCTGCCACAAAGGCTTTTGGCTAGCGCCACTTCAGATGGGATATCACTAAAGAAGATATCTGCACCTAGGGCTGGGTTCAGATCGTGGCATGGCAGCGCTAACTCACGCCCATCCCCAGTCAGCGAGGTGACTTCCCCGAGGCCGATCATCGCCTCCTTACCCTCCTTAACCTGTGCCCATCCTGGTACTAATAGTTCACTGAAGAGAACTGCCATCTCCTCACTCCCTCTCATCTCTCGTCTTATATTCACTCTGGCTTTGTTCTTGTTTTACTTTCTTTTTTGTATCTCGGGTTATTTGTATCTTTAGCCTCTCTCTGATTTATTAACGTGTAATAAAATAAAGAGAATAAAAAAAGGACCGCATATCCTTTACGGATTTGCGGCCCCTGCTGGGTCTCTCTCGGTTTAACCGATTGATCTCCTTAGGGATCCGCATCCTCCGTGCTTGGCTGTTGCATAAACCGCATAGAAGTTATGGAATGCGGGAGCAAAAGCGGCGCGAGAATGAGCCTGCTTATTTGCGGTAGTTGAATGTGTGAAACGCCAAGGAGCCATCAGAAGACCTGATGGCGAAGTGTCCAAAGCGTTGAGTTCCACAAGAGAAAGGTACGGGATGGCTCTTCCTACTCGCAAGGTAATTAAATGAGCCCAGCGAGAAAGGGGCTTGGCTCCCCGCTTGTGCTGACGTGAACTTGGCGCTTTGCACGTGTCAGCCCTACGTAAAAGAGTCGACGCTCCTCTTCAAGGTCGCCACCCATCGGTAAAACTCCATCATTTACGCCTACCAAGAAGACGTGATCCCACTCCAACCCCTTGGCTGCGTGCAAGGTACTCAAAACAACCCCGGGCAGCGTGGGTGGATTGTTCTGCTCTGCTCGCTCCTCCAGCTCTCGAAGAAATGCTCGAAGCGAGGTAGCACCGTCGCTCTTCATCGCCTCGGCTAGGCGCATAAAAGCTTGAACATAGTCAGGCTCGCCAAATGGCTTGAGCGAAGACTCGAGGTCTCGCACCCAATCCTCATCATTGGGCAGAACAGATGCCATCCGGATCACCTTCATCGCATCACGGACATCAATTCGCTCAAAGAACTTCTCAGAGTTCTTCAGTTGTGAAGAGATATTGCGAGCGCGCAACTCGTTTTCAAATGCCTCGAGTTGATTATTTGTTCTCGCCAAAATGGCAATATCTACCGAATCTGGATCAAGTTCTGCAATCCTGCCTGCTACTTGCTTCGCCTCTTGGGCAGAGTTCGGAAAGCGTTGCAGTTCTAGCTCTGCCCCTGGTTCATTCATGGAGACGAGATCATGTCCGTGGCTATTGATTGCCTTACTCAAAACTTTATTGGCTGTTGCAATAATTTCAGGAGTTGAGCGATATCCCCGATTTAGCCGAACCACCTTCGCATCCGGGAATCGTCCCGTAAAACCAAGAAGAAAAGTTGAGGTAGCGCCAGCAAAAGAATAAATAGTTTGAGATGGATCTCCGACCACACAAAGCTCATCTCGTTTTCCAACCCATAAATTTAATAGCCGTTGTTGAAGAGGCGAGACGTCCTGGTATTCATCAACTGTAAAATAGCGATATTGATCCTGCACGCGCTCGCGGACTGCTTTATCTTCTTCCAGCATTCCAACTGCGAGCAACAAAATATCTTCAAAATCTACGACTCGCTCTTGCCGCTTAAAGGTCTCGTACGCATCATAGATTTTTGCAATTTCAGAGAAATTATCTTTGTGTGATTTTCCATTAGGAATGCGCAACTCACGGGAGGCAGCGGTCGCCGCCTCTAAGTATTGATCTGGTGCGTATTGCCCAGCCTTGGCCCATTCAATTTCACCCGAAACTTCGCGCAAGGTGGTTGCACCAGGGGCTAACGTTGAATCGGCTCGTCTGATGGACTCTGCTAAAAATGTAGCTTTCGAAGTTAGCAACTGTGGAAAAGTGCCACCAAATGAGTATGGCCAAAAATATTGCAGCTGCCTGAGTGCGGCGGAGTGAAAAGTCCTTGCAGTCGCACCAGGCACATCAAGCGCACGTAAACGAGAGCGCATCTCACCCGCTGCGCGAGCGGTAAAAGTGAGCGCCAAAACCTTATTCTGATCAGTGACCCCAGCTGCAATTGCATAAGCAATTCGATGAGTAATTGTTCGAGTCTTTCCAGTTCCTGCACCTGCGATAACGCAGACCGGCCCGCGAATTGTCGTGACCGCTTCTCGCTGCTCGGGATCTAGACCTTCGAGAATCTCTTCTAGTTTCATAATTTCATAATTTCACGGCTAATTAATTTGGTCGCCACGTCTCGGCGCTGGAAAGTTCTGGCCGAGCCTTACCCGAACTATCTAACGGCTCAAGTTGATACCAGGCGTTGATCATCGCGCGGGCAACACTAATTTTTGGAGGGAGAAGCAATCCCCCACCTTCGATACTTGCAACAATGGTGTCGCGATCAAACCAGGCTATCTCTTGGATCTCATTACCATCAGGGCGAGCGTTCTCTGGATCTACGATGATTGCTTCGAAGGCAACCATCAGTGAGGCCGGGAAGGGCCATGGCTGTGATCCAAGGTAATTCACATCCGAAACTTTCACTCCTGCTTCTTCTGCGACTTCACGAGCGACACATTGTTCAAATGACTCACCAGTTTCAACAAAACCTGCGAAAGTTGAGAACCGATGCTCGGGCCATACCTTCTGTCGTCCAAGAAGTATTCGATCATTATGATCTTTCACTAAGACGATAATTGCAGGATCAGTGCGGGGATAATGTTCGGTTTCGCATTGAGTACAGGTGCGAGTCGATCCACCCAAGGTTGCAATTGAAGGTGCGCCACATTTTGCGCATCGTGGGTGGTTGCGGTGCCAGTGAGCAAGTCCCTGACCATGAACCGCTAACCCGATGTGCAGGTCTGAAAGATTTGCTCCCATTTCCCGCAGCGTCTTGTAATTCTCTGTCTCGCCCGGAAGTTGATCCGACACAAAGAGAAAGTAAGGCACATCCTCATCGAGACCTAAGAAAAACTCTTCACCATTGTCAGGAGCGCTGGCCGGTTTGATGTACCCAAGACCACCCGCATCAGTAAAGAATTTCTCGCCATCAAAATGAAGCACCTTAGCTCGCTCCCACAACGCCTCAAGGGTCTCCGGATCTTTTCGCAGGTGCTCGGCTCGGTCCACAATTCCGCGAGAAAGCGGCAGATTCAGGATCTTCACGGGGCGACCTTACTCGTCTGGACTAGCCTTTGGCTCATGAAGGTAATCTCCTGGAATCTGCTCCACGGACAGCCAGTACCGCCTCCTTCAACGCCACTCTCAGAAGCAGATTCGCAGAAGCTCTTCGCCGGGCTTCATGGAAAATTCGACTTCGACATCTTGGGTCTTCAAGAAGTCGATGATTCACAGCCGCGATCATCAGGGCTCCATCAAATTGCAATACTCGCGCAGACATTTGGTGCAAACGCTTGGGCCTACGCCCCAACAGTGATGGGCACACCGGGTGAATCTTGGCGCACACTCACTAAAAGCGAGCAAGCGATCCATACCGAAGTGGATCAGCCCTCACAAGATGCATCGTATGGAATTGGATTGGTTTCAAAGGTGCCGGTTACTTCGTGGCACCATAAAAATTTGGGTAGGTCGCTGATTGGATTGCCATTACTTATTCCTACTGAGCGCGGAGTCCGCTTTATCTACGTGAAGGATGAACCGAGAGTGGCTCTTGCGGCAGTTTTAGAGAACGGCTACACCGTCTGCGTTACTCATCTATCCTTTGTACCAATCGTAAATTATCTCCAACTTCAGCGAGCAAAGAGATGGCTTCGAAAATTGCCTGGTAAACATATCTTGATTGGTGACCTCAATATGCCGTGGAACCTGCCCGTGCTCGCAAGCAAGTGGCGCTCGCTTCAACAAAAAAATACCTACCCTTCGTGGGGAGGCAAAGTGCAATTTGATTACATAACTGTTCCTCAATCTGAATTTATTACAGCGCGCATTGCCCCTCTTGAATGTGAAGTGATGGGCATCAGCGATCACCTACCCATTGGCGTCGAGATTATTCAGGGTTGAGTGAAGCGATAATTTTGGTCAGGGCAACTTCGTCCATCAGATCAGCTGGACGGATCGTGACTCCTTCAGATACGTAGTGGAAACCTGCGCTGATCTGCAAAAGATCAATATCGTATAACTTTGAGTAGGCCAATCTGTACATCGCAAGCTGGATTGCCGCTTGTGCAAGATCCTCTTCACTCTTCTGCTTACCGGTCTTCCAGTCAATCACTTCATATTTTCCATCTCCGGTAGCGTAAATCGCATCAATTCGCCCCCTCACGATGATCCCAGAAATAGTGGTTTCAAATCCAACTTCTACGCCATGCGGAACTTTTGCTGCCCACTCTGATGCAAGCCAGCTCTGCTTCAACTCATTGAGTGGAACTTCTTCTGCTGCGGACGGGTCGAAGATCTCATCATCAAAGAGAGTGTTCGCTTTAAAGTAGCGCTCAATCCACGTGTGGAAGGCAGTTCCACGTTTTGCATAGGGATCAGTATGCGTTGGCATCGGTCGCCTGATGCTTTGAGCCAAACTTTCTGGATCCCTCGCAAGGGTCATCAACGCCGAAACTGAAAGTCGAGCTGGTAGATAGATCGGTTCACTCACTCTGCGAGCCTCTAACTCGGCCACTAGTGCCTTTGCATCGTTGAGGTATGCGCTCTCTTCAAGGTTTGCGCCGATAGCAGTCAACGGAGTAGACGATGCTGTGTGAACAATTTCAGCGCTTCTCTGGATCGATTGGGCTCTTGTCGACTGCACCGGCCACTCGGCTGTTCTCGGAGTTTCGATGACTGGATTAACACCATCCTCATTCACCGCTTCATGCAGGATGCACTCTGGCGAAGTAGCTAACAAGTATTCGCGAAGCCAGATATAGAGCTCACTCAGATCTTTCTCTTTCGAGCCTTCGCGATAGATTGAGGCAGTTCCAATCACCGTATGTTTTGCTCTCGTAAATGCAACATAGGCAAGTCGATACTCTTCCTGAACTCTTCGTAACCGCCACAGATCATCAAATGCAACAAGTGACTTCTTTACCTCTGCGTGCTTAGGGCCTGCTTGAGGTGGGAATTCATAGGTGAAACCGAATTGGAGTGAGTCCCGGCGCAGCTCAAACGGCAGTGAGCCAGAATTTTTCATCCAACTATCACTCTTCTTGCCGCTGCTCGGGAAATTTCCTTTCACCAAACCAGGAATGGCAACGTGATCCCACTCAGCACCTTTGGCGGTGTGAATAGTCAAAATCTGGACGGCAGCGTTGGAGACAGTAATACTCGCTGGCTTCAAGCCCCCCTCTCGCTTGTCAGTAACCTCTAGCCACTTGAGGAACTGAGTGAGCGAGCCACCATTGCGTTGAAAATTGGCGGCTTCGTCGAGGAACTTATCGAGATGCCGCCGGCCCGATTGCCAACCATCTCGAACGAGAACCTCAGAATCAAGTCGCAAGAAGCGCTCGGCCTCTATGAGGCAATCAGTGATTGAACCCTTTAACTCTCGGCGCAGCAGTGAAAGCTCGCGGGCAAACTCTTTCAGACGGCTCAATCCTTCGGTCGAGAATCGATCTGCTGGCGCCTCAGAGATATTTTCTAACGCTTCAATGATTGAACCGATAGCAAAATCATCACTTTCAAGAGAGGTGATCTCGCCAGATTCCAGAATATCTTCTAACCGAGATGATTTTCGCTGATGCGAACTCTCGGTCATTGATTTGGCAAATGATCCCAAGGCAGCGAGATCCTTTGTACCGATTGAAAGCCTTGGGCCAGTGAGCAATCTAGCCATAGAGGTTCCGGCATCTGGGAAGGTGAGCGAACGTAATAGTGCGATGATCTCAGCAATCTCGGGGATATGGATCAGACCACCAAGGCCAACAACTTCTACTGGAATACCAGCTTCGCGGAGTGCTTGCTCTACATCTGGAATATAAGATTTTGAGCGAACCAGTACTGCAAAGCTTGATCGGTAACTGGCCGACATCTCTAACCGCTCCGGTGCGAACCACAACTCTTTAAACTCGTTTGCGATAGCAACTGCCTCATCTCGGGCAGTGAGGTAGAGACCACAGTGAACGCGGCCAGGTAGAACTTCATTTTTTAAGGCGAGACGATTGACCGAAGATTGCGATCCTGTTGAGAGCGCGATCTGATCGACAATCCGGTTTGCAAAGTCTAAAACCTTCTGATCGTTACGCCATGAAGTGAGAAGTGTGAACTTTTCGCAAGTGACGCCATCAGCGGCAAAATCCTGAGTAAAGCGTTCAAGGGTCGCAGCAGATGCCCCGCGCCAGCCATAAATAGCTTGATTTGGGTCTCCTACAGCGGTAACCGGATAGCCCTGTCCAAAGAGCGCAGAGAGGAAACGTACTTGCGACTGTGATGTATCTTGATATTCATCCAAGAGAACAATCTTGTATTTTCTACGTTCGATCAAGCGGATCTCTTCGATTGAAGTGACGAGCTGGGCAGCAAGTGACATCTGATCATCGAAGGTGAATTTTCCTTCTTCAAGGCGCCGCTGATCAGCAGCTGCGACCATAGGCAAGATCGATAGCCGCTCTCTCAAAACTGAGAGAGCAGATCGAACATCGTCATTAGATTTAGTGTCAGAGATGGTTTCAAATTTAGCAAGTAGCTTTGTGGTGATTTCCCGAACCTCTTCTAGGGTTCGATCATGCTCACCCAACTGCGAGGAGAGAGCCATCACGGAATCAACAATCGTATTAGGAGATCGCTCTAGCGGATGCTCTGTCTGCGCAAACTGCCCTACGATCTCGCTGAAGAGTTGCCAAGCAGCAGCCTCTCCGATTGGTTCACTTTGTGCATCGATTCCCATGCGAATCCCATGAGTTGCAAGAGTGCGACCGGCATAAGAATGATAGGTAGAGACATCAACGGTCAGATCCAATTTCTGCCCAGTGAGAGAATCTTGTGGAAGTAGCCCTGCTGCACTGAGCTGGCGCAAGCGCTTTCTGATTCTTGCGCTCAGCTCTCCCGCCGCCTTTCGAGTAAAGGTAAGTCCCAAAATTTCCTCGGGCTTTACGACCCCGTTGACGACTAACCACAGGACCCGTTGAGTCATTGTCTCGGTCTTACCAGAACCGGCACCAGCGATGATGACAGATGGGCCCCAATGCTTTGATTCAATAATGTCGCGCTGTTCACGAGTTGGTTCGATGTAGCGAGAGCCTGATTTTGCGAGCGCTTCTGCAATCTGAATAGATGTAATTTCGCGCTTTACTTCAATCATTCGATCACGCTCCGGCCCTCGGGCTGCAGTGGGCAGATTGATCGAAGTGCACATGAAGTGCAGCGTTTATTGGCCCTTGCGGTAAAGGTAGCCGCCGCCATGCCATCTGCGATCTGAAGAATATCTGCCTCAACCTCGCTCTGGATAATTGGCAACTGAGCTTGTGCCTTTATGGAATCTGTTGTTTTTGCCAAGAAGAGAAGTTCTGCGCCACCAGATTGCTTGATCTCAGTGACGCGCGGCTCATCTTCGATAACAAAGCCATCTCTAAGGATTGCTAACTGATAAGCCTTCAACTGCCGGTGTTCATCGGTCTCAACTTTTGTCGCTGGTGTTTTGCCAGTTTTTAAATCAACGATGTGGAGCTCTGTTCCCTCAGGATTACTTTCAAGTCGATCAACTTGCCCTTTGATAACAGCTCGACCAACTTTTATCAGGAAATTTTTCTCAACTGCCAAGAGCACGCGATCGTTCTTGCTATCCCAGGCAAAGAACCGCTCGACCATGGCGCTGGCACTTTTTAATTGTGCATCTTTATACCAACCGACATTTTGGTCAACTATCCCCCAAGCGTTAGTGAGGGACTCAATCGCATCTGCGGCGCTCAGCTGAGGCCGCTCAAGAACAAGCGCCGCTAACGCGTGAATAGCAACACCCAAAAGCTGGGCAGTTGAGTCACCATCTTTTGCTCCAGATTTTTCTAAAAACCACTTGAGGCCACAGTCCACAAAACTTTGCAGCGAACTTGGTGAGAGATAGACCTCGTCGCCTGCCGGAATCAATTCCATTTGCGTGCTCAACGGGCGAACACCTAGCCACTGTGATGGATCGGCCGAGCGAATTCCAGATCCAGCTAATTGCTTCAACAACCCTGCCGCAAAGGCTGACTTTTCTTGGTCGTCAGCGATCAAATCTCGGCGCAGCGAAGCGACAAGTGCTTGTGGCGTCAGAGAGCG
>CBFHTP010000022.1:16084-17350 GCA_965658705.1 Candidatus Nanopelagicaceae bacterium
ATCTGCAACTGCAAAATCTAGCTCATCTGATGCGCCGCCATGAAGTGCTTCATAGAGCTCTTCAAAGTAACGCGATGGATGTGAGTCTTCCTCATGGCATGCGGTGATTATCAGCCTGGATTTTGCACGCGAAAGGGCCACATAAAGCAGGCGGCGCTCATCCTCAAGTAACGCCGACGCTGTGGCTGCAGCGACCTCTTCCTTTGATTTTAAACCGGTGCGGATTGATTCAACGAGTCGCTCTGAGCCCAGAAGTGAGCCACGTTCAGTCAGATTGGGCCATTGACCTTCTTGCAAGCCCGGGATCGCAACGAGCTCCCATTCAAGGCCTTTTGCGGAGTGAACGGTGGTGAGAGTGACAACATTTTCTCGCTGAGCAGAGAAGGAGATCGCGTCAGAGAGAATACGTTCCTCAAGAATTTGATCGATGAAGAGTTGTGGCGAAGCGCTCTGCGTGCGTTCAGTAAAGCGCCGAGCAGCTTCAAAGAGCTGAATGACTGAATCTAAATCTCGATCCGCTGCGCTACCTCGGTTGCCGCCAGCAAAAGCCAGCTCTCGCCACTTCTTGGAGAGATTTGTACCTTGATAATCAGTTGCGGTGGACCAGATCGCCCATAACAACTCCTCGATATCACTCTTCTTATTTGCACCCGCTGATAGCAAGGAGCGAATTCGAAGTAGTGGAATAACCTGACTTTCAAGGACTGTGCCAACGTCAGCAACGCCAGCAACTGGTGCTGTCATGAGATCGATCATCATTTGAGTGGTGGAACGCAGGTCGCCTTCACTGCGGCCTTTACTCAGCGCCAGTCGAATCTGTCGAATCTGAATTGCATCTGCGCCGCCAAACTCAGAGAGCAGAAGCTCTTCAATCTTTGGCCAATGAGCGGTATCCATGAGTGAGGGCTTCAGTACACATTGCGCAATATCTAGGATTGGCCGGAGTGCAGGATTATCAGCCAGCGCTAGGGCCTGCGCATCGATATTGAGTGGAATCCCGTTCTGCGCAAATGCTCGTTGAATCGCACTTACCTGACTGCCAGGTGATCTAAGAACAACCGCCATCTCTGACCACGGCAATCGATGATCTAGGTGGGCCTTTCGAAAATGGTAGGCAATGTGATTGGCAGCTTCGCTCTGGTTGGCAAACTTGGCAATGTTTACAGTATTGGCAATATTGCCAATATCAACGCTCTTTAAGCCCTCAACCGCAACGGATGGGATGACTCGCTCTGCTCGTCTGGCCGGATTTCTGGAGCGAAAACC
>CBFHTP010000023.1:0-15713 GCA_965658705.1 Candidatus Nanopelagicaceae bacterium
GCATCTGGTCGGTCATGTCGAGTGCGACGATATCTGTGCCCAATTTTTCAGCGACCGCTTCAGCGGCAATCTGTGCCAATTTTTTAACGTGCTCACTTGCTGCCATATAAGCCATTTTCTGCGATGTAGGTTCGAACTGATGGAGAGAGCATTGGTGCTAGATCTTTTTTACCTGCAATTGCTTCACGAACTGAAGTCGCACTGATATTCAGTGCTTTGATCTCAACTTCCGAGAAGCCGCTAGCAGTTTCGCCAGGACGTTTCACGACCAGAATCTCTACAATCTTTCGAAGAGCTTCTGCTCGGTACCACTGATCAATCTTTGCAGCAGCGTCACTTCCCAGAATCAAAGTGAATGAATCACGCGCATAAACCATACGCAGCGCATTGATGGTATCGATCGAATACGTCGGGCCAGATCGATTAACTTCTACATCTAAAACTGATGTCTTTTCTTGCAGCGAGTCCGAAAGATCGGCAAGCGCTGCGATACACATTTCTACTCGGTGTACCCCTGATGCGGCAGGTTTATCGGCGCGAAGCCTGGGCTGACCGGAAGGGATGACGAGTAAGGAATCGAATCTTGATTCAACGGCTTGAAGAATATGAAGGTGGCCCAGGTGGATGGGGTCAAAGGTGCCACCCAGTATGCCGATACTGGCTATCGGATTACTCGCGATCTAGTCGAAGGACGAGAAAGAGCAGAAAGCTCAAAGTTCCGAAGGCGAAGAGTCCAAAGAATAGTGGAGAGGCTGGCAGATGGCGCGTGGCCTCAAGAACGACTGTGGTGGACATGAGTTGAACTTTACCGCATCTCTGAATTGGATTCGCATCTTTAATTAAAGCGCGAATTCACCGCCCGCAAGAAGTGCTTTGAATTGATCTTCGTTCAAAATAGTGACACCGAGCTCTCTCGCCTTGTCGGCCTTAGAGCCGGCGTTCTCACCAGCCACAACATAATCAGTCTTCTTTGAAACGGACGATGCGCTCTTGCCGCCGTGGGCAGTGATTACTTCGCTGACGCCATCTCGAGTGAAATCTTGCAAAGACCCCGTGGCGACAATTGTCAGCCCCGCTAGCGTCTGCGGAGAATTATTTGCCTCTGCTTCATGGACTAGGCGAACGCCAGCGATCTCCCACTTTTTGATAATTTCACGGTGCCAATCAATGTCGAACCATTCGATGATCGACTCGGCGATAACTGCTCCGACCCCATCAATCTCAGCAAGCGCCTCTGCCGAACTCGAAGAGATCGAGGCAACTGAGCCAAAGCTCTTAGCCAGGGCCTGCGCCGCAATCGGTCCTACATGGCGAATTGATAGTGCGACGAGCACTCTCCACAGTGGACGCTGCTTGGCCAGTTCTAGTGCTGCAATAAATTTGGTGGCATTGCTACCGAGTGAGCCATCCTTCTTGGTAAAAAATACGGATGTCGAAAGCGATTCAACCGAGAGGCTAAAGAGATCTCCCTCATCGGTGACTAATCCATCTGCCAACAAGGCGCTGGCTGCTTCGTATCCTAAAATATCAATGTCGAGCGCAGCTCTTGATCCGATGTAATACAAACGTTCGCGAAGTTGGGCTGGGCAACTGCGAGTATTTGGACAGCGAATATCAATATCGCCTTCACTGATCGCACGAAGCGCAGTTGAGCAATCTGGGCAATGTGTTGGCATCACCCATTCGTGCTCATCCCCTGTTCTGCGTTCAACGACCGGGCCCAAAACTTCCGGGATTACATCGCCTGCTTTTCGAATCACGACGATGTCGCCAATAAGAATCGCCTTACGGGTTACCTCTTGGGCGTTGTGGAGTGTGGCATTTGTGACCGTGGAACCTGCGACAACAACTGGCTCCATGTAGGCAAATGGCGTTACCCGGCCAGTGCGGCCGACGCTGACCTTTATGTCTAGCAACTTAGTGGTCACTTCTTCTGGTGGGTATTTAAATGCGATTGCCCATTTTGGTGCACGGGAAGTAAATCCGAGCACTTCTTGAAATTCGATCTCATTTACTTTAATAACTGCGCCATCGATCTCATGCTCGACGTCGTGGCGGTGCTTCTCGTAATAGTTAATGAATTCAAGGACTTCGGCTCGAGATTGGAATACTTTGAAGCGATCACTCGTTGGCAAACCCCAAGATTTCAACAGCTCGTAGGCTTGCGATTGAGAAGTGAAGTCGATGCCCGAGTGAGCGCCAATTCCGTGAACGACCATGCTCAAAGGTCGACTTGCAGTAACTCTGGGGTCCTTCTGTCGAAGTGATCCGGCGGCAGCATTTCGAGGATTAGCGAACCTTGCCTTGCCTTCTTCTTCAATCGCATCATTAAATTCTTTGAAGGCTTCGATTGGGAAGAAGACTTCACCTCGCACCTCTAGCAGCGCAGGTAGGTTTTTACCTTTTAGTTGGTGCGGAATTGATTGGATAGTTTTAATGTTGAGCGTGACATCTTCACCCGTAACACCGTTGCCTCGCGTAAGTGCGCGTACCAGTTTGCCCTCTTCGTAAAGAAGATTGATCGCAAGGCCATCAACTTTTACTTCACAGAGCCAAGAATTTTTAAATTCGCTCTTCTCAATTCGATCAAACCAGGTATCAAGCTCTTCTGAGCCAAAGACGTTATCGAGTGACATCATTTTTTCGATGTGATCTGCTTGGGTGAAGTGAGCGGAGAATCCGCCGCCAACAAGGCCACTTGGTGAGTCATCAGCCTTTAATTCCGGGTGCGCGATTTCAATCTCTTTTAAACGGGTAAGGAGTGCATCAAATTCACCATCAGCAATAATCGGCTTATCTAGGACGTAATATCTGAATTGGTGATCTCTGATCTGTTCCATAAGTGAAGCAATCTCCGCACGAAGCGCATCGCTGGCGCGAACCATCATTTAGTTTCGCTGATAGTCGCCGAACCAACGACTCGATCACCGTCATAAATCACTAAACCTTGGCCAGTTGCAAGCCCAAAAAGTGGTTCATCTAGCTCAACGCTTATGGTTAATCCATCAGTGGAATATGTACACGGCAACGGTGCGCCGTGAGCTCGAATCTGCGCAAATCCCCGATGCAGAGTGTTGATGATTGCCGGTATGCCGCACCAATTCGCCTTCTCGCCCACTATTTCACTCACCGCGAGGGCTTCGTGTGTTCCAACCACGACCGTGTTGCTCTTTGGTTCAATCTTCAAAACATAGCGGGGCACGCCACCTTCGGCCGGTACGGTGAGGTTAAGTCCGCGGCGTTGGCCGATCGTGTACGTGTAGGCGCCCTTGTGTTCGCCCAACTTATTTCCATCCTCATCAACGATGGGACCAACTTCAGAGCCGAGTCGATCGTGGAGCCAGCCAGCGTTATTACCGGAAGGAACAAAACAGATGTCATGACTATCTGGCTTATTGGCGACATAGAGTCCACGACGCTTCGCTTCTTTGCGAACTTCTTCTTTGTATGTGTCACCTAATGGAAAGATTGCGCCATCTAACTGCTCTTTGGTCAGCACCGCTAAAACATAAGATTGATCTTTGCCAGGGTCTTCTGCTCGGTGCATGGTTCGGCCAAGTTCACTCTCGCGCATTTGTGCGTAGTGCCCGGTGACGACGGCATCAAAGCCCAGCGCTTTTGCCCGCTCTAGGACAGCTTCAAATTTAATTTTTTCGTTGCAGCGAAGGCATGGATTAGGCGTACGTCCGGCTGCATATTCACTCATGAAGTTTTCAACGACGCCCTCGTGAAACTCTTCTGCCATATCCCAGATATAAAAAGGAATTCCAATGACATCAGCGGCTCGCCTAGCATCATGTGAATCTTCGATGGTGCAACAACCGCGGGCGCCTGACCGATATTTTTGCGGATTAGATGAGAGCGCTAAATGCACTCCGACGACTTCATGACCGGCATCAACCGCTCGGGCAGCAGCAACTGCGGAATCAACTCCGCCAGACATTGCTGCAATGACCTTCATCTCTATCCTTAACTTCCCTTAACTTCCCTTAATTTCGAGAGAGCGCAGCCCGTGCGCGCTCAACGACGGACCCGATAACACTGCCCACTTTAACGACATCTGCCGAGGTATTACTTGCGCCCAATGAGAAACGCAGTGAGCCGCGGGCTTCATTTTCAGATATTCCCATGGCGATCAGGACGTGGCTTGGGCGAGGGACTCCCGCGCTGCAGGCCGAACCAGTGGAGGATGCGATTCCTTCGGCATCGAGCAAGAGCAGAAGCCCATCACTTTCAGTGCCAGGAAAGGTGATGTTTGCGATCCCAGGCAATGAAGCACTCTGTCCACTGTTCACTCGGATATCAGGAACTTGAACACGAATTGCCGCAATCAACTCTTCGCGAAGCGCATCAATTTTCTTAAACCTAGCAGCCATATTTCCCTCGGCATCAACAGCCGCTGCCGCAAACGAGACGATCGCTGGCGCGTTAAGGGTTCCACTACGAATTTCTCGCTCTTGTCCCCCACCATGCTGAGTGGGAGTGATATCAATACCTCGACGAAGAATCAGCGCAGCTATCCCAAGTGGGCCGCCTACTTTATGACCAGAGATCGTGGCTGATGTGACGCCGAGTTCGGCGAAATTAAAATCTACTTTGCCAAAACTTTGAACCGCATCTGTGTGAACTGGGATGTCGCCTGCGATCGCAACAACCTCTTTGATCGGCTGGATCGTGCCAATCTCGTTATTGGAGTGCATTACAGAGATCACAGCAATTGTTGAGCGATGGGTATCGACAATCTTGGCAAGCTCTACTAAATCGATCAGACCCTTACTGGTGACCGGTGCAAAAATAACCTTTGCACCCTCGTGAGCTTCTAACCATTCGACCGGATCTAATATCGCGTGATGCTCAAATGCCGAGACCACAATCGTTGTGCGATGTGGATCTTGTTGGCGACGCATCCAATAGAAGCCTTTGATCGCTAAATTGTTTGCTTCAGTGCCGCCGCCAGTAAAAATAACCTCTGAGGGAGATGCGCCAGCGATTCGGGCAATCACTTCACGAGATTCTTCTACGTTTTTTCGAACCGAGCGACCTGGGCTATGCAAACTAGATGCGTTGCCTAAATGGGCTATCTCGCGGTTGAGCGCGTCGATCGCCGACTGCGACATAGGAGTCGTTGCGGCATGATCGAGATAGATAGACACGGGGTGAAGTCTAATTGAGTATCAAGCCTTCTTCGCTGCGATTGCAGCGCTGGCTTGTGGCAGCACTGCAAAGAGATCTCCTACGACGCCAAAGTCAGCTACATCAAAGATTGGTGCTTCAGCATCTTTGTTGACGGCGATGATCGTCTTAGAGGTCTGCATCCCAGCGCGATGTTGAATCGCACCTGAAATACCAGCTGCCAAATACAGCTGCGGGCTGACAGTTTTTCCGGTTTGGCCAACTTGGTGCGAGTGCGGGTACCAGCCAGAATCGGTCGCGGCGCGAGAGGCACCGACCGCTGCGCCTAAGACATCTGCAATCTCTTCAACTGGTGCGAAGTCACCATTAGTTCCGCGGCCACCAGAGACAACAATCGAAGCTTCGGTTAATTCTGGGCGCCCACCTTTGACAACAGGTTCTACTGAACTGACGAGTGCGCGATCTGCGCCGTCAAAGGTCACGGCAAAAGTGGAGACCGCTGCAGCGCCGGTGCCAGCAATTTCAATTGCATTGCCACGAATAGTAATGATCGGAGTTCCGTGAGTCACAGCAGAATGCACCGTAGTGGAGCCGCCAAAGACCGATTGAGTTGCAATCAAATCTACATCAACATCAACTGCATCAGTGATGATTCCAGAATTGATTCGCACCGCTAGCCGAGCTGCGATCTCTTTGCCTCTGGCGCTAGATGCGATCAAGATGGCGGATGGACTTTCTTGCCCAATAACTTGCTGTAAAGCCTGAGCGACTGCGGCAGTTGAATGTTTTTCAAATTCAACACCGGTGCAATGAATGACTCGGTCAATCGGATAGCCAGCGAAATCAACCATAGGGCCACAGAGCACGGCCACTACTTCGCCGATGCGCTTTCCAAATGTTGCGATCTCACCAGTTGATTTGCTCACCTTACCGTTCACGCCGTCAACTAAAATAAGTACTGTGCTCATATCAATTTCCGCTCAGCTAAGAAGCCAGCCAATTCGACTCCCGCATTTCCTTCATCAGTTACCTTGATGCCAACTCCACGAGCCGGCCTGGGCAATGAATCTTTCACATTCGACCAAGCTGCTTTTGCGCCAACGAGATCTGCGCCAAGTGCAATATCAATGAGTGACTTGGTCAGAAGTGGCTTCTTCTTTGAGGCCATAATCCCCTTGAAGGATGGGTATCTAGGTTCGTTAATTTTTTCAACAACGCTGACCACGCAAGGAAGTTCTGCGCTCATATTTTCAATTCCAAATTCAGTTGATCGTGCAATTGAGACGAGTGAACCATCTATTTTTACCGTGCTAGCAAAGGTGAGCTGTGCATAGCCCAACCGTTCTGCCAACATCGCAGGAACAACACTCATGCGGGCATCAGTAGATTCAGTTCCGCAGATAATCAGGTCATAGCCGCCATCTGCAATAACTTTCGCCAACACCTGCGAGGTAGCGAGCGCATCACTTCCACCGAGTGCCTCATCAGAGATAACAATCGCATCATCAGCGCCCATCGAGAGTGCCTTTCGAACTGCCTCTGATGCTCGCTCTGGCCCCATTGAAATGACCGTGATGGAATGGCCGCTGCCTTCACCGGCTTCACCAGTTGGTGAGGCTGCTTCAACAAGTCGCAGCGCTTCTTCAACGGCATATTCATCGAGGTCATTCAGAACGGCATCAACGCTTGCGCGATCCAACCGACCATCCGGGCCCATGCTTTTTTGGGCCCAAGAATCTGGAACTTGCTTGACGCATACCGCGATCTTCATAGCCATAGGTTACTCGTCAGTAGGCTGGCGAGAAAGTCGAAATGCGCAACCATCCGAGTTCACCTGACCTTCAACAACATGTAACCTCAATGCCCAGTTGAGGCTTTGTGCCTCACCGACCATATCCTTATGAGAGTCGCGATCGTCACCGAGAGCTTCTTGCCCCAGATCAACGGGGTAACGAACTCAGTGCTTCGAGTCCTTGAATACCTAGAAGCGCAGGGAGATCAAGCCTTGGTGATCGCCCCAGAGAGCCATGGTGGCCCTACCGAATACATGGGGCATAAGATCAAGCGAGTTCCTGCTATCCCAGTCCAAACGCTTCTGCCAATCGGCATGCCGATCGCGATGCCCGCTCGTAAGTTAGAACATCTACTCGATGGCTTCTCCCCTGATGTCTTGCATCTCGCCTCTCCCTTTGCGCTCGGTGCTTACAGTGCACGGTTGGCGAAGAAAATGGAGATTCCAACAGTTTCGATTTATCAAACTGACCTGGCGGGATTTGCCCGGCACTACGGCTTGAACTTAGCGCACTCTTCCATTCGCAAAATTGTTGGAAAAATCCACAGCACTACAAACCGAACTCTTGCACCATCGCATTCGGCTTGCACAGAACTTCGCACGCAAGGGGTCAACAATGTTCACTTATGGCGCCGTGGGGTCAACACCACGCTCTTTAATCCGATGCAACGAAATTTCAAGCTTCGCCAGTCCTGGAACTGCGAAAGTAAATTAATTGTTGGTTACGTTGGCCGCCTGGCAAATGAGAAGCGAATCACTGACCTAGCAGTGCTGGACCGTGATCCCCGAATTCAACTTGTACTCGTTGGTGAAGGCCCAGCACGTGAGAAATTATCTCGGGATCTACCCAATGCAATCTTCACTGGCTTCCAATCCGGAACAGATTTAGCAGCGCATTACGCAAGCTTTGATCTCTTTATCCACCCTGGCCCCAATGAAACTTTCTGTCAGGCGGTTCAAGAAGCACTGAGCTCAGGCGTTCCGTGCATCGTCCCCACAACAGGTGGACCAGCAGATCTTGTGACTACTGGAGCTACTGGATATATCCTGCATACGGATAGGCCTGAATCTCTTGAGGCAGCCATAGATCACTTTATTGATCGTGATGACCGGGCAGAGATGGCGTTAATGGCTCGAAATTCAGTAGTTGAACGCACTTGGTCAAAAGTGAATGATCAATTGATGGGCCACTACCAAGCCGTCATCAAAAAGGCTCCGGCGTTGCTCATCGAAAGTGGTGTGGCATGAGAATTGTTCACGTCGCTAACTTTTATGGGCCAAATTCGGGTGGAATCAAGACCACTCTGCACGAACTTGGCAAGGGTTATCTCAAGTACGGCCACGAATTTGTTTACATTGTTCCGGGCGTAAATGCTTGTGAAGAGATGACGCAATACGGGTTAAAACTCACTCTTCCTAGCGTGCTCCTTCCTGGCAGCGGCGGTTACCGGATTATTCGTAGCAACAAACTCTTGCGGGCAACGATCGAGCAATTAGCCCCGGATGCCTTAGAGATCTCAGATCGCTTCACGCTTATGGGTCTCGGTGCCTGGGCCAAGTCACGAGCTATTCCAACAGTTGTTTTCAGCCATGAAACCCTGCGCGGCTTGGCGCAAAGATTCTTGCCGGCTTGGCTACCAAGGACTCAATTAGTGAATTGGCATAACGCAAAGCTAGCTCGCTCCTTTGACCATGTTGTAGCAACAACCGAATATGCAGCGAAAGAATTTAGAGAAATTGGTACAACTAATTTGGTGAAGATTCCACTTGGAGTAGATCTCACCAACTTTGCTCCCGCTAACCGTTCGCTCCAACTTCGCCGCGAACTCTTGCAGGGCGCCCAACTCTTGCTCGTTCACTGTGGTCGATTCTCACCAGAGAAAGAGGCAGAACGATCAATTCATGCGGTAGAAATTTTATTAAAGCGTGGGATCAATGTCCGCCTCGTGATGATTGGTAACGGGCCATTGTGGGGCAAGATGCGAAAGCGCGCCGAAGGTCTGCCGATCGATCTGCTTGGGTATGTCGCTGACCGCAAGCGAGTAGCCGCGATTCTGGCTAGTGCTGATATTTCACTTGCACCAGGTCCTCTGGAAACTTTCTGTCTCTCCGCTTTAGAATCACTCGCCAGCGGAACACCAGTCGTTGCATCAAATACATCAGCGGTCGGTGAATTTTTACGTCACAGTGAGTTAAACCCGGCTGGTGCGATCGCTGGAAATAATCGATTCGCTTTTGCGCAAGCAATCATTCGACTGAAGGATCGCCCGCGCCTTCGAAAGATCGCCCGCGAATCGGCCGAACGTTTGCCGTGGGAGACAACTGTCGGTCAGATGATGGCTCTTCACGGAATCGAAGGAATCGGGAATTTAGCGCCTAAGGCATCAACAAGGCGCAGGTTAAAGGTCGCCTAATGACGATCATCCTGCCGTCGCTGACATTTACTGTCATTGGCGACAGCGCAGCATTTGGAACTGGTGATCTAGATGAGTCAGGCAATCCCAGGGGTTGGGGTCACTATCTCTCGCAAGTTTTCAAGGACCCAACGAGCTACTTTAATTTTTCCAGGCCGGGTGCAAAATCCACTGAAGTCCGAGGAGTTCAACTTCAACGTGCACTCGATTCAGAGCCAGATATTTGTGCAGTAATTTGCGGCGGCAACGACATGCTTCGAAATGGCTTTGAACCACAATTACTTAAATCTAACCTCATTGAAACCAGCCGGGAATTAATGTCGCGCGGCTCAGAGGTCATGATGATTCAACTGCACGACCCTAATCAATTGTTACGTATACCTAAGTTGCTGAAGCGCGTTCTGCGTAGACGAGTCGATGCCGTCAATGAAGTGTATGAATCAGTGGCAGCAGAGTTAGATATAGTTTTAATTCGCACTCGTTCAATCCCAGATGTTCATGATCTTCGAAATTGGCATATCGATCGAATGCACCCTGGAACTTATGGGCATCAACTCCTAGCCCGCGAGATGGCAAACAATTTGCGCCAACGTGGCTGGGATCTTGAGTTGCCAGAAATACAACAACTCCCTGAAGAATCTCGTAAGGCAAAGATCGTCTGGTTGATCAAGAACGGAACACCGTGGTTTCTGAAGAGATCAGTCGATCTCTTGCCTGCTGCAATTATTTTGATGGCCTGGGAGCTCTGCAAAATGGCTCGAAATTTCCTTCGACCTTAAATTCTCAGCCTGATTGCACGAAATTACTCGGTAGTAAGCAAAGCGCTTGCCTAAACTACTGTCGTGCTCGCGATTCTCTGCCCAGGACAAGGGGCGCAAACCCCAGGATTTATGAAGCCCTGGTTTGATCACTTTTCCGCGATCGGTATGGGCGAGATGTCTGATGCGATGACAAAGCGATGGAGTGATCTCACTGGTTTGGACTTCAAGCGCCTTGGCATTGACGCAGATGCGGATGAGATCCGAGAGACTTCCGTTGCTCAGCCGCTTCTGCTCTTTGGCGCACTCACTGGCGCTGGCTCACTTTTCATGGGCGATGATTCTCTTATCTCGGTTGTCGCTGGTCACTCAGTTGGTGAAATTGCGGCTGCTGCGCTCAGCGGCGCGATCGAAACTGATGATGGATTTCGACTAGTCACTGCAAGAGGCGCCGCGATGTCAAAGGCTGCGCAGGGATCTGGAACTGGGATGTCAGCAGTGCTTGGTGGAGAACGTGATCTCGTTCTTGCCCGCCTTGCCGAACTTGGCCTCACTGCAGCAAACGAAAATGGCGCTGGACAAATTGTGGCCGCTGGTTCACTCGAACAGTTAGCAGTTCTCGCTGAAAATCCACCTGAGGGTTCACGCGTGCGTGCGCTTCAAGTTTCCGGCGCTTTCCATACTTCAGTAATGCAGCCAGCAGTTAAAGATGTTCAAGCTCTTGCCGATGGGTTAGTTGTAAGTGCGCCGCGACTAAAAGTTCTCTCCAATAGTGACGGCGCTGTTGTTTCAACGGGTACCGAAATTATGAATCGAATTGTTGGACAAATCGCTGCGCCAGTTCGCTGGGACTTATGTATGCAGGCGCTCGCTGACCTTGGTGTCACTGGCGTGATCGAACTGCCACCAGCGGGAACTCTTGTGGGATTAGTTAAGCGCGCCCAACCTGCTATTGAAACGCTTGCTCTAAAAACGCCAGAAGATCTTCCTGCCGCTCAGGAGTTCGTCGCAAAGCATGGGATCCGGGCATGACGTTAAAGAACAACACCGTTATCCATAATTCACGAATTCTTTCAGTCGGTGCCTTCAGGCCAGCTCGCATCGTTCCCAATTCAGAGATCGTTGATCTGATTGAATCAACTGATGAATGGATTCAGCAACGTACTGGAATCCAAGCTCGTCATAGGGCCGGCGCTGACGAATCACTCGTTGATATGGCAGTGCAAGCTGTCAACATTGCATTGGGCCGCGCAGGAATCACTGCGGATCAACTAGATGCCATTATCTTTTCAACAATCTCGTATCCGTTCCAAGCGCCAAGTGCCGCCACGGTTGTTGCATCTCGAATCGGCGCACCAAGAGCCGCTGCCTTTGATATCTCTGCCGCGTGCGCTGGATTCTCCTATGGCGTTGGCATGGCGAGTGACTTTATTCGTTCCGGCACTTCGCACTACGTCCTTGTGATTGGCGGTGAAAAACTGAGCGACTTCACGGATCCAACTGATCGCGCGACTGCATTTATTTTTGCTGACGGTGTTGGCGCAGTTGTCATCGGGAGATCCGAGCAGGTGGGAATCGCACCAACTATCTGGGGCTCTGATGCAGATAATCGTGATGCAATCACACTCGAACCTTCATTTTTGGAATATAAGAATGGCAAAACAGTTGAGCAAGTTGGCTGGCCATATATTTCACAAGCAGGTCAGCGAGTCTTTCGCTGGGCGGTCTATGAGATGGCGCCAGTTGGCAAACAAGCGATCGAGGCTGCCGGAATCACCGTCGATCAGCTCAATGCTTTTATTCCACACCAAGCGAACGAGCGCATCATCGACTCACTCGTTAAAGCTATGGGGCTACCAGAGAGCGTTCACGTCGCTCGAGATATTCGAACCTCTGGTAATACATCTGCCGCCTCCATTCCACTGGCCATGGATGCCTTGCTCGCAGAGCACCCAGAACTTCACGGCAAGAGCGCGCTGCTCATTGGATTCGGTGCAGGCTTGGTTTTTGCCGCTCAAGTCGTCGAACTTCCGCCACTACCACTCAGTAAACAGTAAACTAACAAACTACCGGAACAGAAGAGGAAAAAATATGTCAGTAACACAAGCTGAAGTACTTGCAGGAATCAAGGAAATCGTCGTTGAGGTTGCAGGAATTGACCCAACAACGATCGAGATGGAGAAGCGCTTCAACGAGGACCTCGAAGTAGATTCACTCAGCATGGTTGAAGTAATTGTTGCTGCTGAAGAGAAGTTCCGCGTCAAGATTCCAGATGACGAAGTCACAAAGATGGTTACCGTTGCAGACGCCGTTAACTTCATCGTCGGGGCTACTAAGTAATCTCTGATGTCTGATCGTTCATCCCAGGGCTCAAGAGTCCAGGTTGTCGTCACCGGTTTAGGTGCGACCACTCCTCTTGGTGGCGATGTCGCCAGCACCTGGCAGGCACTTCTCGCAGGTAAGAGCGGTGTTCGAACTCTCACCGAAGAGTGGGCCAGTGAGGCGGCAGGAGCGAGCGTTCAATTTGCTGCCCGAGTTGCCGTAGAGCCAGCAGAAGTCATGGAGCGCGTTGAAATGCGCCGGCTCGATCGCTCTGAACAATTTGCCTTAATCGCTGCTCGTGAAGCTTGGAAAGATGCCGGCTCCCCCGACGTCGATAAGGAGCGGCTAGGAGTTGTTGTCGCATCAGGAATTGGTGGCGTCATTACACTGCTGGACCAATTTGATAATTTGAAAGAGAAGGGCTGGCGCGGAGTAAGTCCGCATACAGTCCCCATGTTGATGCCTAATGGTCCATCGGCAAATGTTGGGCTAGAGCTTCAAGCAAAAGCTGGCGTACACACTCCAGTGAGTGCATGCGCATCAGGAGCTGAAGCTATTGGCTATGCGATGGAGATGATCCGCAACGGTCGCGCAGATATCGTCGTTGCTGGCGGTGTTGAAGCTGCAATCCACGCGCTACCGATGGCTGGCTTTGCTTCAATGAAGGCGCTCTCAACTCGTAATAGTGATCCGACCAAGGCTTCTCGCCCATACGACCAAGACCGGGATGGCTTTGTACTTGGTGAAGGTGGCGGCGTGATCGTGCTTGAGTCACTCGAGCATGCCCAAAAGCGCGGCGCAAAAATTTATGCAGAACTTGCTGGCCAAGGCCTCACCTCAGATGGTTATCACATTGCAGCGCCAGACCCTGATGGCGCTGGCGTTACTCGCGCGGTTAAGTACGCGCTAGAAGATTCAGGTGTTGATCTTGCAGAAGTAGTGCACCTCAATGCCCACGCCACATCTACGCCAGCCGGTGATGTTGCCGAAGCCAACGCGCTCACTCAGGCGCTGGGAGAACATATTTCACATGTTGCAGTCTCTGCCACAAAATCCATGACTGGGCACCTACTTGGTGGCGCAGGAGCGATTGAATCTATTTTTTGTATTCTCGCTTTGTATCACCGAATGGCTCCGCCAACTATCAACATTGAAAATCTTGATCAAGCAGTCAAAGTCGATGTCGTTCGCGACGCTCCCCGGCCACTTCCAACGGGGCCAATCGCAGCGATCAATGACTCATTCGGTTTTGGCGGTCACAACGTCGTACTAATTTTTAAATCTATTTAGAGACCTTGAACGCAACCGAGACTGTGACGGAAACGGTCTTTGGAATAGAGGATGTGTCGTAGTAACCGCTACCTGACGTATCTGTTGAATCCTGAGTAGTGACCTGAACTGGTCCGCTGCTTACCGAGACAACGGCTCCAACTTTTCCACCGACTGCGCTAGTGATTGACTCGGCGCGCGCTTTCGCATCCTTCATCGCTTGGGCAAGCAATTGTGGACGAAGTGAAGCAAGTGTGGAGACCAAATACTGTGGACCGTTATTTTGAATGTTAACGCCAGTCTGCAATAACGCGCCGATTCCATTTGTGAGCTTCTTAATAAGTTGCACATCAGAATTTCGAACAGTTGTCATTTGCGAAGCGTTATAAGTTAGTACTCGGCCAGTTGGGTTTCCGTTGATGAACTCATTTGTTGGATAAGAAGAGATTCCGCCAACTTCGATCGAATCTGCACTCAAACCATTAGCTGTGAGATAGGCGGCAAGTGCAGCCGTTCCCTTCTCAACTTTTTTAACGGCGCCAGCTGCAGTTGGAGCGTTCTCATTTGCGTTCAAACTCCAAACCGCGCTATCGGCAGTCGCAGAAGTTTTCGCTGAACCAGTGACTGTGATGGCATTTCCTTTTGAGGCAAAGCCAGAACCGATGAATGACCCGGCAATGCCGGTACCAATTGCTAGTAGGAGCGCAGCCAAGACCATTGCGAAGGGGCGAAGTTTCTTATCGTCGTTCATCATGGTCTAAGCGTAGAACCTGGAAGCGTTGCCCCGCTACCCACGCGTAAATCACAGGGCCTGATACCCGCAGCCACCCCCAATCCTAAATTCCCAATCCTAAATTCCCAATCCTAAATTCCCAATGAGGGTGATAGGAGTTACACTTTGCAACAGTCCGACGCTTGGCAGTACCCGTTCCAACGGTAAATCTGTACAGAGGAAGACCGGTCTCGAAGGATTTCTTTGAGATCACTCATTTACCGTAAGGAAAAAAGCTACATGGCAACAGGTTCAGTTAAGTGGTTCAACTCTGAAAAGGGTTTTGGTTTTATTGCTGTTGATGGCGGCGGACAAGATGTTTTTGTTCACTACTCAGCTATCCAAGGCAATGGTTACAAGTCCCTTGAAGAGGGTCAGGCTGTGACTTTTGAAGTCGTTCAGGGTCCTAAGGGTCCTCAGGCTGATGCAGTTAACCCTGCGTAATAATCGCTAACCTTAAAAAGGTCTCACTCGAAAGAGTGGGACCTTTTTTCTTTCCAAAAATTAATTAATAATCTTAATAACCAACGTGCTTCGGCACCGTTCCCATCTTCTTCTCTAACTTCGTTACCGACTTTAATGGGTTCAAATCCTTACCACTCTTCCAGGCATCTAAGAACGGCCATGGATAAAGTTCTCCGCGCCGCACCCACCAAATATTTTTAGGAGTCTGCCAACTGATTCCAAAGTGCAGATGCGGCGCAGTCCCCTTTGCATCACCACTATCGCCAACTTTGCCGATGTAATCCCCCACCGAAACTCGGGCGCCAGGCGCTATCGCTGGTGCAATAAATGAAAGATGCGAGCCGTAATACCGCACGCCATCATCACCAATGATTGAGAACGATAAGCCACCGCGTACTGCAGGATCTGGGTGGTTCCATTTATAAGTATCGACGCGGCTCACCTCATCAATGACGCCAGATGTTGGCGCCACGATCTTGCACCCCTTCTTTGCCAAGATATCGGTTGCGGGATAATTGTGATGGGAATGCGCATAAGTAAAGGTGCAGCCAACGACTGGGAATGTGTAAGCCGGGGCGGCATGCGCTGTAGAAATTAACCGCACTATAGTGAAGAGAAGAAAAGATGCGAGTATTTTTCTTGACCTAGCCATCGTGGCGATAGCATAGACTTAACGATGCGAGGGGGTAGCTCAGTCGGTTAGAGCCCCGGACTCATAATCCGGTCGTCGTGGGTTCGAGCCCCACCCCCCTCACTCCCTATTCTTTCTCACTTCACTTGGATGAGCC
>CBFHTP010000023.1:15723-17232 GCA_965658705.1 Candidatus Nanopelagicaceae bacterium
TTTTTCTATCAGCCGCAATCCGAAACACATTGCACTCCTCAAAGAGGCGATCAGCAGTGAACTTGGCTTGGATCTAGAAATCGTTGAACTCTGAGAGCCATGAAGCGCTTGCTCTTAGTCTTCGCAATCTCATGCTCGTTACTCGTTGGACTGGTTCAGCCAGTCTCTGCAGTAACTCTTGAAGGGCCCGGAAATCGTATTGCTGGCATTGATGTCAGCAGATGGCAGCACCCAAATGGCGCCGCAATCGACTTTAAGAAAATGTACTCAGCCGGTGTTCGCTTTGTTTTAATCAAAGGGGCAGACGCGCAAACTGCAGCAGATAACCTTGCCTACAAATATTTAGTTCAAGATCGCAAGGCTGCTCAATCAGCAAAGATGTATACCGGCTTTTACTATTACGCATATCTTCCAGATAGCGTTGATCAGGCATTCATTACCAATGACGCACTCGCTCAAGCGAAGAAAGTTATCTGGCGAATTGGCCAGATTGGTGGTTATAACCGACGTGATCTTCCGGTCGCGCTAGATTTTGAAAATAATTGCATGCGTTATAGCGGATCAACCTGCGTTCGTTACATGCCACGAAATCTCGTCACCTTGTGGGCTAAAACGTGGCTAGCAGAAGTGAGCGCAAAGACCGGGCGCAAACCGTTCCTTTACTCCTATGCCCAGTTCCTGGAGACCGCCATGGCACCCGCTCCCGAACTTCGCCAGTATCCGTTATGGATGGCGCGCTATTCACTTGATCCTGCCACCTCGACTAATAACCCTAACCTCAAAAAATTTGGCTGCTTCGCCCATCCGTGGACAAATGCAAACTGCACGGCGCAATGGTCGATCTGGCAATACTCATCATGTGGAATTGCTGGCAAATATGGAGTCCCAGGCACTCGAGTTGATCTCAATGTATTCAATGGTTCTAGCTCTAAGTTCCTCTCACTGATCCGTGGCACATGGGTTCCAGATACCGCTGATCTCTTGCCATCAAATGAGGCGACAACTATTCAGATAGTGAGCCAAAGTTCGGCGAGCACTAATGACGCTGTCACGATTGTCGTAGATGTACTGAGGCCAGATGGCTCCCCTGTTGTAACCGGTGATGTTGGCTATAAGCCACTTGATTCACTCATGCCCGTGCTCTCACAGAGCAGCAACAGATCAGCGACCGGACGTTGGACGATCGCCCTCAAAGGCCCAACCGCGGGAAGTAATCTTGGTCTAGTCACTTATCAGGATCTCTCTGGCACTCATGCATCAAATGAATTCCCAGTGCAATTTGATGTGACACAGGGTCCAACACCTACAGCGACTCCAACACCAACTAAGCAGCCAGCACCAGCCGTGGATACCTGCGCAGGGCAGATCCGTAATTAGTTCCGTCGCAAGAAAGATAGGCTGAGCACATGAAGCGAGTATTGGTTACTGGCGGGGCTGGGTATATCGGTTCTACGGCAGTCTCGATGCTCATAGAAGCTGGCTACGCAGTCAGTGTGCTCGATGATTGCA
>CBFHTP010000024.1:0-16880 GCA_965658705.1 Candidatus Nanopelagicaceae bacterium
TTTATCCGCCACTGCTTCGGCCTGCCCAGCTGCTGGACTGATTGCGCCGCGCAGGGTTGAAATACCAGCTCGAGAACCAACGATTGGCTTTGCATTGTGGTGAGGCTCGCGACCACTCGCACTCGCTTCTGCGTGTGCGGTATCTAGCCACGGCGTGTGCAAAGTATGGTGCTTTGCTGCCGAACCAAAGTCCCAGAGCACTGGCTCTCCGCCGCGTGGCAGAATTGCAAAGCGAATTAACTTATCCATCGCCCACGTTCCGATATGGGTTGATGTCATATAACGAATATTGTGAAAATCAAAAGTTAGGACTGAACCAAGCTCGGACGCTTCTAGGCTTGCTTTCAATCTATTCAGCCGTTCGATACGGAGGCGTTCGAAATTTACTCGATTCTCCCAATCGACACCATTTAATCCTGGAGTTCCAATCGCCATAACTTTGCCCCTGTCTCGACTAACCTGCCAGTGTTAAGCCCTAGTTAACAAGAGCCGCCGCATGCTGTCAAGAGTTACTTACTTTTTGAACCTTTATCGGGGCTTGAATCCACCTGGCAACCATGGACAAACCAGATTCCGCGAAAAGGCTGAGTGCTTATGTTGCGCAGTCGATGGGGAATTGTGGAGTCGAATCCAATCGAATGGCTCTTTGTTAAGAGAAAAATGGCCTCGCCAATTGTGACTTCGATTTCGCCCTCGAGTGCATAGCCATATTCATAACCTTCATGAACTATCAAGTCACCATTGCTATTGGATCCAGCGCCGGGTTGGTAAATAATCTCCATGAAATTAATGTCGTTCTCAGGAGTTGCTGACAATCTCTCCCAAGCAACGCCTTGATCCATCGAAAGAGTGCTACGAGATTGTGGGTTCACCAGAGAAATACGAGCACCTGATTCGTGCCAAGCATCTGCTGGGTGATCAAGATCAGTGCGTTGGATAAAATCTTTTGAGTCAGATTCATCTCCGGTTGCTTTGAAGAGTAGGTCGACCGAGACACCTAGCAGTTTTGCAATTGCATATAATGTTGCGACCGAAGGTTGTGACTTCCCATTTTCGATTTGTGATAAAAAAGAGGGCGAAACATTTAGCTGTCTTGCAATTTCTCGCAAAGAAGTATCTTGCTTAAGCCTGATCTCTTTCAGGCGCGGGCCAAGATTCCCCATTGCATCTAACATTTTCACATCCTCTTCTTTGGATACTGAAGAGTAACTTAGGTCGCACAGGATGTGAAGTGATTTCATATTTTTGTTTACTACCACTGTACACACCCCACTTTTGAGCGTAGCCTTTTGCCCACTCAACAGATAGCCGAAGGGGGCAGGCATGACACTCGAATTAATTCACCACGTTGGACTCGTGGTGAAGGATTTAGATCGCTCTATCTATTTTTACCATGATCTACTCGGATTGCAGTTTGCTAACGAACCCACCCCCTGGTTTGAAGGAGCAGAGCTTGAGCGAGGTGTCGGGGTTGCTGGTGCAAAGTTGCGACAAGTAAGCCTCTGGGTAGACGAGAAAAGTACTCTTGAACTCATTGAATACGCAGGACGACCAGCATCTAATACTGGTCCAGTGCCAAATAATTTCATGGGGGCTGCCCATGTCTGCTTCAAAGTAGCTGATATTCACGCCAAAAAGGCAGAGCTCGAGGCAAAAGGTGTGAAGTTTTATACCGAGCCAAATATCGTTGATGAAGGCCCACTCGCTGGTTGGCGCTGGTGCTATTTCAGCGACCCAGATGGTTTAGCGTTGGAACTTGTAGAAGTTGCGTACTACTTGAAAGAAGAGAGAGACGCTGCCGCGGCCAAGTACCTACGTACCCGACCATCCCTTGAGTCTCTTCTCTAATTTTTTTTAATTTACTTTTACAAGTACCTTCATCTGATCGCCCTTTGGATCGATCAGCACATCAAAGCCCTTAGTCACCACGTCATCAAGTTCTACGACTGCAGAGATCATCTTTTCGATTGGATATTTTCCAGTTGCAGCGAGGCGAATGATGCGCGGCCAATCGGTGATCTTGTAACACCAGCTTCCGATAAGTGAGACATCTTTTTCAGAGAGCATCATTGCATTGAGCGTTGCTGGTTTAGTATGCAAGCCGGTTTGAACAACTCGGCCGCTGCGACGCACATGATCGATACATGCTGTGAGCCCTGGAGTTGATCCTGAGGCTTCGACTGCTACATCTACACCGTGCCCTCGAGTCAGCTCTTTGATGGCTTCTGCCAGATCAACGCTTGTAGGATCGATGACCGGGCCAAGATCGAGTGATTTCGCAAAGGCTGCTCTATATGGATTTGGTTCTGAGATAATTACCTGGGCTGCACCAATTGCATTGGCATAGAGAGCGCTGAGCGCGCCGATAGGACCCGCACCTGTCACAAGAACAATGTCGCCACCTTGCATCTGTAAGCGATCGACGCCATATGCGGCAACTGCTGCCGGCTCTACGATTGCTCCAGCTTGGTCCGATAACTCATCAGCTAGGCGCGCAACTTGATACTCCTTCAGGACAGCAATTTCGCCAAGGCCACCCGTTGGGGCGCTTAGGCCAGTGCATGCAAAGACTTCACAGAGATGACCTCTTCCAGTGCGACATGGATCGCACTTGCCGCACACGATCGCTGGCATGATCGCAACTCGATCTCCTACGCGGACAGAAGTTACCTCTTTGCCTATCTCGATAACTCGGGCTGAAAATTCATGCCCCAAGATCTGTGGGTTGGTAACACCAGTCAATGGGTGGGGTTTGGTTGGCGTCACAATCGCTCCGACCACATACTCGTGCAGATCAGTTCCGCAAATCCCGCAATACAACGGCTCTACTACGACTTCATCTGGACGCGGAGCACCTGGGCGAGGGAGATCTTCAATTCGAATATCTTTCTGTCCATGGAATCTAGCTGCCTTCATTTTTTGCTCCTTGCTGATCGTGTGAGTGTGTAGGAAAGTGCTGCAAAAACAATAAGTAAACCTTGGAAGATGTACTGCCAACTTTGCGAAAGATTAAGAAAGACGCAGGCATTGAGGACTTGAACCATAACCACAGAGCCAAGCAGGGTTCCAATGAAGGATCCTCGTCCACCTAGGAGACTCGTTCCACCGAGAACGACTGCAGTAACTGATTGCAAGGTATAGCTGGGGCCTTGCGCGGCATCTCCAACGCCGATCAAACCCATAAAAATCACGGCACCGATCCCAGCGAAGAGTGCGGATGCGACATATGCACCAAAAATCGTACGATTGATATTGACGCCCAGGCGACGAGCAGACTCCTCATTTGAACCAGTAGCCCGAAGTCGAACTCCCCAAGAACTCTTCTTCAAGGCGTATTCCAGCCCAATCGCAGCGACTGTCAAAATGATGAACGCATATGGAACGGGTCCAAGTTTGCTCAGAAGCACATCCGTAACGGCGCCACTGATAAAACCACCTGGGGCTGGTCGCAATAAGAAGCCAAGCCCGATCAGCAATATATAAATTGTCAGCGTGCCTGCCACTGGTGAAAATTTGGCATACCTAATCAGAGCACTATTAGCCAAGCCGATCACGATGGCTGCAATTGGGATAAGGATAAATCCAGCAACAATTAATCCGGCCGACTTTCCATCATTAACAAAAAACGATGCAATAACCAGCAATATTCCAGAAGCTGGCCCAACAGACATATCTAATCCGCCAGTTAAGAGAACGATCGTTTGACCAAGGGCTATGAAACCAAGTCCAGTTCCTAATCCAAGGACAGCGTTTATATTGTATGAACCAAAGTAAAGATTATTTTTACTGTAAATAAATAAGGCGAGAAGAACAATCATCCCAGCCAAAATTGAGGGCGGTAGATAATCCGATTGAAAGATTCGTCGCCGCGCTTGACTCTTCGCTTCAGCGGCGCCGTCTGATACATCTTGCCGCTTGAGTGTCGTGGAATGAACGGCTGCAGCAACGAGACTACTTTCAGTAATTGCAGCACCTTCAAAGGACTCGACAATTTCGCCGCGGGACATGACATAGACGCGATCGCAGAGACCCTCGAGTTCTTTGGTATCCGAAGAGTTGACGATTACTGGGATGCCAGCTTCGGCGACTTCACGTAAGATCTTATAGATTTCCGCGCGCGCTCCGACGTCAACCCCTTGAGTGGGTTCATCTGCCACAATCATTATGGGTTCGGCGAGCAATGATCTAGACATTACGATCTTCTGCTGATTACCGCCAGAGAGAGCTGAAACTGGTGAATCCATTGAAGGCGCTTTCACTTCAAGTTCTTTGAGCGAATTCAACACAATTTTATCTTCATCTTTTCGACTAATAAAGAGGGCCTTCGTAAATTTATTAAGAGCGCTCACGGCAGCATTTTCACGGACCGAAAGGGTCATCATCAAACCCTCTTCGTGGCGATCTGCCGGTAAATAAGCCGTTTTAAGGGCTAATTCTTTATTCCCGATAAGTTTGCCGCCAACTTCAATTTCACCAGCGTGTTTGTCTAAGCCAACTAATGAGCGCAGGAGTTGGCTTTGGCCATTTCCTACAACGCCTGAGATACCAATAATTTCACCTTGGCGACCAGAAATATTGATGCCATGAAATTCGTGGCTGGAGAGATTCGTGATTTTAATAAATTCTTTATTGCTCTCATTTGCGAGAAATTTTGGTGGGAATGTGGACTCTAACTTTCGACCCACTATTTTTGTCATAATTTCATCGTCGCTGACATCGTTGACATTTACTACGCCACGGTGTTTTCCATCGCGCAAAATCGTAACACGATTTGCCAGCTCACGGACTTCGGCCAAGCGGTGGGTGATGTAGACAATTGCAGTTCCTCGACCGGTTGCCTCGCGAATACGCTTGAACAAAATATCGACCGATTCTTGACCAAGTGGCGCGGTGGGTTCATCAAGAATCAGGATTTTTGGATTAAGTACAAAAGCCTTTGCTAAATCCAAAAGGTGTTGTTGCGCGACAGTCAACGTCTCAACGCGATCACGAAGATTTCCCGTAAAACCAAAATCATCTAAAATTTTCTGAACTGTCTTCTCAGTGGAACCTTCAGATTGCAAGCGCTCCTCTGGAACTGAAATCAAAACATTTTCTAGGACTGTCAGATCAGGGAGAACTGCTGGATGCTGGTGAACAATCGCCAGCCCAAGTGAAGTAGCCTCGAAGGGGCTAAGGTGCGCAATTTGCTTGCCCATAATCTCAATCGACCCACCATCCGGCTGCAAAGTGCCAGAAGCCACGTTCATTAACGTTGATTTGCCCGCGCCGTTTTCACCAAGCAAGGCATGGACTTCCCCAGCTATGACCTCGAGTGAGACATCGCTAAGTGCAGCGACGCCTGAAAAGTTCTTAGAGATCCCCTTGAGAAGAAGAAGGGCCTGCGGAGATTGCGTCACGTACTCTCCATTTCTTGTTGTTCATCAACTATAAAAGATCAGATTAAACGAAGAAGATCAGATTGGCCACAGTTTCCCGTGGCCAATCTGATCTCTATTTCTTATTAGTTTGTCTTCAGCTTTGCCTGGAGATCGCCTGACATCTTTGCAGATAGGTAGACGTCGCCTGGAAGATCTGCGCGGCATTGAACCTTTGATGGCTTGCCAGAGACTGAATCTTCAAAGAGAGTTGAAGGGTATGAGGTGCTTGTAGGTACTTTTCCGCCAGTTGCCTTAGCAATAGCGTAATCAGTGGCAAGACGTGAGTGATCATTCTGAGTTGAGATCGTCATCATCTTGAAGTCTGGCTGAGTCTTGAAGTTGTTCTGGTAGAAGCAACCGAGAACGTTTCCATCTGAAGTTGCGATCAATGGAACCTTCCAACCAGCAGTAACTGCGGCTTGTAGAGCAGCAACCATTGAAGGACCAAAGTCAGATGTAATAACATCGATCTTTGGGTACTTGGCGATAGCAGCAGTCAAGACTTCTTGAGTCTTTGCTGGATCCCAACCAGTAACTTCAAATGGATCTGCACCAATGAACTTGTACTTTGGATCGCTTCCGAGAACCATGTTAAGTCCCTTGGTCTCATCTGCGCCTTGGCTGTTTCCAGCTGGTCCAGAGATACGAAGAATGTTTCCGCCGTTTGGCAGATTCTTCTTAATCCATTCGCCCCATAGCTTGCCGGCGAGAACGAAGTCAGAACCTACAAATGCGGTGTAATCCTTGCCATCTACTCCACCAGGGAATACGCGGTAAGGAACAGTCACAACGCCAGCCTTAAATGCTGAACGAAGCGTTGGCAACATTGCCTGACCAGAGTCTGGGAATACAACGAGAGCCTTAACACCCTTTGCAACCATTCCCTTGATATCTGAGATTGCCTTGTCAGTCTTGCCCTGGCCATCTGCGTAGTAAAGCTGAGTCACGCTTGGACAAAGTTTTACTTCTTCACGGACTGCAGCTGTAGTTACTAGACGCCATGAGTTTCCACCAAAACCATCAGTGAATCCCATTGTGATTTTCTTAGGGCCGCACCACGAAGGTAGCGACGCAGCACCACTTGATGAGACAGAAATCATGGAAGAGCCAATAAGCGCTGCCGCTAAGCCTAGGCTACTGACGACCACGCTGGCTCGAGATTTAAAGCGTATCAACGTTGTTCCTTTCGTTACTGTGCGGCAAACTTTGACGCACTATTCGGCTTCTCTAGTTATGTACTAGCTAGGACTCCGAAACTTAGTTAGATGCTCACTTCAGCGAGCGCTGCTTGCTCCTCTGGCTGCCCCGGTCTCTTGAGACGTAGCATCACCGAATCCCATTTGACTGCATACATCCCAATACCTGCCATTAGCGAAATCGAGATCACAACAGTTCTCACACCGTATGGCACTCCGAGTGAAAGAACAAACATATCTAGCTGCTTCAGGAATAAAGCAGCGACTGCAGATGCGGCTGGGAATCCGCGACCACCGAGAAGTGAAGTTCCACCGAGTACCACAACTGCTACTGATGGGAGTACGTAATCATCACCTTGATATGCGGTTGGTTGCGAGATTACGCCACCAATAATTACCCCCGCAGTGCAATAAAGAATCTGAGCGTTTATGTATGCGCTCATCTGATATCGACCCACATTCAATCCAGCAGCACGAGCAGCTCGTGGATTGGCTCCGACCGCTTCAAAGCGGCGACCAAAAACGGTGCGCTTCAAAAGTAGTGAGACGAGAATCGTGACAATAATTCCGTAGTAAACGGAATTTGGGAGTCCCATTGTTTTGTTATTGGCGAAATGCGACAAGCGATCAGTGGTGCGACGAGGGCTTCCCCCCGAAAGCGCGATCATCACACCATAAAGCAGCGCATTAACTCCGAGCGTAGCTACGATCGAATTAAGTTTCGTTTTTGTAATAAGTAAACCGTTGATAATTCCGGTGATGAGCGCAGCAACGAAAGCTGCGAGAACGGCAGGAAGTAATCGGCTGTCATGTCGGTCCGGTCCCCACGTGACAATGACGACTGTCAGCGAGACCGCGCCAGCAACTGATAAATCAATTCCACCTTGTTGAATTACTAATGTTTGGCCGAGGCCGATGATTGCAAGCACGGCTGCAAATGGCAGCATTCCCATTTGAGCGACATGGCTCACACTTGTCGGTGCGAGGAAATAGCTCGCTACATAAAGAAGAGCGACTCCGGTCAGAACTGTTCGCATGCCGCGAGAGATGGTGATCTTGGAAGATCGCCTTACTTCGCGAAGCTCATGCACAGTCATCTCTGCCTCTCTTGGCAAGTAAGTCAGGCTCGCATTAACGGCCTGTTCAGTGGGACTTTACACATTCACCCTTCCTGTTTACAAGGTATTTACGGAGGAATTTCAGTACGTTTTCGTTATAAAGGGCTAGGCCCCATGGCCTTTGAAGTTCGGCAGAGTTTTCATCTCGGGGCGGATCGGGGCGGATTAGTGAGATTTTGGAAGGTAGAGCTCAAGCAATCGCGCCATATCCCGTTCGCCGAGGCCTGCCTCTACCGCGTTGGTAAAAGCCTGCGCCACGGCTGGGGCTGTCGCGAGGGAAAGCCCCAGGGTCCGACCGAGCTCATCAATCAATCCGAGATCTTTCACAACGGTATCAATGCGCATGGCAACTGGTACTTCGGGATCAAGAAATGCTGCTCGCTTGTACTTCACAAATGGAGCGGCAACAACGCTCTCCTCTAAAACATCATATGCAGCGGATAGAGGGATTCCCGAGTTAACCGCAATCGCTAGGCCTTCACTGACGGCCGCATCTAGGGTGTGGACAATGAGGTTCACTGCCAACTTCATCGCCTGGCCATTTCCAGCTGCACCCAGATTGGCAACTTTCTTCGAGAAGACAGAGAGCACAGGCGTGACTTCAGCGATCGCATCTTCATCGCCACTCGCCATGACGAGTAATTGATGAGCAGAGATCGTGGCGATACTTCCCGAAACTGGTGCATCAATGAAACGAAGGTCTCGCGCTGATAGCCGATCACTTAAGAGCTTCGCCGTTTCAACCCCGCTAGTACCCATATCAATGAAAATTTTTCCTGCTGTTGCTCCGTTCAATACTTCGCCATCATCGAGTAAAACCTGCTGCGTAATCTTTCCACTTACTAACATAGTTATGACGATCTCAGCGGCGGCAACTGCTTCACTGGCTTTTGATGAGCAAGTAACTAAAGGGGAGTTAATTTCAGTTGCAAGCTTGGTCGCAGACTCAGCAGTTCGGTTCCAAAGAAATACCTGATGACCAGCTGCAACTAACTCTTTTGCAATTGCTCCACCCATCTTTCCGGTACCGAGAATTGCAACTGTACTCACTCTGAACCAACTAAAATTTTTCCAGATGCACTTCCTGCAACGAGTGCATCAAGTGCTGCACTACTTTCAGCCAACGGAAAAATTGGCCCCATGAGAAGCCCAGCAACAACGCCGTCAGTTAATAACTGCAACGCCTCGGGAATATCTTCTTTGCAAATATGTGCAACCGATGTCTGAAGAGTGACTTCTCGAAGAACTGGGTCTGAAAAAACAACGTCTTGTGGGGTTTTGTTAAGGCCAAGCAACATGCAGGTTCCACCATTTTTGGTGAGAGCAATAGCCTTTGAAACACTGCCGAGAACGCCTGAGGTTTCAAAGACCACGTCGGCTTGTTCTCCAAAGAGCGCCTTTACTCCGTCCACGTCAATTTCTTTAGGTAGCAAAAGCACTTTATCTGCGCCAAGTTTGCTCGCTATCTGCAACCGCTCTTCTGAAATATCTGCTGCAACAATTGTCGCACCTGCATTCTTCAGTGCAACACAGACGAAGGATCCAATTGCGCCAACTCCCAAGAGAAATACGAGGTCGCCTTTCTTTACTTCTGCTCGCTTCATCGCATGAATACCTACTGCAAGTGGCTGCGCAAGCGCTGCATGGCTCAACGAACACTTGTTAGGAATTTCGATACAAATATTTGCGGGTGCACTCACATATTCGGCCAAGCCACCGTGTGTACTCAGACCTAACGTGTAATAGTTCGAGCATAAGTTTGTGCGGCCCTCTGAGCATCTTTTGCAGGTTCCACAGGAAACGCCTGCGCCACAAGCAATTCTTTTTCCAACCATGTGCTGCACATGAGAACCAGCTTCTACAACCGTTCCAACAAATTCATGGCCAAGAATCGTGGCACCAACATGCTTGCTATTTGGATGCGGTTTTTCCAGCGGAACCATCATTGGACCTTTTGCATACTCGGTTGCATCAGTGCCACAGACTCCGTTGTAGGCAACCTTTATCAACACATCATCTGGTCCAATTGTTGGGATCGCGACGTCCTCAAAACGCAAATCTTTTAAACCATGCAGCACAGCAGCTTTCATTGAACTCATGACTTTGAGTTCGTTACGTGCACCTTTACCTGCGACTTATCGGTGAGGACTTTGTCGTAAGCCAAATTCGCTTCAGGGAGATCAAAGGAAGAAGTAACTAGCTTCGAAAGGTCGATGTTTGCCCGAGACATAAATGTGATTGTCTGAGGCCAGACCCCAGGTGAACCGATAATTCCTCGGACCTGAAGTTCCTTCGACTGAATCTGACCTAACTTTGCTGGGGCAGACCCACCAACACTGATCCCAATAATGACAATCCGTGCGCGAAATGCTGCTACATCAAAAGTTGCTGCCATTGCATCTGGACGTCCGCTGGCATCAAAGACAACTGATGCGCCGACACCGCCAGTCAGAGCCATTACTTGCTCTTCTACGCTTCCCTTTGTTGGGTCAACAATCGCATCAGCGCCGAGACTACGGGCGATTTCTGCGCGAGCCGCTGACGGCTCAACCACAATCACTCGGGCGCCTTTTGCAACGGTGGCAGCGACAACGCCAAGTCCAATTGGGCCAGCGCCAAAGACCACTGCAGTATCACTCGCATCGAGATTATCGGCACGCACGGTTGCGTAGTACCCGCAACTAAATGGCTCGACAAGAGCGCCTTGAGTCCATGAAAGATTCTCTGGAATCTTATGGAGCCAATCTGCTTTTGCAATAAATTGCTCAGCCATCGCACCGCTAATGCTGAATCCAAAATGCTCTTGACCTATAACGCACTCACCAACAACTCGATCCCCCACTTTGTAATTGGCCACTTTCTTGCCTACGCCTATTACTTCAGCTGACCATTCGTGACCTGGAATAACTGGGTATTGGAAAGGGATGATGTAGCGACCCTCAAGAAGTTCGATATCAGAGTGGCAGATGCCTACTGACCTGGCTGAGAGGAGTACCTCGTCAGCTGCGATTGTTGGTGATGAAATATCGTTTACCGACATTACATTTGGCGACATAAATTGAAGAGCTTTCATTACACGAGCACCATCCCTCCGTCGATCATTATATTTTGTCCGGTCATATAATCTGAATCCTTGGATGCCAAGAACATCGCAGTTCCAATCAGATCTGCTGGTTGAGCGGCGCGTCCCTTGAGAATTCCAGCTCCAAAATCATTCATTGCCGAATTTGGCGTGGTTGCTTCTCCAATATCAAATAGGTTTTGATTGAGATCCAACCAGAGTGGAGTATCAACCACACCGGGTGAGAAGGAATTGCAGGTGATGTTGTGAGGTGCGAGCGCACGAGCGCCGGCTTGAGTCAATGCATTGACCGCGAACTTACTTGCACAATAAGGAGCAAAAGCTGGGAATCCCTCCTTGCCCGCAATGGAAGAGGTATTAATAATCTTGCCTTTTTTACTAGGAATCATAAATTTTGAAGCTTCTTGAATTCCAAGCAAGACACCAAGCGCGTTGACATCCATTATCGAGTGCCAGTTTTCTTCGGTAACTTCAAGCATTGGCATCGCTCTATTAAAACCAGCATTATTAAAGAGGACGTCAAAGCTCCCTGCCCACTCATTAAATCGAGAGAATTGGGCTCGCACCTCATCACGTTTTGCTACATTCGCGTTGAGGGCGAGAGCTTGACCGCCAGAGGCGTTAATTGATTGTGCGACTGACTCTGCCGCTGCCTGATTAAGGTCAAAGACCCCAACTTTTGCGCCTTCATGTGCAAAGGCCTCCACAAATGCTTTACCTATGCCGCTGGCAGAACCCGTAACAAGAATTGAAACTCCATCAAGTCGACTCAAGGTTCTTCCTCTCCTTCAGCAAGCCCTAATAACGAGAATTGGATTTTTAAGAGCCTTGATTAAAGCACTGGCTCGAATCAACCGTCAAGCACTAACGAACACTTTCGGCCTGGTTCACGCACGCACCTTGTTTATTAGTGCAGTCTCACCTAACATTCGGAGCAATTCAAGGGTCATAATGTGCAAGGGGGATCGAGATGGCTAAAGAGGCACTCATTGTTGGAGTTACAGGCATTGCCGGAAATAACATTGCGAAAGTTTTGCTTGCTGATGGTTGGAAAGTCCACGGTCTTTCACGAAAAGCAGAGAACCCGATCCCAGGTGTGAACCACATATTTGCAGATGTCCTTGATCAAGCGAGTATTGAAAAGGCAATCGAAGGTCTCCCTTTAACTCATATGTTCTTCTGCACCTGGTCGCGTCAAGCAAATGAAGCTGACAACTGCCGAGTTAATGGTGCGATGATCGAGAACACGCTCTCGGCGCTACGGATCACCAAAACCCTTGAGCATGCGGTACTGATTACTGGACTCAAGCATTACCTCGGACCCTTCGAAGCATATGCATCAACGCCGATGGATACTCCATTCCGCGAGAGTCAAGAGCGTTTACCAATCCAGAATTTCTATTACGAGCAAGAAGACATTCTCTTTAAGCATGCAAAAGAGCGCGGCTTCTCATGGTCAGTCCACCGTCCGCACACAATGATCGGTTACGCCGTGGGTAACGTCATGAACATGGGAATGACCCTTGCTGTTTATGCATCGATCTGTAAAGAGACCGGCCGACCATTTACTTTCCCAGGGTCAACCGAACAGTTCAACGGGGTTACTGACGTTACTGATGCGCGAATTCTTGCCCGTCATGCCGTCTGGTCTGCAACGGCACCATCTGCAAAGAATCAAGCCTTCAATACTGTCAACGGTGATGTTTTCCGCTGGCGCCAACTTTGGAAGCACATTGCAGATTACTTTGAAGTGCCAGATCCAGGTTATCCAACAACGATGACACCTCTTGAACCAAAAATGGGTGATGCAGATGAAGTCTGGGCCAAGATTGTTGCAAAGCATGGCCTTGCGAATTTAGCCGCTTCGCATATTGCATCATGGTGGCACACCGATGCAGACCTTGGACGACAGGTCGAAACCTTCGCCGACATGGGTAAGTCTCGTCGCGCCGGTTTTAACGAGGTCAACGTTACCTTTGATTCCTTTACTGAGCTCTTTGATCGCCTACGCAGCGAAAAAATTATTCCTTAAGCGCAGATGCGGGCGAGAGAACCTGCGCCAACTTCGGTACCGCAATAGCAATTAGCGTTATTGCTGTACCAGAAACTATATACACATCTAATTTTGCATTGCCTGTCGGTGCAAGCCAGTCCAGCATCAAGGCAGTTGTGACCTGACCTGCAACCTGAATCAAAATAAAATTTAAAATTCCCAATGACTTGATCACAAAAGATGAGGCTGCAATAAATAACAGCCCAAAAATTCCACCTGTGTAAAGCAAGGGATTTGTTGGTAAGGCAGTAGCTGTTGATCCACTTATTATTGAAATTATTAGGAAGACCACCAAGAAAAAAGTGCCGATAAAGAAATTAAACCAAGCCGTTGTAAGCGGACGTTTTGTTTCTTCATTTAATCTTGCATTGATGGCTTGCTGAAAAGCGACAACGACGCCAATACAAAAGCTACCGGCAATTGCGAGAACATCCAGGGAAATATTATTTACTTTTGGTAGTACTGCAATGAGAACTCCGCAAGTGGTTAGCACAGCCGTCATAACTCGGAGAAGAGTAATTGGTTTTTTCCCACTTGGCGCAAGTCCAATCTTGTCGACTAAAAGTGAGGAAGATGCTTGGCCCGAAACCAAGCCGATCGTAAATAGTGCAATGCCAAGTGTGGGTACTACTGTCGACTGAACGGATAGAAAAAGCGCACCACCAATTCCTCCTAAGTACTCCCACCAAGCCAACTTCCGACTGCGCAATGATTTCCAAGCACGTAGAAAACCCAGCCGATCATCTTTAATAAAAATTACAATCACAGACAGGATGACAAAACCGGTGCTGTTAGAGATCAACCCAGCATAAATCCCGTTATGAACTTTTAGATCAAGTGCGCCATTAACCCTAGATTGCAATGCAGTTAAGCAACCAACTACAAAAGCTAAAAGTCCGTACATGGTGTGGACCTTACCCAAAGATTTCAGGGTGGTTTGACAGCTCAAGCCGAGTATGGCGAATGTGCCCATAAAGCACGCGTTCGGCTTCCTCGACATCCCCGCGCTCAATCGCAGCCATCAACAACAAATGCTCATATCTTGCTGATTTAAAGCCTTCTTTATGGAGAATCGTGGAGTATGCGCGTCGATAATGTTGAGTTGTGTTCCACATTCGGGAGACCATATTTCCAAGAAAGACAGTGGTCGCACCGGCGTAAGTGAGCAGATGAAAGTCACGGTCTAGCTTAAGAAATTCTTCTACAGTACTTGCCTTATCTAATCGCTGAATTAGATTGCTGAGCTCAGAAAGTTGTTCTTGAGTAAGGTGAGGGACACTTAGCCGAAGCATCAATGGCTCAATCCGTTCCCGAATTTGATACATCTCTTCACACTCAATCAAACTTAGTTCGGCGATCCAAGCTCCGGTATGTGGCACCAAGAGGAGCAAACCTTCGGCCTCCAACATTCGAAATGCATCTCGAACTGGAGAGCGACTTGATCGGTACTTGTGTGCGATTTCTTCTTGCAAAATTCGACTGCCTGGTGGAAATTTTCCGGCAAGAATCTCATCTCGAAGTAGCGCTGCAATGCGATGACTTGTGGCATTCTCATCACCTAGGATTAAAACCATATTTATAGCTCGGGGTGAGCTGGGTGCCAAAGCTTTAACGAAGCGTCACTTTCATAAGCTTTACCTTCAGGATAACTCACAAGTTCTAATTGCATTCCCCAAGGAGTAAGGAAATAACACCACTTCTGACCTTTGCTGTGACTGCCGCTTAACGTTGGTTCGCCCAAAAACAGAACGCCACATTTTTTTAAATAGTCGTACGCAATATCAAAATCATCGACGTAGAAGGCTAAATGGTGTCCGCCAATATCGCTGTTGCGAGGTTGAATCAGTTGACCATCAGCGGATTGGTATTGAAAAATCTCGAAGTTTGGTCCGATTTTGCACCGAAAGAAGCGGAGCTCCTTCATCACAGTTCGCGGGTGAACATTCAGATGCTTACTCATCCAGTCGCCGGTTTCATGCGCAAATGGTCCGAGTGAATAAACTTTTTCACAGCCGATGACGTCCACAAAAAACCGCTCTGCTTGGTCTAAATCTGGGACCGTAAATCCAATGTGCTCAGTACCGCGCAAACCTGGGATAGACATGCTCGCCCCCTCTCATTGGATACAATCTTAGGTAAATATTCTGTTATTACCCAATTTCTCAGAGTATTTTGCCATATTTTATTGATATTGGATGCAATCAGCGAATACCGTTCTCTTCTTAGCGAAGGAGCCCCATGTCGAAGAGTCTGCCCTTAATCCCCAGCCAGCCGTGGGTCGAATTAACGACCACCGGTAAAGATTGGCGAAATGTAGATCCTCGCGTCCTTGAACTCATGCTGGGGCAAGCTCACTTGATCCGCGCTTTCGAAGAGTCGCTCCTGGTCTTAGCAGCTGAAGGTTTAGTTCACGGTCCCGTGCATAGCAGCATCGGTCAAGAAGGTGGCGCAGTTGGATCAGCAGTAACACTCACTACGGGTGACGGGGTTAACGGCTCACACCGTGGACATCATCAATTCTTAGCAAAGGCAATAAATCACGTATCAAATAATCAACTCGATGTGACACACCTCGTCACGCCAGCAATCCAAGAAGTGCTCCAGCGTTCGATGGCTGAAATTCTTGGGCTATCACAAGGTTACTGCGGTGGCCGCGGTGGCTCAATGCATTTGCAGTGGATTGATGCTGGTGCGCTTGGAACCAATGCAATCGTTGGTGGTGGCGTGCCACTCGCAGCCGGTAACGCTTTCGCCCAATCACGTTCTGGTACTAAAAATATTACTGTCACCTACTTTGGGGATGGTGCCGTAAATATTGGATCTGTTCTCGAATCTATGAACTTAGCAAGTGCCTGGAAGTTACCGGTCTGCTTCTTTATTGAAAACAACTTATACGCAGTCTCAACCCACTCTGATGAAGCGACAGGGGAACCACGTCTATCTGCACGTGGCAGCGGTTTTGCCATCCCATCTTGGAAGGTTGATGGGATGGATCCGCTCGCAGTTCATCTAGCAATGCAAGAAGCTGAAGCGGTAATGAGAAACGGTGGTGGTCCAACAATTATTGAAGCCTCTGTTTATCGTTACTTCCACCAAAGTGGCCCATTCCCTGGTAGCGCCTTTGGTTATCGGTCAAAGGAAGAAGAAGCAGAATGGAAGTTACGCGATCCACTGCTACGTCTTGCTACCGAAATGATTGAACTTGGTCTTATTGACCAGGCTGGCGTTGATTCTGTGCGAGCCCAATCACAAGCCGCATGCGCAATCGCAGTTGCAGAGTTGATCGAAGAGAACCCAGAGCTGCCCGGTAAGCGTCGGGTAAAGCCCGAGCTTTGGCCCGACACAAACTTTGTTGATGTGGGTATCCGCGGCGATGCCAGTGAATTACAAGGTGCCCGCACTCTTGAGCCTTCCACGGTGGCCGCCAAAACTCAGATGAAATTTGCTGATGCCATCGCCGCTGTTCTCGATCGCAGCATGGAACGGGACCCACGGATTGTGATCCTTGGTGAAGATATCCATCGTCTCAATGGTGGAACAAATGGTGCGACGAAGGGCCTAGCAGCTAAATACCCTGGCCGAGTACTTGGTACACCGATTAGCGAAAACGCGTTTGCAGGTCTTGGCGGTGGAATGGCACTCGATGGTCGGTTTAGACCAGTAGTTGAATTCATGTATGCCGATTTCATGTGGGTCGCTGCTGATCAAGTATTTAACCAAATCGGTAAAGCGAGACATATGTTTGGCGGAAAAAATTCAGTCCCACTTGTGCTGCGTACCAAAGTTGCAATGGGTTCTGGTTATGGCTCACAACATCTCATGGATCCGGCTGGCGTATTCGCAACCCAGCCAGGTTGGCGAATAGTGGCACCCTCAAGCGCTGCGGAATATATCGGGCTAATGAATGCAGCACTCGCTCTCAATGACCCTGTACTTGTTCTCGAACATGTTGATCTCTATCAAAGCGCTCAAGAAGTGCCCGAAGGAGATCTTGATTATCAGATTGAGTTT
>CBFHTP010000025.1:0-1912 GCA_965658705.1 Candidatus Nanopelagicaceae bacterium
CAACTTCTTAGATATCGGTGGCGGTGCATCAGCCCAAGTGATGGCCGATGGTCTTGGAATTATTCTTGGCGATCCAGATGTGAGAAGTGTTTTTGTTAACGTCTTCGGCGGAATTACCGCTTGCGACGCAGTCGCGAATGGAATTGTGCAGGCACTAGCAATGCTTGGATCTGCAGCTACTAAGCCGATCGTTGTTCGACTAGATGGAAATAACGTTCTAGAGGGCCGACGGATTCTCAATGAGGCTGCCCACCCTCTTATTGCGCAGTTAGAAACTATGGATGGCGCGGCTGCAAAAGCTGCAGAATTGGCGGCGAAATAATGGCTATCTTCATTAACGAATCAACGAAGGTCCTTGTCCAAGGAATGACGGGTTCTGAAGGAACTAAGCACACTGGTCGAATGATCAAATCTGGCACCAATATCGTGGGTGGAGTAACCCCGGGTAAGGGTGGACAGGTCGTTGAAATCGAAGGAAAGTCCCTGCCAGTATTTAACTCAGTCGCAGAAGCAGTTGTTGCAACTGGGGCTAATGCATCTGTAGTTTTCGTTCCACCAAAGTTTGCAAAGGCTGCCGTCATCGATGCGATCGACGCAAAGTTGCCACTCTGCGTCGTGATTACTGAAGGAATTCCGGTTCATGACAGTGCTGCTTTTTATGCCTATGCAGTTGAAAAGGGAACCACTCAACTCATTGGTCCAAACTGCCCTGGCTTGATCAGTCCTGGAAAATCTAACATTGGAATTATTCCATCAGATATCACTGGGCCTGGTCGCATCGGTCTGGTCTCTAAATCTGGGACCCTCACCTATCAAATGATGTATGAGCTTCGTGATTTTGGATTCTCCACCGCAGTGGGAATTGGTGGCGATCCTATTATTGGAACAACTCACATTGATTGCTTGCGGGCATTTCAAGATGACCCGGATACCGATGCGATTGTGATGATCGGTGAGATCGGTGGCGACGCTGAAGAGCGAGCAGCAGCCTTCATCAAGGAGTACGTCACAAAGCCAGTCGTTGGATATGTTGCTGGGTTTACAGCTCCCGAAGGTAAAACAATGGGCCATGCAGGTGCGATCGTCTCTGGTTCATCCGGAACTGCGCAAGCAAAGAAGGAAGCCCTCGAAGCAGCAGGTGTATCTGTCGGTAAAACACCGAGTGAAACCGCAGAGCTGATGCGCCAGATTCTTAAGACAAAGTAAAAAGAATACAGAAGAAATAATAAGAGACAGGTTAGGCAAAATGTTAGGGAGAGCTTTAGCGGTCACATCAAATGCGGCCGCTAAAAGCATCGCACTTACGCTCTTTCCGGCAAGCTTTCTCTCACTCTTTGCGTGGGCCACAGCGGGTAGTTCAAGTGGCAATACAACGGATCCGATTCGTGCCTCAGTCTGGATTTGGCTTGGGGCGCATCTCATTCCATTCCACCTGCATATCGCAAGTGATAATTCAGCAGGTGCCTTAACGATCCTGCCGCTTGGTGCACTGATATTCCCCATTTGGGCGATTCGAAAGAGTTTCCCGAAGGTGAAAACGTCCTTGAAAAAAATTGAAGGCGCCCGCTTCTTCTTTGCACTTCTGTACTCAATCTTTGCGACCGTTCTGGCGCTAGCCTCACGTTCAACTGGAATTGCCGCTGACTGGTACCTAGTCCCAGTCTTTACTTTTGCGATCTCCTACATCGCAACTTATGACTTTAGAGCAGCGGAGAATCGCTACCTGCGTTTTGCCTTCTACACCTTGATCACAGTCTGGGGGATTGGTGTAGTCGTGGTCGCAATCTCGATGGCCAGCCACTGGTCTGTTCTGAACAATCTTGGAGTTGTGATCGCTCCAGGAATTGTGGGCGGAATTCTCTTCTTTGGAATCCAGGCGCTCTATCTACCAAATGCAGCTTTTATTGCAATT
>CBFHTP010000025.1:1922-3945 GCA_965658705.1 Candidatus Nanopelagicaceae bacterium
TGCCTATCTTTTCAATATCGGCTTCCATGTAGGAGCTGCGACCTCGATCGGCGCAACTCATTTCAACATTCATGGCATCCCAGCGATTCCACTCATGAGCGCACTGCCAACTGGCAAGCATCCACTTATTATCTTTGGTTCGATTTTCTTCGTTGGTTTTATTGCAGTCTCACTTCTCCCGGTAATTCGAGAGAATAAGAATTTTAAGGCAAGACAATTCTTCTTACTTCGAACCCTGGTACTGCTGACTCTATTGATGAGCCTCTTCGCATATTTGAGTTCGGGCGAACTTTTGACTACTCAAATGCGCCCAGTGGGTGTGACGTGGTGGCGGGTGAGCGCATTTGCCCTTGTGGCTGGGACGTTAGTGCTTATATTCAGTACCTATATACCTGCACTTATTAAAAAATTGAACATCCGGGTACGCAGTGAAAAATAAATATTCAATAGTGCTACTCGCTTCAGGTTCTGGCTCGTTAGCGCAAGCCATCTTTGATGCAGACCTTGACCTCGAAATTATTGCGCTGATTTCTGATCAAGATTCGCCGGCCCTTTCGCGAGCTAAAGAGGCCGAAGTTCCGGCGTTCTATCTACCAATTGGCAGCGATCGAGCTGCATGGAACACTGAATTGATCGCTGTGATGAAAGAGTTGAAGCCAGATCTCGTTGTGAGTGTGGGATTCATGAGAATCCTCTCGGCCGAATTCGTTCAGATATTTCGAACTATCAATACTCACCCAGCGCTGCTGCCACAATTTCCTGGGGCTCATGCAGTGAGAGATGCGCTGGCCGCCGGATCTACGCAGACGGGGGCCACCGTGCATTGGGTAGATGAAGGAGTAGATACTGGAGAAGTAATTCGCCAGGTATCGGTGCCCATCCTTGCTGGAGACAGTGAAAGCTCCCTTCATGAACGCATTAAGATTGCTGAACGGGAGCTCATTGTCGAGACTCTCGCCGAATTAATTTCAGGAGCCTGACCGCAATGACTCGGAGGAAACCAATTCGTCGAGCGCTTATTAGCGTTTACGACAAAAGTGGCTTAGTCGAACTTGGTCAAAGCCTGCATGATGCAGGAGTAATAATCCTCTCCACTGGTTCAACCGCAAAGACCCTTTTGGCGGCGGGGATCCCGGTTACTGCCGTAGAGGATTACACAGGGTTCCCCGAAATGATGGGCGGTCGAGTCAAGACGCTACATCCCCGTATTCACGGCGGAATTTTGGCTGATCAAAGCAATCCTGAACACCTTCGTGCAATCGAAGAGCATGAGATTCTTCCATTTGATTTGATTGTCGTGAATCTGTATCCATTCAGTCAAACAATTGCGACTACTGATGATTTTGCTGAGTGCATCGAACAGATAGATATTGGCGGACCGAGCATGTTACGTGGGGCGGCAAAGAATCACGGTTCAGTTGCAGTTCTCTGCGATCCTTCACAGTACCCACTCGTGCACTCGGCTATCAAAGCAGGAGGTTTCTCGCTAGCAGAGCGAACCGAGTTAGCCATGGCGACTTTTCGCGCTACTGCCGAATATGACAGTGCAATCGCCACCTGGCTTGGGGACCAAACTGGTAAAGGCGAGGATTGGCGCTCGCAAGTGTGGCATCGCATATCCGGGTTACGTTATGGCGAGAACCCGCATCAAGGAGCAAATGTTTATTCAGAAGTTGGATCCGGTGGATCCGGTATCGCCCATGCAAAGCAACTTCACGGAAAAGAGATGTCATTCAATAATTACACGGATGCTGATGCTGCACTGAGAGCTGCTTATGACCATCAAGAGCCGTGCGTTGCGATCATTAAGCATGCCAACCCCTGTGGAATCGCGGTTGGTTTAGATATTGCCGAGGCACACCGCAAGGCACATTCATGTGACCCGGTCTCGGCATTTGGTGGCGTAGTAGCTGCAAATCGAATTGTCACAACAGAGATGGCTAACGCTCTGAGTGAAATCTTTACAGAGGTAGTCATCGCTCCTGGATTTGAACCAGATGCGATAAATATTTTGAGCAAGAAA